>NZ_JBIALO010000007.1:0-351076 GCF_042873595.1 Streptomyces sp. NPDC004629 | reverse complement strand
TACCGGGATGGCCGTTGCCGACCTTCTGTACGGCATCGGCGGCCAGGACGCGCGCGGTGTCCACCGCCCGCTGGTCCAACTCGGTCCAGTCGAGGGGCGAAGGCGAGGAAGGCATGACTCTCCTGGTGGCGGCCGCACGGGGACGGCCGGTTGTGCGGATGACGGGACGGGGTGACGAGGGCGGGGCAGACCGAGGCCCGTACCGCCCCTCGCAGCGGGGTGCGGCACAGGCCTCAGCACATCGCGCGGGTCAGCGCCTGATCTCCTTGATCTTCAGCATGCGCGTGATGACCTTGTCCAACTCCTCGTCCTCGAAGACCTTCTTCCAGTCGTCGCGCACGATGGACTCGCGGCCGTAGTCCATGGCGATCAGGCAGGCGTCCGAGAACGGGTTGGAACCCTTGAGGGTGTTGGCCAGCGCGACCTGGGTGTGGCCGAGGAGCATGGCGCGGGCCGCCTTCTCCGGCACGCCGACCGTGTGCACCGTCTCGTGCAGTGCCTCGGTCAGCAGGGCGCCGACCATGCAGGCGATGGTCTCGACGAGCGTGGGCTCCAGCACGGCCAGCTGCTTGACGGTGACCCAGTGCACGTCGACCACCGGCGCGTACATCACGCGGATCACGGACTCGGCGAGCTTCTGCTTGGCCTCGTCCCCGCCCTCGTACGCGGCGACGACCTCCTGCGGGGCGGCGATGCCGCCGAAGGTGTCCTGCCACTCCTCCTTGGTGGTGCGCTCCAGGAACACCGACGGGTGGCAGGGGTGGGCGCAGGCGTAGTGGATGTCGTCGCGGGCGAACAGCAGGCCCGCGTAGGCGGCGGCCGGGTCGAGGGTGAGGACCACGGCGCCCGCCTTCATCAGCGGCACCAGTTCCTCGGAGACCTTGCCGAGGACGACGTCGGGGACCGCGAGGATGATCACGTCGGCCGCCGCGGCGGCGTCGGCGGACGCGGTCAGCTCCCGGCCCAGCCCGCGGATCAGCTCCTGGCCCTTGGGCGAGGCCTCGCTGAAGAGCACCCGGAAGTCACTCTTGACCAGGTTGTTGGAGACGCGCTGGCCCATCTTGCCGGCGGCCCCGATGACGGCGACGGTCACGACGTCGGCCCGGGTCTGGATCTCGGTGGCCATTACTCGCTCCTCAGAAGGGTGTTGATGCTGTGCTGCGTCCACTGGTGTTCGAGCCGGGCGGTGGCCTCGAAGCCCTCGTCCTGCCACGGGAGCCAGTGCTCCACGATCTGGTTGATGCCGCGCTCCGCGGGCCGTACGGCGGCGATCATGCCGGCGTAATCGAGGAGCCCTTCGCCCAACGGGCAGCCGGCGTAGGTGAATCCGACCCAGCCGTCGCGGCGCGTGAAGGCGAAGTCCTTGACGTGGATGTTCACCACGTAGGGCGCGGTGGCGGCCACGACGTCGGCGGGGCGCTCCAGCAGGGCGACGCTGTTGCCCGGGTCGAGCACCACTCCGAGGTGCGGGCTGTCGACCCCGCGTACGACAGCCAGCAGATCGTCGGTGGCGACCTGCTCGTAGGTCTCCAGGCCGAGGGTCACGCCGGCGTCGGCGTACCGGGGGACGGCCTGCTTCAGCAGGGTGACCGCTTCTGCGGTGCCGGGCCGGTGGTCGGCCGTGTTGAGCATCGAGCGGACCAGGGTGACGTCCAGTTCCCGGGCCAGGCGGAGGTAGGTGTCCAGGCGCTCCGCACGGATGCCGCGGGTGCCGAGTTCCAGGCGCAGACCGAGGTCCCGGGCGGTGGCGCGGACATCGGCGAGTTGGGCGGCGTCGTAGGACTCGATCGGCGCGTAGTCGCAGATCTGGAAGACCCGGCCGCCCAGTTCGGCGGTGTCACGCAGCATGTCGGTGAGGGACAGCGGCTCGGGGGCACGCTCGGAGATACGCCAGAAGTACGCGTATGTGCTGATGCCGTACGCCATCAGGCCACCGCCGTGGCGGCCGGGGAACAGATCTCGTCGAGGATGGCCTCGACGTTCGCCGGGTCGTGGGCGAAGCGGCCGAGGAACAGTCCCCCGACGCCGCCCGCGAGCCGGGTGAGCAGGCCAGGTCCGGCGCTGCCGCCGTAGATGACGGTCGAACCGGCGTGCTGCGGACGGGAGTCGAGCCAGCCGCGCAGGGCCGTGCACACCGTCGAGATGTGCTCGGCGGAGGCCGGTTCGGGCGCGCCGATGGCCCACTGGGGTTCGTAGGCGAGGACCACGGCGCCGTCCAGGCCCTGGAGCAGACGCTCGGCCTCGGCAACCGTGCGCTCCGCCGCGTCGCGCGGGTCGGCCTGGTCGCGTTCGCCCAGGCACAGGACCGGGGTGAGCCCGTTGCGCAGGGCGGCGGCCGTCTTCGCGGCGACGACCGTGTCGCCCTCGCCGTACAGACGGCGGCGCTCGGCGTGGCCCACCTCGGCGTAGCGGCAGCCGATCTCCTTCAGGGCGGGGCCGCCGACCTCGCCGGTGTACGGTCCGCGGTCCTCGGCGGCGATGTCCTGCGCACCGTAGGTGATGCCGTACGGGGCGAGGATGCCGGCCGAGGGGACGATCGCCGGGAACGACGGCAGGACGAACAGCCGGGCGGCGCCGGAGGTGAGGGCCGGATGCCGCTCGGCCAGGGCCGAGATCCGGCGCGCCCAGTTGAGGGTCTGCTGGTGCCCGAAGTACATCTTCAGGCTCACCCCCAGCAGCACGGGCGGTGGTGCGGCGGCAGGCATCAGGCGGCTGCCTCGTCGTTCTCGTAGTCGCTCATGAGCTGGACCTTGGCCGCGGACGGCGAGGTCTCGTCGAACCGGTAGGTGAGCCACTCGGCGGCCAGCCGCCGGGCGAGTTCGAGGCCGATGACCCGCTGGCCGAAGGTGAGGATCTGCGCGTTGTTGGACAGGATCGCGCGCTCGACGGAGAACGAGTCGTGCGCGGTGACCGCACGGATGCCCTTGACCTTGTTGGCGGCGATGGCGACCCCGAGGCCGGTCCCGCACACCAGCAGCGCCCGGTCGGCGTCGCCGCGCGCGACCATCTCGGCGGCGGCGATGGCGACCGTGGGGTAGGCGGTGTGACCGTCGGCGTCGACGCCGACGTCGGTGACCTCGGCGACCAGGGGGCTGCCTTGCAGGTCCCGCTTGAGGGCCTCCTTGTACTGGTGGCCGGCGTCGTCGGATCCGACGACGATGCGGAGCTTGTCGGTCATCTCGGCTTTCCTCAGTGCTGGTGGGTGGACTGGCTGAGCAGGGCGCCGTGGACGGCGCGGGTGATGAGGGCGAGGGAGTGCGCGCCCGCGTCCGGGGTGCCGAGGGACTTCTCGGCGTGTGGCCGGGCCCGGCCCTTGCGGGGCAGCAGAGCGGCGGTGGCGGCGGCGGCCGACTGCGCTGCGCCGGCGGCCCGGTCCCAGGCCTCGGTCAGGGCGAGCCCGGACGCGGTGGCGGCGGTCAGCGTGTCGGCGAACGGGACCAGGACGTCGACCATCGTCTTGTCCCCGACCTCGGCGCCGCCCAGCCGGCGGACGGCGGCGGACGCCTCGGCGACCCCCGCGGCCACCCGGTCCGCGTCCGGCGCCGCCCGGTCGCCGAGCGCCGTGCCGAGGCAGCGCAGGATGGTGCCCCACAGGGCGCCCGAGGTGCCGCCCGCCTTGTCGGCCCAGGCGTCCCCGGCTCGGGCGAGGACGGTACCGGCGCCCGCGCCGAGCCCGTACGCGGTGGCGGCGGCCTGCCGGGCTGCGGTGGCGCCGCGCTGCATGCCGATGCCGTGGTCGCCGTCGCCGGCCACCGCGTCGATCCGGCCCAGTTCCTCGACGTGCGTGTCGACGGTGTCGGCGATCGCGGTCAGCGCCGCCAGGACGGTGCCCGCGGCCCGCCGGGAGTCGTCGGATGCCTCGGGCAGGCTGTCGTCGGCCGTCTCGTCGGCCGTCGTCCCGGTCGCTGCCGCCGCCTCGGGGACCGGTGCGGCCTCCGGGGCGGCGAACGCGCCCTTGCGGTAGGCCGGGGTGTCGGCCGGGGCCCGCCACAGCTGTGCGAGCCGGTCGTCGAGCCAGGTCAGGGTGAGCGAGACGCCCGCCATGTCGAAGCTGGTGACGAGTTCCCCGACCTCGGGGTCGACGATCTCCACACCCGCGTCGCCGAGCAGTTCGGCGACCTTGCGGTAGACGACGAACAACTCCTCGTACTTGACCGAACCCAGCCCGTTGAGGATCACCGCGGCGCGCTCGCCGGACGGTGAGACGACATCGCCGGGCAACTCGGCCAGCAGGCGGGTGACCAGCAGCCGGGCCGCCTCGTCGGCCGTCGGCAGGGCCTCCTCGCCGATGCCGGGCTCCCCGTGGATGCCGAGGCCCACGGCCATCCGGCCCTCGGGCACGGTGAACAGCGGGTGGTCGGCGCCGGGCAGCGTGCAGCCGGAGAAGGCGATGCCGAAGGAGCGGGTACGGGCATTGGCACGCTCGGCGACCGCCAGCACCTCCGCGAGCGGCAGACCCTGCTCGGCGGCGGCCGAGGCCGCCTTGAAGACGGGCAGGTCGCCGGCGATGCCGCGCCGCTTGGCCGACTCCTCCACGGCCGCACTGGAGATGTCGTCGGTGACGGCGAACGTACGCGCCTCGACGCCGTCGGCGGCCAGGCGCTCGGCGGCCTGCCCGAAGTGCAGGACGTCGCCCGCGTAGTTGCCGTACATCAGCAGTACCCCGGCGCCCGCGTGCGCGGCCTGGGCCACGGAGCGGATCTGCTGCGCGGACGGCGACGCGAAGACGTTGCCGACCGCCGCCCCGTGGGCCAGGCCCCGGCCGACCAGGCCGGAGAAGGCCGGGTAGTGGCCGGAGCCGCCGCCGATGACCACCGCGACCTGTCCTGCCGGGGTCCCGCCCGCCCGTACGACACCGCCGGTGACGGGGCGCACCCAGCGCCGGTGCGCGGCGGCGAAGCCTTCGAGTGCCTCGTCGGCGAAGGCCGCGGGGTCATTGATCAGGCGGGTCATCGAAGGGCCTCCAGGGGCTGCTGCTCGGGGCCGGGGGCCGGTTCGGCGGTGCGATGGCGGGTGGCGAGCCAGATCATCAGGACGGCGGACAGGAGCATGAAGAAGCCGACGAGGTAGAGCGGTACGTAGTAGTCGCCGCTCCAGTCCTTGAGCCACCCGGTGATGTAGCTGGCCGCGAATCCGGCGACGTTCCCCGCGGTGTTGATGAGGGCGATGCCGGCCGCTGCCGCTGCCCCGGTCAGGAAGCGCGAGGGCACGGACCAGAAGACGGGCAGGGCGGCGAAGATCGCACAGGCGGTCACGGTGATCACGGCGACCGTGGCGGTCGGGGAGCCCATGTAGAGGGCGAGGGGGATGGAGACGCCGCCGACGACGGCAGGGCCCGCCACGTGCCAGGTGCGGGTGCCGTGGCGGGTGGCGTGCCGGGTCCAGAAGAACAGCACGACCGCCGCGGGCAGATAGGGGATGGCGGTGATCCAGGCCTTGTCCATCACGCTGAACGTGGTGTCGTACTGCTCCTGGAAGCCGTTGATGATCGTCGGCAGGAAGAACGCGAGCGCGTACAGGCCGTAGACGAAGCCGAAGTAGACCAGCGCGAGGCCCCAGACGCGGCCGTTGGCGAAGGCGGCCTTGAGGTCGCTCTTGGCGTGCTTGTCCTCGTGACCGGCCTTGTGGGCGTTCTCCGCGGCGAGTTCCTTCGTCAGCCAGTCGCGTTCGGCCGGCGTGAGCCACTTGGCGTCGGCGGGCCGGTCGATCAGGTAGAACCAGGCGATGACGCCCAGCACGATCGCGGGCAGCGAGACGAACAGGAACATCACGCGCCAGCCCTCAAGGCCGAACAGCCCGTGGCGGCCGATCAGCCAGCCGGCGAGCGGGGCGCCGAAGACCGTGGTCAGCGGCTGGGCCAGATAGAACAGGCCGAGGATCTTGGTGCGGTGGCGTGCGGGCACCCACTGGCTGAGGAAGAGGATGGCGCCGGGGAAGAAACCGGCCTCGGCGACACCGAGCAGGAAGCGCAGGGTGTAGAGCTGGCCGCTGCTGTTCACCCAGGTGAACAGCAGGGACACGATGCCCCAGGTCACCATGATCCGGGCCAGCCAGCGGCGGGCGCCGAAGCGGTGCAGGGCCATGTTGCTGGGGACTTCGAGCACGATGTAGCCGATGAAGAAGATCCCGGACGCCAGACCGAACTGCGCGGCGGTCAGGGCGAGGTCTTCCCCCATCCCGTTCGGTTCCGCGAACGAGACGGCCGTGCGGTCCAGGTAGTTCACGAAGAACATCAGTGCCACGAAGGGCACGAGGCGGACTGAGATCTTCTTGATGGCAGTTCTCTCGACTGCCGCGGATGGCGCGTCGGCACCCATGTCGACTCCTCGGCTCGCCCGGACAACTCCGTCCGGGGTGGGTCACACCGGCGGTACGCGTCAGCCGCGCCCGGCCGGTTCACCTTCACGCTAAGCCCACGATGCAAATTGGTCACCAATTTACCAGTGTGCGGAGAGTCACAGATGTCCGGGCTTCTCACCTCTTGACACAACCGGGCCCCGGGCCGATGAACTGGCTGGTCAGCCGCGTGCCTACGGCATCTGGTTGACTGGTGACCGTGACCAGTCAGCCTGATCAGCAACCCCCCGCCGCCGCGCCCGATCTGGCCCAGCTCCTGCGCCCCGTGGTGCGGGAGTCCTCCGTCAGCGAGGTCGCCAAGCGGCTCCTCGACCATCTGTCCGCGGGTGACATCCGGCCCGGCACCCGGCTGCCCGCCGAACGCCAGCTGGCCGAGGCGCTCGGTGTGGCGCGCTCCAGCGTGCGCGGGGCGCTGTCCGCGCTGGACGTGCTCGGCATCATCGAGATCCGCCCCGGGTCGGGCTCCTACGTCCGTGAGGGCACCTCCGAGTTCCTGCCCCGCGCGATCAACTGGGGGCTGATGCTCGGGCAGCGCCGCACCCAGGACCTCGTCGAGGTGCGCACCTACATGGAGGGCGTCTCCGCCCGGCTGGCCGCCGAGCGCGCCACCGACAAGGACGTCGCGGTCCTGGAGGACCATCTGCGGCGCATGCGGGACGCCGGGGGCGACGTGGGGGCGTTCATCGACGCGGACATCGCCTTCCACCTGGAGTGCGCGCGCATCGCCCGCAACTCCGTGCTGAGCGACATCCTGCACAGCATCCGCGCGCTGCTCCAGGTGTGGATGGAGCGGGTCAGCGACATCGAGGGCACCGTCAGCGGCACGCTCTGCGAGCACGACGCGGTCCTGCAGGCCATCCGCGCCCGCGACCCGGAGGCCGCGGACCGCGCGATGGCCGAACACATGCGCATGGCCAGCGCCCGCCTCCGGGCGTCGATGCAACCCGAACCATAGGGCTCCGCCCCGGGCCGACTTCCGGACACGGGGGTTCGTGCGGCCCGGGTGGCTTCCTGGCACCGGGGCTCAAGCGGTCGGGGTGGATTCCGGTGCGGGGTTGCGGGTGTCCATGGGGGACGGCGCGTGGTGTGTTGCCTCGGGTGGCCGGGTGGTGTGCGGCTTCCTGTGCCGTGGGTCGGCTGCGGGGGCCTGCGGTTCGGGTGTGGCCGGGGCCGTCGGTTGAGCTGATCGGCGGTGGCGTGGGACGAGGTGGGTGGTCGCGCCTATCGGGCTGGGTTGTCGGGGGCGCACCTCGCATCGACCGGTCGTGGAGGCCGGCCCGTCGGGCGGCTCGCTGGACGTGGCGTACGGCTGCTTGGCTGCCGGACCGCTCGTCCGGGGTTCGAGGGCCACCGCGCGCGTGCCGTCGGCCGCCGGGCTGTGGCCGTCTGCCACGCTCCCGGCTCCCGCCGCCTGCGGTTCCCGGCTCCCGCCGTCCGCGTCTCTTCTGGCTCCCGAAGCCCGCGCCGCTCGCGGCTCCCACGGCACCTGCCGTCCGCGTCGCTCCCGGCACCTGCCACCCGCGTCGCTCCCGGTTCCTGCCGTCCGCGTCTCTTCTGGCTACCCGAAGCCCGCGTTGCTCCCAGCTCCCGGTTCCTGCCGTCCGTGTCGCTTCCGGTTCCTGCCGTCCGCGTTGCTTTCGGCTGTTGCTGCTTTCGGCGCTGTCGGTGGGTGGGGCGTGGGGGTCGGGGTGTCGTTCGTGGGGTTGGGTTCCGCGTTTGTCGGTGTTTGTCGGTCCGGTGCGGCTCGGGGTGGAGGGGGAGATCAGCGACGGTGGTGGCACGGGCCGGGGCGGTGCGGACTGCGGTGACGTGAAGAGGCGCGGGCGCCGGTGGCGTCGGTCTGGTGGTCGGTCGGCGTGTGCGGGGAGTACGGGCCGGTGGCCGAAAGCGCCCGCTGCACATCCGGCCTTCTTGGTCACACCATGGTCCCGATCCCCGCCGTTCATCACAGCTTTGCAGACTCCCCACGTCCCAAGTGTGTACATCCCTGTTGCCAGCGGGAGTTGAAATGGGCCACGGCCACAGACATGACCAGGGTCACCACCACCATCACCACCACGGCAGCGACGAGCCCACGTCCCTGCCGCCCGCCCTCGACATGTCGGTTCCCGACGCCGAATTGACGCCCAGTCAGTTGTCGCGGCGCTCCATGCTCCGCCGCACCGGCCTGCTGGGCGCGGGCCTGGCGGCCGGCAGCGTACTCACCGGCGCCGGCCAGGCGGCCGCGTCCCCGGCCGCGGCGGCCTCGTCGCACGGCTCGCGTCCGAAGGGCTACCTGTGGCTCGCCGGTGACCACCACATCCACACCCAGCACAGCTCCGACGCCAAGTACCGCGTCATCGACCACGTCCGCCAGGCCAACGCGCACGGCCTCGACTGGATGGTGATCACCGACCACGGCAGCGAGACGCACGCCAAGATCGGTGTGGAGAAGGTCAACCCGGACATCGTCGACGCCCGTGACAAGATCGACGACACCCTGGTCTTCCAGGGCCTGGAGTGGAACATCCCGGCCGCCGAGCACGGCACCGTCTTCGTGCACCCGGGCAAGAACGAGGTCGCCGTGCTGAAGGAGTTCGAGAACTCCTTCGACGGTTCCGTGAAGAAGGCCGGCGGCAACACCCCGGCCAACGAGGCGCTGGCCATCGCCGGCCTCAACTTCCTCGCCGACCAGGTGCGCCGCCGCAAGGTCAAGGACGCCCTCTTCCTGGCCAACCACCCGGCCCGCAAGGGCATCGACTCCCCGCACGAGATACGCGGCTGGCGTGACGCCCAGCCCACGATCGCGGTCGGCATGGAGGGCGCACCCGGCCACCAGGCCGCCGGTATAGCCGCCCCGAACGGACCGGGCGAAGGCCGCGGGTACTACGACGGCAGCCCCAGCGCCGACTCGTTCCCCGACTACCCGCTGGAGAGCTACCGCACCTGGGGCGGCTTCGACTGGATGACCGCCACCGTCGGCGGCCTGTGGGACAGCCTGCTCGCCGAGGGCAAGCCCTGGTGGATCACCGCCAACTCCGACTCCCACGAGGTCTACGCCGACACCTCCGTGCGCGGCCCGAACAGCGACTTCAACGCCAACGGCCGCTACGCGGACCCCGTCTACGGCGGCGGGCTGAACCTGACCGACGGCGACTTCTGGCCGGGCCAGTACTCCCGCACCCACGTCGGCGCCTCGTCGTTCTCGTACCAGGCGGTCATGGACGGCATCCGGGCCGGCCGGGTCTGGGTCGACCACGGCGGACTGATCAGCGGCCTGAACGCCCAGGTGCGCTCCGGGTCCAGGGCGGTCACGCTCGGCGGCTCGCTGCTGGTGCGCCGCGGCAGCCAGGTCGACCTGGTCATCGAGATCAGCCTGGCCAACGGCCCCAACTGGTCCCAGTTCGTGCCGAAGCTGGCCCGCGTGGACGTCATCCAGGGCGCCGTCACCGGCCGGGTCGCGGACAAGGACTCCTTCGCCACCCCGGACACCAAGGTCGTGAAGTCCTTCGAGGTGAACAAGTCGACCGGTACCGTCCGGCTGACCTACTCCCTCGGCCGGGTGGACAAGCCGCTGTACGTGCGGCTGCGCGGCACCGACGGCAACCGCTCCGGCGTCGGCCTGAACGGCGCCGCCGTGGACCCGGTGGGCCCGGCCATGGACGTCGTCGGCGACGCCGACCCGTGGAAGGACCTGTGGTTCTACTCCAACCCGATGTGGGTCCTGCCCGCATGACGGCACCCCACCATGTGTCCGGCGTCCACTCTGTCATCGGGGTGGACGCCGGCACGGCGAGCCTGCGCGAGGCCGACCACCTCGTGCACCGCCTCACGGAGGGCCTCCAGCTCCCGGAAGGCACCATCGCCTGCACCCATCTGATCCGCACCGCCGAACGCCGCGGGACGACGCTCTCGTTCGCCCTGCCGGACGCCGCGGCGGCCCGGGCGGCATGGCAGCGCCTGACCGAACACGCCGACCCGGACCCGGGCCTGGGCGCCGTGCTCGGCGACCTGACGCACGGCTCGGCCGAGTCGGCCCGCATGGCGGCCCCGGGCGCCGCGGAACACGCCCGTCGCAGCGGCGGGCGGGCCGTGCTCTACCCCGGCGCGGACCGGCTCACCGGCACCGTCGTCCTGGCGGAGCTGCTGGCCACGAGCGCCATCGAACGGGTCGTCGTGGTCGGCGCGCCCTTCGCCGACGGGCCCGACCCCGAGACCTCGGTGCTCACCCGGGACCATGTGCGACCCGAGTGGCGCGACGGCGTGCTGACCCTCGCCCTCGTCCCGGCCGTCGGCGGGACACTCGCACCCTTCGAGGTGCCCAACCCCACGCCCTGCTGCGCCGACCACGGCTGACGCGCCCGCGTGACCCGTGCCCCCGTGACGCGTGCCCCGTGACGCGTGCCCCGTGACGCCGTCACGCGGGGCGGCGCTTGCCCGATGGTGTGCCGCGGGGTGTGCCGCCCCCGGTGGTCCCGGTCCGCGGGAGCAGGCCCAGCTGCTGGGCGCGGAGCACGGTGCCGACCCGGTCGCGGGTGCCCAGCTTCCGGTAGATCTTCTCGATGTGCTTGTGCACCGTACGGTCGGAGATGCCGAGGCGGCGGCCGATCGCCGCGGCCGTCAGGGCGTCGGCGAGAAGCAGCAGCACGGTCGTCTCGCGCGGCGTCAGCGCACAGTCCGCCGCCCGCTCGTCGGGGGATGCGGCGCCGGGCAGCAGCCGCCGCCACTGCTCCAGGAGCTGCCGCTGCCGGTCCACGGCGGCCAGCAGCGGCTGTGCGCGCCGGGCGAGCAGGATGTCGTCGTCGGTGAAGTCCGTACCGCAGCGGTAGACGATGCACCCGGTGATCGGGGTGGTCGCCTGCGGCAGCGGTACCGCCAGCGCATGGTCCGCGTCCAGGGTCCGGCCGAGCAGCCTGGCCGTCGCGCTCGCCGGCCAGGCCGGACCCGCCAACTGCCGTGCGGTGACCGGCTCCCGGCCGGTTCCGGTCAGATAGTGGGAGGCGAACGGCCGTCCCGTCCTGAGCAGCCCGAGATCCGCGGCCCCGAGCCGGGCGAATACCGCCGCGGTGTCGCCGGACAGGCCGACCGTCCCGCTGCCCGCGCTCCAGTCGTCCAGCTTGAAGATCACCGCGTCGCCGCCGCACAGGCCCGGCAGGGCGTCGGCCAGCAGCGGCCACAGCCGCCCCGGGTCGCGTTCGTGGAGTGCCGCCACGGCCACGGACGCGATGCGCTCGTAGGCCGCCTCCGGTGATCGTGCCACGTGGTCCTCTCGCTCGGTCCGTATACGCAGTTGTACCCATATCCGTGCGCCGCGCGCCTGACCGAGACTTCAACCGAGCAACATCACATGTCTGGATGTGCTCAGTGCGTGCGGGCCGCCGAGACGGGGGAGCGGCGGCCCGCACCCCAGGCCGCGGCGCACAGCGCCCGGTCCATCTCCTCGGTGTACCGGGCGGCGGCCAGCCAGCGGCGGGCGAACCGGTCCCGGTCGGCCGGCAGCAGGCGGCCGAAGGGATCGCGGGTGCGGTCCGCCGCGGCCGAGTGCAGGGCGTCGACGAGGTCGGCGGCGGTCGCGAGGCCGTGCCGGCGCAGCCGGCGTCGGTCCGCCGTGTCACCGGCGGAAAAGGCCAGCACGCGCCGCCCGCCGGACGCCGCCTGCTGGATCCGGCGGCGCAGCAGGTGCAGCGGGGCCTCGTCGGGTGCGGGCGGGGGCGCGCCGGCCGCGGGCGGCGGGCCGGTGGGCAGATCCGCGCGCAGCAGACGGTCCAGGCCCATGTCCACCCGTGTGTCCGGATCCGTCGGGTGGCCCGCGGCGAGCAGCAGGGCCCGGGGGTGCGCGGCCGGGGTGAGCCGGGCGACGATCCGCAGCCTGCTGCCGCGCGCGGCGGCCAGCAGGCGGAGGTTGTCGCGGTCGGGGAGCGCAGGGTGGTCGTGGGCGGCGGCCAGCCGCAGCGTCAGCCCGCCGCACTCCGCCAACAGGGCCTCGCCCGCCGCCTCGCGCACCGTGCCGACGAGCGTGACGTCCAGGAACAGCAGGTCATGGCCGCCGTCCAGGGCCCGGCCCACCTGGTCCGCGACGGGCACGGCCCACAGCCCGGCGAGGGGCGGCTCGCTCCAGGCGGCACCGGAGGCACGCACCGCCCGTACCGCCGAGCCCGCACCGAGCCGGCCGGTCGGGGAGACGGTCGCGCCGGACACCGCGAGCCCGGCCCGGGCCAGCGCGCGGTGCGTCAGAGCGGTGTCCCCGATGCGTACGGTCCGGTCGGCGGTGCCCATCGCCCGGCCGGCGCCGCCCGGGGCCACGTCGGACACCGAGTAGAGGCGCCCCTGCGCGTCGGCGGTCCAGGTGACGGCGCCCGCGTACCCGGTCGCGGTGAGCACCGGTTCTGAGAAGACGCCGTACAGGCGCAGCGAGCCGTCCGGCGTGTACGGCTGGCGTACGGTGCCGCGCAGGGCGGCCAGCTCGGCGCCCGTGGCGTACGGGACGAGATGCGCGACGGTCAGCACCTCGTGCAGTGCGGCGACCAGGTCGGCGAGGCGGTACGCCGGGTCGGCGGAGCGGGCCGCGCGTACCGCGGTGACCACGGAGACCGCCGCGGCGGCCGCCCTGGGCAGTCCCGCGAGCCGTGCGGTGTGCGCCGCGCGCAGCAGCTCCGCCTGGAGCACGGCACCGGCGCCGTCCGCGCCCGCCTCCAGCACGGCGGCGGTGGCGTGCCGCAGATCCTGGGCTGCGTCCCGCTGACCGGGCGTGGCCGTCTCGGGCCCCTCCGGACCGGCCGCCACCGCGCCGTCTCCGGAGGACCGCGCCGGACCGGAGCCGACGGCAGCGTCCCCGGCGGGGGTCGATTCGGGAGCGGCGGTCGCCCCCGGTGCCCCGGGCGTCCCCGTTCCCGGTTGCCCGGAAGCCCCCGGTGCCCCGGCCGTCCCTTCCTCCCCGGCGGGCTCGGGTGCGGCCACCGGGGCCGCGGAGGCCGCGGCGGCGCGATGCAGGCAGTCGGGGGCCAGCAGACAGCCGCAGCGGACGGCGTCCGCGCTCGTCACCGTGCCGCCGGGGGCGTGGAGTTCGAGGTCGGTCGTGTCGTCGACGGCGATGCGCACCGTATCCCCGTCGCGGACGACGGGCCGGCCGGCCAACTTGGTGACGCCCGCGTCCAGCCGCTTGCGCAGCCGCGGGGTCAGCGCCCCGACGAGTTCGGCGGTCACGGACGGCGCGACCGGGGGAAGCCCCTGGTTCATGCGATCTTCTCCCCTACCCAGCGGGCGAGTTCGAGCGGACTGAGGGCGGCGACCGGCATCCCCGCGGCGACCAGCTGTCCCGCCACGCCGGTGGAGTAGCGCGGCCGGCCCGAGTCGTCGAGGCTCGCACAGCCCAGAACCTGGCACCCGGCGCCGACCAGGGCGCGGACCTCGGCGAGCAGCCCGCCGAGCGGGTAGCCCTCCTCGAAGTCGCTGACCACCACGACGAGGGTGCGGGACGGCACGGTGACCAGCTCGCGTGCGTGCCGCAGCCCGGCGGCGATGTGGGTGCCGCCGCCCACGCTGACCTCCAGCAGCAGGGACAGCGGGTCGGCCACGTGGTCGGTGAGGTCGATGACCTCCGTGGAGAACGCCAAGAAGTGCGTGGACAGCGTCGGGACCCCGGCCAGCACCGACGCGGTCAGGGCGGCCCACACCGTGGACGCCTCCATGGACCCCGACACGTCGGTGACGAGAATCAGACGCCAGTCGGCGGCGCGCCGGGCCCGGCTGCGGAAGACGGGGTGTTCCGGCACGATCCGCACCGTGCCGTCCGGACCGCGCCGCGCGGTCGCCAGATTGGCCCGCAGCGTGCGGGGCAGGTCGAGCCCGCCGCCGGGCCGCCGCCCGGGACGCGGCAGCGCCGTGCCGTGCAGTGCGGGACGCAGCCGCGTGGCCAGCTCCCGGGTCAGCGCCTCGACCAGGCGCCGTACGAGCGGACGCAGCGCGGCCAGCCGGGACTCGGGCAGTCCGCCCGCGTGCCGGAGCACGGAGCGCAGCAGATCCACGGAGGGCCGCACGCTGTCCGCGTCCAGCTCGCCGACCACATCCTGCCGGCCCGCCGCGGCGGCGGCCGCCAGCACCTCCTCACGGATGCCCGGACCGAACAGGGCCGCCAGTTCCTCGGACCACTCCCGCACCCCGGGATACGGCGCCTCCCGGCCGCCGCCCCGGCCCGTACCGGCCGGCTCGCCCCGGCTGCCCTCGCCGCGTCCGGCGCCGTACAGCTCGTCCAGCGCGGTCGCCAGCGGTGCCGCGGACGCGGGCAGCCGGTCGCTGCGGCGGCCCAGCACCAGCCGCCAGCGGTCCACGGGGGTGAGGTGTTTGGCGTCCTCGGGGGCGCCGCCGCCGGCCGGTACGGGCGCGGACTGCTCGTGCGGGGAGTCCGCGGGCGGCGGCAGCAGCCCCAGCGCGGCCAGCGCCGCACGGGCCGCGAGGTCCGCCGTGGTCCAGGTGGCCAGCGCGACCGGGTCGACGCCGTCGGTGTCCGCCAGGTGGCTGGTGCCGAGCCGCTCCTCGACGGTGCCGAGGAGCCGGTCGCGGGCCGCCGGGCTGAGCGTGTCGAAGCCGCCGCGAAGCGCCGGGAGCCGGTCGACGAAGTCCCGGTCGGACAGCTCCGACACCCGGTCGAGCAGGGGCTCAAGCGCGGGAGCCGCGGACTCCAGGAGCGGGCCCGCCGCGGTGAGCAGCCCGGCGAGCCGGGCGGTGAGGGCCGACCGGGAGTCGGGGTCGCAGGCCCCGTCGACCCAGGAGGCGACACGGGCGCCGAGGGCACGGGGTTCCTCCTGCCCGAGCAGCACCCGTACGGCCCCGGCGGCACCGCGCATCAGCGGGGAGCCGCCTGCCGCCAGCCGGGCCAGGGCGTCGGTCAGCCGTATGCCGCCCAGCACGTCGGCGCGATGGGCGAGTTCGAGCAGGGCGCGAGCGTCAGCGGGATCCTCGGAGCCGGTGAGTCCGTCCACCTGACGTACCGCGGCGGCGGTGAGCAGTTCGGCCGCGGCCCGCGCCCGCTCGGTCCGTTCCGCAGTGGCGTCGAGACCGGGCACGTGGCCGGCCCGCAGCCGGTCCGACAGGGCCAGTCCGGCGAGGAGTTCGGGCAGCGTCCCGGACTGTGGCAGCACGGCGGCGGTGTCGGCCAGCCGCTCGTCGGTGAGCCCGGACAGACCGCACTCCGCCGCCTGCGTCAGCCCGGTGAGGGTCTGCGCGGCCGTGGGCCCGCCCTCGTCCCGCTCCGCCCGCCGCCGCTCGCGCAGCACGCCCTCGGCTGCCTGGGCGGGCGTGACCCCGCGGACCCCGGCCGCGGTCAGCATCGCCGCGGTGGCGGGGGTCCAGCGCACCTCCCAGCGGGAGGTCAGCGCCTCGGCCCCGCCCGTGCCGGCGACCTCCTTGGCCTCGGCGTACGGCACGCCGCACACCGTCAGCCGGCGCAGCAGGAGTTCACGTCTGCGGTCGAACTCGGAACGGAGCGGATCGAGCCGGAGGTCCCGGGCGCCGCCCGCTCCGCCGGCACCGGGGCCGGGCAGTCCCAGGTCCGCCAACTCCGCCTCCACCGCCGGGCCCAGGCCGCTGCGCGGTGCGCCGGGCGCGGGCCGGCCGGTGCGGGCGCCGACGAGCACCTTCTCCATCGCCCGGGCCACGGCCCGTCCCCGCCCGTACGGCTCGCCCTGCGCGAGCACCGTCTGCACCGCCTCGACCAGCTCGCCCCGGCCGGCCGCGGGCAGTCCGCGCAGCCGCGCGAGGTCACCGGCGAGCCGGCTGATCTCGCGCGCGTCGGCGGGACCCGACGGATGACCGAGGGCCCGCAGCTCCGCACAGATCCGTACGGCCGCCCGGGTCAGTGCGTCCGTCAGCGCGGCCGGGTCGCCCGCCGCGCCGAGGACCAGATGCTGCCACTCCGGGTCACGGATCCCCGCGGGATAACCGGAACGCTCGTCGAGGAGCGCGTAGGCGTAGGGGATGAGCGAGGTCGTCCAGACGGGGCGCGCCGGGTCCGCGGACCCCGGTCCGCGACCGTCCGCCGGGCGTGCCCCGTCCGCTGGGCGTGCTGCGTCCGCTGGGCGTGCTGCGTCCGCCGGACCCACCCCGTCCGCCGGGCATCCCCCGTCCGCCGGCGGCTGTTCCGGTGCGGTGAGCGGGGCGGCCAGTGCCGGGGCGTGGAAGGCGCCCACCACCACGGCGGCCCGCTCACCCCCGGCGGTGGCGGCGGCCAGACACGCACGCATCCACCGCTCGCGCCGCAGATCCAGCTCCGGGACACCGCCCGAGGCCGTCGCGTCCGCGCGCAGCGCCCACCCCGCGAGCAGCGCCGCCCGCCGCAGCGCCTCCGGCGGCGAACCCGGTGCGGCGGCCTCCACGAGCCGGTCCCAGAGATCGTCACCGGGACGGCCGGTGAGCCGCGAGCGCAGCGCCCCGGCGAGACCGGGCGCCCCGGACTCCGGCGCGATCCCCCATCCGTCGGCCCTGTCGTCTCTGTCGTCTCTGTCGGGTCCGTCGGCCTCCGAGCCTCCGTCGGCGTCCGGACCGGTGGTGGCGTCCGCCCGCGGGTGCCGCAGCGTCCGGTCCACGCTCCACGCCCGGTCCGCGAGCGGCAGATCGCAGGCTACGACCGGTACGGCGTGCCGCATCGCCCAGCGCACCGCCGCCAGCTCGGGCGAGAAGTCGGCGAACGGATAGAACGCCGGACCACCGCCCCCGGCGGCCGGTGCGGCGGCGAGGGCGACCGGGGCCCGTGTCTCCTCGTGGGCGAGCCAGGGCAGCCAGTCCTGCAGTTCCGCGGGCAACTCGACGAGCAGCACGTCCGGCCGCGCCGCGGCCAGCAGCGCGGGCACGGCCGCGGCCAGCGACGGCGCATGATGCCGTACGCCGATGAGGTAGGGCGCCGCCGGACCGGTGAGGGCGGCGACGGCTTCTTCGGGGGAGGCGGTGGTGAGGGGCACGGCCGTCAGCCCTCCAGCACCGTGCGCAGGTCCCACAGGGTGCGCCAGGTCGCCGACCCCTGCTCGGCCCGGCGCCGGACCGGACCGTCCCAGTACCCGCGCAGCCGGGCCGCGTCCGCCGGGTCGTCCTTGCGCACGACCCCCAGGAGGTGCCCCGGCAGCAGCCCGAGCACATCGCGGTCCCCGGGGAAGTACGCGGCGGCGAGCCCCAGCGCACCGGCCACGGCCACCGCCTCGGCGGTGCTCATCACGGTGGACGGCCGCTCGACCTCCCAGCCCTCCGCCGACCGCCCCTCCCGCAGGTCCCGGAACGCGGTGACCAGGGCCTCCAGCACGGCGTCGTCGACCTGGAAGGGCGCACCCGCCCGTTCCACCGACGCCCGGGCCTGGCCGCGCACCAGCGCGGTCTCCGTGTCGAGGTCCTCGATGGGGCCCACGGTCTCGAAGTTGAAGCGGCGTTTGAGCGCGGCGGACATCTCGGAGACGCCCTTGTCGCGCAGGTTGGCGGTGGCGATCAGATTGAACCCGGGCGCGGCGTGCGCCAGGGCGTCGTCGGTGCCCGCCAGTTCGGGCACCGCGATGCGCCGCTCGGACAGCAGCGACACCAGGGAGTCCTGCACCTCGGGCAGGCAGCGGGTGACCTCCTCGACGCGGGCGATGCCGCCGCGGGCCATCGCGGTCAGCACGGGGGAGGGCACCAGCGCCGCCCGGCTGGGCCCCTGTGCCAGCAACAGGGCGTAGTTCCAGCCGTACTTGAGCTGGTCCTCGGTGGTACCCGCGGTGCCCTGCACCACCAGCCCGCTGGTCCCGCACACGGCGGCCGACAGCAGTTCGGAGAGCATCGACTTGGCGGTGCCGGGCTCGCCGACGAGCAGCAGGCCGCGCTCCCCGGCGAGGGTGACGACGCACCGCTCCACCAGGGCCCGGTCGCCGACGAACTTGCCCTCCACCACCAGCCGGCGCGGCGTCCCGTCCGGCACGTCGGCGTCGTCGGGCAGCCGCAGCGCCCGGCCGTCGCTGCCCATGACGAAGGTGACGACGGCGCGTGGGGTGAGCCGCCACGCGGGCGGTCGCGGCCCGCTGTCGTACGCGGCGAGGAAGGCCAGTTCGGCGGCGTGACGGTCCTCGGGCGGGACGATCTGCCGGGTCGGGTCGGGGGCGAGTGCGGCGGTCATCGGCGGGGTCCTTCGGGGTGGTGCGGACGTCGGTCGTTCTCGGCCCGGGGCACCGGGCGCCGCACGGCGGCGGCGCCCGGTCCCGCGGGGCGTTCGTCGGCGGGGCCGGCCGACGAGGGCGGGGTCATCGGCGGCGCCCCCTGCGGGTGGCCCGCGTGGTGAGTTCTTCGTACGCGGGCGCGTCGCCGGCGCGCACCCGGTGCCAGGCGCGGGCGAACAGTTCGGGCACCGGCAGCAGCGGAACGGCGCGGGTGTGGCCGGGTATCGGGTAGAGCCCTTCCTTCCAGGTCTCCACCGGCAGCGCCGGGGACTTGAGGTCGTGCCAGCCGCAGGGCAGGAACAGGGTGCGCCCGGCGCGCGGCCGCTTGGCCGTCACGACCAGGTCGGTCGCGGCCAGTTCGGCGCGGGCCTTCTTCGTCCGGGCGGGCTTCCAGCCGGTCCAGCGGGCGCAGTTGCGGTCGGTCGGATCGGGCAGGGCCAGCAACTGGAGGTAGAGCGCCGCCGCGTCCTCGCTCAGGCCGTGCGCGGCGGCGACCTCGGCGACCAGCGCGGGCGCGCCCACGGCCGGGTCCTGGGCGTATCCCGCGGGGCCCGTGGTGCCGGCGGTGAGCGCCCGGCCCAGCTCCTCGCCCAGGACGGCCCGCAGCGCCCGCAGTCCGCCGCCGCGGCCTTGGCCCACCAGCCCCGCGACGAGACCGAAGACGGCGTCGTCCGGGCCGGTGAGCCCGGCCGGGCGGACCAGCACGGTCTCGGTGCTCTGGTACCAGGGGCGCAGCACGAGCGCGTCGCCGACCCGGGTGAAGCCCTGCGCGTCGGCGCCTCCCCGTTCGGGAAGGCCGTACGCCTTGCGCAGTTCGGCTGAGGTCGACCCGCCCTTCTCGGTCCACTGCACGTCGAGGTCGAGGAGGAGTTCCGGGTCGGCGACGCGCCGGCGCAGGGCGGCCAGGCCGTCCGGCAGTGCGGCGCGCAACGGATGCCCGTACGGCAGGCCGTAGGCGAGCGCGGCGAGCGCGTCGACGGCCCGGGTGAGGTCGTAGCGGCCGGGGAGGGCCGCGGGGTCGTCCGCGGTCAGGTTGCCGTCCTTGTCGGGCCGCTGAACCGTGGTGCGGCTCAGCCACGGCGTCCGGCCGGGGTTCAGCACGGCCTCGGCGGCGCCGACGGGCACGCCGGGGAGGTCGCCGGCCACCTCCTCGGGCAGGCGGACGAGCGAGCCGAAACGCTCGGCCCACACCCGGGCCGCGGCCTGTGTGTCGGGTCCGACCGTCCACAGGTCGGCGGGGTCCGCGGGCAGCAGGGCCCCGACCAGCGCCGCCGCCTCCGGCAACCCGAGGGCACCCAGCATGCCGTCGGCCAGGTCCTTCTGCCGCGGCTTGAGCCCGAGGGCGGCCAGCGCCTCGGCGCCGGGCCGCTGCGGCCGGCCTGCGAGCAGCACGGCGGCCTGGAGCGGGCCAAGACCCTCGCGCGTCGCGGCGGCGAGCGCGGTCGGCGCGTCCGGCCGCCACGGTGCGGCGCCCTTGTCCCGGATCAGGGCGGTGACGGCGGTGAGCCGTTCGGCGGGGAGATCCGAGGCGTGCCGGGTCTCCTTGTCCAGCAGGAAGTGGGCGACCGCGCCGAACCCGCCGGACGGGTCGTGGTCCAGGGCCAGCCAGTTGACGCGATCGTGCTGGGAGTCGACGCTCTGGCAGCCCAGCACCACCACGGTGCGGGCGCCGCGGCGCAGCACCTGGCCGGCGCGCTGCTGCTTGTCGTGCGGCTCGCTCAGCACGACCTCGCGAAGCGCACCGGCAGGATCCGCGAGCGGTCCTTCGGCGATCGCCTCCAGGAGCAGGAGCAGCGCCTCCCGTTCCGCGTCCGGCAGGGCGGTCGAGGCGGCACGGTAGGCGAGCGGGCGCAGCGCGGTCAGCACGGACGGCCACACCATGCCGATGCCGGGCACGGTGTACGCCTCGCTGTGCCAGCCGTCGGTCAGGGCGGCGAGCCGTTCCCGGTCGGGCAGCGGCCTGCCGTCGGCGGGCCGCCCGGACAGCACGTGGTTCACCGCCCGGATCTGGCGCAGCACGCTCCACTGCGCCCGGCCCCACCAGCCGTTCAGCGGCGCGAGCCCGTCGGTGGCCTCGTGCAGCGTGCGGTCCTCGCCGTGCCGGGGGCAGTAGTCGGCGAACATGCCCTCGGTCCGGTTGCGGGGCTCCCGCGGCCGTTCCTGCGGGGGCGTCGCGAAGACGGCGGCGGACTCGGTGAGGCGCAGCGCCGTGCGGACCAGGGTGGCCACGCCGGTCAGCAGCCGCGGGTCGGTGAGCTGCGGCAGGGCCGGAGCCACGGCACCGAGGACGACCTCGTCCGCGGCCGGCACGGCGGCCCTGGCAGCCCGGTCCCCGGCACGGTCCAGCGCTTCCTGCCGCCCGGCCAGCGCGGTCGCCGCGCGGTCGAGCAGATCGGCCGCCAGGCCGTCGGTCAGGACGCGCAGCACCGCCGAGCCCCGCTCGTCGCGGGGACGCAGCGCGTGCCAGAAGGCGACGGGCGGGACGAACGGGGTGCCGGCGGCGAACTCGCCGCCCTGTTCGTGCTGGGTGACCCGGCCGAGTTCGCCGCCCGGGGAGGTGTCGTCGGCCGCGAACAGAGCGATCTTGAGGTGCGACTGCACGGCGACCGGCTCGGCCCCGCCGGGCAGCCGCAGCGCGCCCAGCGGGATGCCCGCGGTGCGGCCGTCGCGGTCCGCTCGCAGGGCGACCGTCCGCCCGTCCGGTGTCCCGGCGGTCGTCCGGGCCTCGGCGCCCTGTCCCTCGGTACGGACCCAGCGGCCGAGCACCGTGCCGTCCGTGCCGAACGGGCTGTGTTCCAGGCCGGGTTGCAGCGGCAGCACCTCGCAGGAGGCGGGCCGCAGGGCCGCCTCCTCGCGGATGCCCGAGCGCAGCAGGGCGGGCAGGGACGACCGCCCGTGGGTGCCCGTGGCCGGGTCGTATTCGAGCCAGACGGTCTGCCGCCCCTGCCGGCCCTGCCGCCAGTAGGAGGTGCCGTCCCCGAGGACGGGGCGGCCGGGCGGCAGGACGGTGTCCCCGGCGTGCAGGGTGCGCCCGCCGGTGGCGCGCCCGCCTCCGGGTAGCGGGAGCGAGGGGCTGCCGATGTCGTGGCCGGACCACCAGGTGGGGATCTGTTCACCGCCGAGGGTGAACACCTCGGCGGGGCGGCTGGACCAGTAGCCGGACTGCTTGCTGCCCTTGCGCCACATCACGAGCAACTCGCCGTCCACGTACCGGAACCGGGGGCGCTGCCAGCGGTCCAGCTCCGTGGGCAGCCGCAGGTCGTGCTCCAGCAGGATCTCCTCGGGACCGACCACGACCGCCTTGTGCCGGCGGGCCAGGATCAGCGCCGGCCAGGCCTCGTGCACGGTCAGCGTGTTGTCCTCGCCCTTCCTGGTCTCGGTGTCCAGCAGCCGCAGCGCGTCCTCCAGGGCGGGCCAGCCCAGTTCGTCCAGGATGCCGGCGCGCAGCGTCCTGCCGAGCAGGGGCGCGACCTCGTGCCCGGCGACCCGCGCGACGGCGGCGGAGCCCACCTCGGCGGCCACCGTGCGGAAGGGGCGCATCCGGTCGAGTTCGGCGCGGGCAGCGGGCAGGCCCACCGCGCGCGTGTACCGCTCGGCGGCCTTCTCCAGCCACTCGTGCAGCACCTCGCCCAGCACCGGGTGGGCGGCGGCGCCGCGCAGCACCTCGTCCGCCGTCCGGCCGTTGCCCAGGGCGCCGACGGCCTGGTGCAGCAGGCGGCGCAGCCGCGGATCCGCGGCGACGGCCACCAGGTCGCGCCGGCCCGGCGCATCGTCGGAGAACCAGCGGTCCAGCGCCAGGTGCACGGTCACCTCGGGGCCGGGCAGAGTCAGCGGGACGCCCTCGGCCACGCACAGGTCCAGCAGGTCGAGGTCGGCGCCGGCGTGCCAGCGGCCGGTGAACAGATCGACCGGACGGCCGGCCGCGCGCAGCCGCGGCGCCATCCGCCGCACGAGCGCGAGCGTGGCGGGGGAGCGGCGGGAGATGCTGCCACTGTGCTTGCGGAAGGCCGCCCAACGGCTCAGCCAGTCCGCCGCGTCGACCCCGTCGGCCGTGTCTGCGGCGGCGGTGTCTGCGGTGTCGCCGGTGTCGGCTGTGCCCGCTGTGTCGGCTGTGTCGGCCGTGGCGTCCTCACCGGTCAGGAGCCGGTCCGCGCCGCTCTCGGTGAGCAGGGAGAGCCAGAACTCGTCGTCCTCGACGGAGCGGCCAAGACCCGACGGCATGATCTCCAGCAGCCGGGCCCGGACGGCCGGCCGCTGTGCGGCGAGGACCGCGAGCGTGGCGCGACAGGCGGTCCAGAAGGACGCCGGGGCCCGGACGGCGGCGGGGGAGGCGATCAGGTCGGCGACCAGGGCGCACTCCTCGGTGACCCGGGGCAGTCCGGCCGCCGCGATGAGTCCGCGGGCGTCCTGCGGCAGCGAGGCGTACGGCGGCATGCCGGCCGCGCACCGCTCCACCGTCAGCTGCCGGAACTGCGCCCACGCCGTGGCGGGTTCGAGCCGGCGGGCGAGGTCCTTCACATGCTCCTTGAGGGCCTTGACGGTGAGCGCGCCGGCGAACGCGAACTCCAGGAACACGGCGCGCTGCCGCTCCTCGTCCACGGCGAGCGCGTGCACCCGCTCGGCCTCGCGGGCCTTGCCGAAGAACGCCGCGGCGTACGTCGTGTTCTCGTGCTCCAGGAAGACCCGGGCCGCCTGCTCGTGGAAGGTGGGCAGGAAGTGCGGCACGGTCCGGCCGAGCCGGTCGGCGAGCGCCTCGAAGCCCTCCTTGGCGGCGCCCGGCCGGGACTTGGCCTGGCGGGCGAGCCGCTCCACGTCCTTGACCAGGGCGAGCGCGTGGTGTCCGTTGGCCGGGTCGTTGACCAGCGCCCAGGCGGGGAAGCCGAGCGTCTCCCGGCGCACCTGCCCGACCTCGGGCGTCTCGGGTTCGCGGACCAGGCCTAGGAACTCCAGCGCGAGGTCCTCGGCCTCGCCGAGGGTGCCCGGCACCAGCCGGACGACGCGCCGCTCGCCCAGGGCCGGGTGGCCGTAGGCGCGCACGGTGAGGACGTCGGCGTCCTCGCGCTCGGTGCTGCCCGGCGGCAGGACGGCGCCCGCCTCCAGCAGCGCGGCCGTGGTGGTGTCGTTGCACGTCGTGGCCGTCATGCCGCCCGCTCCTCGTCCTCGATGTCCCGCCCGGCGTACAGCGCGGCCGCCATCCGCATGCCCTCCGACCAGGCGACCGGACCCACCTGACGGAGCTTCAGCACCCGCCCCGCCGGGTCGGCCCACTGGAGCGGACCGGTCTCCGTCTCCTCGTAGCCGTCGTAGTCGCCGACCCAAACCCGGGCCTCGGTGCCGCGGCCCTCCTCCAGCAGGGAGCAGACCGCGTGTCCCGCGCGCACCCGGTAGCCGAGCTGGGTGGCCCGGCCATGCAGGAAGCGCAGCTCCTTGTAAGCGCCGCCCGCGTAGTCCGCGACCTCCGTGCCCTCGGCGTCGAGGGCCACCGGGCGGTGCCACACCTCGCGGAAGAGCTGCTGGACGCGCTGCTCGACGCCGAGTTCGACGGCGAACTCCCGCAGCTCCTCCAGATCGGCGAGGAGCACGGGGTGCGGGATGCGGACGAGTTCGGGCGCGGTGCGCACGGTGTCGCCGTCGAGGTCGACGAGACCGAGCCCGCGCTCGGGGCCGGCGTCCCGCAGGAAGCCGGCCACCTGCCCGTCGGCTCCCGTGACGACGACGTCGCGCAGCGCGGACTGCCAGGCCGGATCGGGCCACACCCGGCCGAGGACGGCGAGCGGCACCGGCAGCGAGCGCACCATCCACCGCTCCACGTCGGCCAGGCACCGCTGTTCGTGCCGCTCCAGCCATTCGGCGAGCTGCCGCAGTCCCACGACCGCGGGATCGTCCGCGAGCTTGGCCGGGACCGACTTCAACTGCCGTCCGGCCGCGTTGCGGCATACCACCTTCCCGCCGTCGAGGGCGACCTCGTAGTCGCCCGCCGTCACCCACCCCATGTGTGCCTCCCCGCACCGCAGTGATCAAGTGATGGGAACTGTAGGACGAGCCACTGACAACGCCCCCCACGCCTGTGGGATGCGCCGTCTTCGACCGCTGGCCGCAGCACCGGACCACCCCCGCGGCCCGCCTCGCCGCCCGACAACGAGGCCGGCACCGACGGCAACCGGCACTTCCACGGCTTCGAGTGCGTCGATCTCGCCGACGGCAGGGGCCCGTGGCCGGAGGCGCAGAAGGACGCCATCGCGTGGGTCGCCGCCGCCATCTGCCGGCACTACGGCTGGAGCGAGCGCTCGGTGATCGGCCACAAGGAGTGGCAGCCGGGCAAGCAGGACCCGCGCGGCTTCACCATGGACGGGATGCGCGGGCACATCGCCGCCCGGTCGGCCGGAAAGGGCGGCGGAGGCGGGGGGATGGGCTCCGGGGAGCCGCACAGCCCGAGCCGGCGCCCAAACCGTCGTACGCACCCTTCCCGGGCGGCGGCTTCTTCCCCATCGGGCCGAAGGCGGCGGTGATCACCGCCGTGGGCCGCCGGCTCGTCGCCGAGGGGTGCGGCCACTGCGAGCGGGGGCCGGGCCCGGAGCGGACCGCACGTCCTTCGCGGCCTGGCAGCGCAAGCCGGGCTTCAAGGGCAAGGACGCGGACGGCATCCCCGGCAAGGTCGGCTGGGACAAGCTGAAGGTGCCGTCGGACGGCTGAACGCGCGCCGGGCGGGGCGGTCAGCCCCGCCCGGCCTGCTCCTTGCGCTGTTCCTTCAGGCGTGCCGCCTCCTTGCGGACCCCGGCCTGGGTGGCGCGTTCCCGCTCCAGCCACTCGGGCCGCTCCCGCTTCAGCGACTCGATCTGCTCGGTGGTGAGCGCCTCGGTCACCCCGCCGCGGGCGAGGCCCGCGATGGACACGCCCAGCTTCGCCGCGACCACCGGACGCGGGTGCGGGCCGTCGCGTCGCAGCTCGCGCAGCCACTCGGGCGGTTCGGCCTGGAGCCGGTCGAGCTCGGCGCGCGTGACGACACCCTCCTGGAACGGTGCGGGGGTGGCGGGGAGGTACACACCCAGCTTCTTCGCCGCGGTCGCGGGCTTCATCGTCTGGGGGTTCTGCTGCGACTTCATGAGGCCCAGGGTATCGGCCGGGTACGGGGGCGTCGCCCGCGGCCGGTAGGCTTGGCCCGGTGACAGGCCCCGAGGAGACACCGTCGTTCCGGCTCGCGTATGTCCCCGGAGCGACGCCCGCCAAGTGGGCGCGGATCTGGCACGAGCGCCTGCCGGGCATCCCGCTCACCCTCGTCCAGGTACCGGCCGGCGAGGCGGCCGACGTGCTGCGGGCCGGCGCGGCCGACGCGGGGCTCGTCCGGCTACCGGTCGACCGGACGTTCTTCAGCGCGATCCCGCTGTACACCGAGACGACGGTCGTGGTGGTCCCCAAGGACCACCTGATCACGGCCGCGGACGAGGTGACCCTCGCGGACCTCGCCGACGAGGTCGTCTGCCATCCCCTCGACGACGTCCTCGGCTGGGACGCCCCACCCGGCGAGCCGGCCTTCGAACGGCCCGCCGGCACCGCCGCCGCCGTCGAACTCGTCGCGGCCGGCGTGGGCCTGCTGGTCGTCCCCCAGTCACTGGCCCGCCTGCACCACCGCAGGGACCTGACCTATCGCACGGTCGTCGACGCCCCGCAGTCGGCCGTCGCCCTGTGCTGGCCCGAGGACGCCACCACCGACCTGGTCGAGGACCTCATCGGGATCGTGCGCGGACGCACCGTCAACAGCACCCGCGGCCGGGGCACCGTCCAGCCCGGACAGCCCCTGCCGAAGGGGAAGCGCCCCGAGGCCGCCGGCCGGCAGCAGCCCACGGCGGGCGGCTCCACCGGCCGCACCCGCCAGGGCCGTACCGCCGCGCCCAAGGGAACCAGGCGGGGCCGGCCCCGACGCCGTTCGTAGCGACCCGAGCGGGCGGGCACCGGCGGGCGGGGCCGGTCCGTCGACGGGTGCTGTCGGGTGGCGGCCGGTCCGTCGTCGGGTGCTGTGGGGCGACGGCCGGTTCGCCGGGCGGGTGGCGGTTGGTCCGTCGTCGGGTGGCGGGGTGGCGGTCGGTCCGTCGACGGATGCTGTCGGGTGGCGGTCGGTCCGTCGACGGGTGGCGGCGGGTGGTGGCCGGTCCCTCGTCGGGGATCGGGCATCCCCCGCCGGTCGGTCAGCCGTCCGGTCCGACGTCAGGTGGCTGTCGGTCAGCCGTCCGGTCCGAGTTCCCGCAGGTCCGCGACGGCCAGCACCAGCGCCGCCAGCACGAACAGCAGCGAGGCCGCGAAGCCCAGCCGGAGCGCGTCCACGGCGCGCCCGTGGTTGGCGAGGTGCGCGAAGTACACCGCACCCACGGCGGCGATCCCGGCCGCCGCCCCGATCCGCTGCCCGGTCTGCAGCACCCCGCCGGCCGCCCCGGCCCGCCGCACCGGCACCTGGGCGAGCGTCAGGGTGGTGTTGGGGGAGACGGTCAGACCGGAGCCGACCCCGGCGACGAGCAGCGGCAGCGCCGCCGCCCACCCGATGCCCGGGCCCGGCACCCGCTGCACGGCCGCGATGGCGCCCACCAGCCCCACCGCCACCCCGGCCAGCCCGAACACCACCAGCCTGCGGTCATGGCGGACCACCAGTCGGCCGCCGATCAGCGCCGCCACCGCGGAGCCGACCGCGAACGGCATCGCGGCCATCCCGGCGGCCAGCGCGCTGTAGCCCAGGCTGTTCTGCAGGAACAGGTTGTAGACGAAGAACACCGAGGTGAATCCGGCGAAGTAGACGAGGCTCAGCAGCGCGCCCAGCGAGAACGACCGCAGCGTGAACAACCGCAGGTCCACGAGCGGGCCCCGGCCGAGCCCGCCCTGCCGCCGCTCCCACGCCCAGAACGCCATGAGCAGCAGCGCCGCCACGGGTACCAGGGCCCACTTGCCCCGGCCGGGCCACGCCTGTTCCTGCACCAGCGGCAGCATCAGCGCGAGCGCGCCGGTACCGAGCAGCAGCACGCCCGCTACGTCGAAACCCTCACCGGCGTTGCCGCGCGGCACGGTCCTCGGCAGCAGCCGCAGCGCCGCCGCGAACACCGCGAGACCGATCGGCAGGTTGACGTAGAACACCCAGCGCCAGCTGCCGGACACCTCGATCAGCAGGCCGCCCGCGAGCGGTCCGACCGCCGTCGAGATGGCGACGACACTGCCGAACGCGGCGAAGGCGCGGGCCCGTTCGGTGCCCTGGAACATCTGCTGGATCAGCCCCGTCGCCTGCGGTGCGATCAGACCGCCCGCCACACCCTGCAGCAACCGGAACACCACCAGCCAGGTGCCCGTCGGGGCCAGCCCGCAGGCCGCCGAGGCCAGCGTGAACAAGCCGACGCCGATGAGGAAGGTCTGCCGGCGGCCCCGCAGATCACCGAGCCGTCCGGCGGGCACGAGGAACAAGCCGTACGTGAGGGCGTAGCCGGAGACCACCAAGGACAGGTCGGCCTGGGCGGCACGCAGCCCGCGTTCCATCGAGGGCAGGGCGACGTTCACGATCGATGTGTCGAGCAGGGTCATGAAGCCCGCCGTCAGACACACCGCGAGCGCCTTCCAGCGCCGCTCGTCCGCGACGGGCTCGGTCTCCCGTGCCTGGACGGTGGTCATGGGGAGCCACAGGCGCCGGCGCGCCGGACGGGGTGGGACAGCCCGGGCTGCCGGTGCGGGTGGATCGGGTGGGTGGGCATAGGGGCGCCTTCCTGTGCTGTGCTGCGACCACGGTAGGAACGGACGCGATACGGCGCCCGCCGAACCGACGCCGCAACGGGCCGCCGCCGGCCCCCGCACGACCGGGAACTGGGCCCCGCACCCCCTCCCGCACCCGAACACCCGAACTGCGCCGTCCGAGTGCCGCCCCGCCCGCCCAGCCCACGCCCCCCACCGTCCCCGGGGACTTCTGCGGTCGCGCGCGTGGTGCAGCCCACCTGGGGGCGCGGGGAACGGCGCGCCCAGCCACGCACCCGCACGGCCCCACATCCCGCACCCCAACGGCGCACGCCCCCCACCGTCCCCGGGGACTTCTGCGGTCGCGCGTGAGGTGCAGCCCACCCAGGGGGCGCGGGGAACGGCGCGCTCAGCCCCAACGCACCCGCACGGCCCCCCACTCCGCACCCCAACGGCGCACGCCCCCCACCGCGCACTTGGTCTAGACCGCAAAGATCGACTGCTACCGTCAGCCGCGGACGCGACACGTACGAGAGGGGACAGCGGTGGCAGACGGCTACAGGCGGCACAGGGCCTTCATCGGGTCGTTCACGGCGGCGGGCGGACCCGGGCTGGTGACGGCCGCCGTCCACCCGGACAGCGGCGCACTCGCCGTGCTCGGCAGCGTCGACGGCGTCCCCGACCCCTCGTACCTGACCCTGTCGCCCGACGGGGAGACGCTGTACGCCGTCAGCGAGACGGCCGACGGCGCGGTGGCCGCGTACCGGGTCAAGGACGACAAACCGGTCCTGGCCGGACCGCCGGTGCCGATCGACGGCAGCGGGCCCACCCATCTGAGCCTGCACGCCGGCCACGTGCTCACCGCCAACTACGGTTCAGGGAGCGTCACCGCCGTGCCCGTGCGCCCAGACGGCGCACTGGCCGGCGCCCGCTCCGGCGTGCTCCAGCACATCGGCGCGGGCCCGCACGAGCGGCGCCAGCGCGGCCCGCACGCCCATCAGGTGCAGCCGGACCCCAGCGGCCGCTGGGCCGTCAGCGTCGACCTCGGCACGGACTCGGTGCGGGTGTGCACCCTGGACGGCGGGATGCCCGTACTGCACCGTGAGATCGCCCTCCGTCCCGGCTGCGGCCCCCGCCATCTCGCCTTCCACCCGGACGGCGCGTTCGCCTACGTCGTCAACGAGCTGACCCCGACCGTCACCGTGTGCCGCTGGGACGCCGAGGCGGGCTCCCTGCGGCCGCTGACCGAGACGCCGGTCCTGCCGGGCGCGCCGGCCGGTGACGCCTATCCGTCGGGCATCGTCGCCTCGCCCGACGGCCGGTTCGTATGGACCGCGACCCGCGGCGAGGACGTCCTGTCCGTGTTCGCCGTCGAGGGCGCGGCGCTGCGGCTGACCGGCACGGTGCCCTGCGGCGGCCACTGGCCGCGCGCGCTGGCCGAGAACGCGGGCTTCCTGTACGCCGCCAACGAGCGCTCCGGCAACATCACCTGGTTCGCGGTCGACCCGGACACCGGACTGCCCCGCTACGACGGCTCGGTGGACGTGCCCGCCGCCTCCTGCGTGGTCTTCGGCTGACACACGCCGCGTCCTGCCCGCACTGCGCGGGCTCGATGCGTGCCTGCCTTCAGGTATGGCGCGGGGCCCGCTTCCGTTGCGGAGCGGGCCCCGAAGCGTACGGCCGCCGTGCCGGTCCGGCTCAGCGGGCCGGGGTGCTCTGCGGCTGCTGCGGAGTGATGCCGAGCGCCGTCGTGTACCGGGCCAGGGCGAGCTTGCCGATCGTCGGGTACGCGCCCAGCGCCTCCGCGGCCGGGCAGTCCGCCTCGGTGGCGGCCGCCGCCAGCAGGCCCGGGTCGATCTCGGGGCCGATCAGGTACGGAGCCAGCGCCAGCTGCTGCGAACCGGAGGTACGCAACTGCTCGGCGACGGACGCGATCGAGCCGTCCTGGTCCAGGGCCGCCGCCATCACCGGCACGGCCAGCCGCGCGGCGAGCAGCATGCCGGTGATGCCGGCCGCCTGCACGGCCTCGTCACCGCCCACGGAGGCCAGGATGATGCCGTCCGCGGCGGTCGCCACGGTGAACAGGCGCGCGCGGTCGGCGCGGGCCAGACCCGCCTCGGACAGACGCACGTGCAGCGCCTCGGCGAGCAGCGGGTGCGGGCCGAGCACATCCGTCAGTTCGGCGGCGACCTTGCTCTCCATCACGGCCTGGCGGACCTGGCGCAGCAACGCGCTGTCCGGGCCGGCCAGCAGCGGCACGACGACGGCCACCGGGCCGTCGGGCTCCCTGACCTCGGCACCGGCGGCGACGGCCTGCTCGTAGCGGGCGGTGCGCTCCTCGGCGGCCTGCGTCAGCACGGACTGCAGCGTCAGAAACTCCGCGTCGTCCCCGTCCACGTACCCGATCCGGGCGTCCAGGCCGGGCAGCTCGGAGCGGGCGATGCTCACGACGTCCTCGGCGAGGCTGCGCGTGACGGCGCTGGGCGTGCCCGGCACCGCGAGGACGAGCGCGGGCGCGCCCTCGGGAGCCACCAGCGGTTCGGGGCGGCGGTGCCGTCCGGGCTGGCGGGGTCGCGGCATTCGTACTGGCAGGCCGGACGCGGGCCCAGTGGGGGAGCTCATGGCGCCGCATGTTACTGGCTTCCTGGGCTCCCCTGTTCGGGGAGGGTGCAGGTGAGCGGTATCCGTCCGGTTTTGTCTGATGAGTCGCGTACGGACCAGAAGGAGCCTCTGCGTGCTTCCGTGAGCGTCAGAGAGTCACCAAGTACACCATCTTTTCATCGCTCGGCAGGGTGAGCCGCCCGGTCGCGAGGTCCGTGGCGATCCGCACCGCACCGTGCAGCGGATCGCCCTGGGCGGGGACGCGCGGCGCGTGCGGCAGCCGCTTCGCCAACTCCTGTCCGAGGGGGCGAAGGAGCGGGTCGCCCATCCGGAACAGGCCGCCGGTGAGGGCGACTCGGGGCGAGCCGGACGCCGGGCAGACCGCGGCGGCGGAGTCGGCGATGTCCCGGGCCGCCACGCGCAGGATGCCCGCCGCGACGGTGTCCCGCTCAGCGCAGGCGGCCACGTGGGGCGCGAAGGAAGCGAGGACCGCGGGCCGGTCGGAGCGCGGATACAGCAGTGCGGGGAGTCCGGGGAGCGGGCCGAACTGCTCCTCGGCGCAGGCCCGCAGCGCGGCCGAGCCGCCGTCGCGTCCGTCGTGGGCGCGCAGCGCCGCCTCAAGACCGGCCCGGCCGATCCAGGCACCGCTGCCGCAGTCGCCGAGCAGATGACCCCAGCCGTCCGCCCGCCGCCAGCCCGTCAGGTCGGTGCCGACGGCGATCAGCCCCGTACCCCCCGCCACCACGGCACCGGGGTGCGGCCCGAGGGCGCCCACATAGGCGGTCACCGCGTCGGCGGCGAGCACGACGGACCGTACGCCCAGCTCCCGCGCGAGGGCGCCCGGCAGTTCGGCGCGCAGCGCGTCGCCCAGGGTGGCGAACCCGGCGGCGCCGACGGCCGCAGCGGCCGGTTCGGTCACCCCGGTCTCCGCGCTCAACGCGCGGACCATGGGCAGGAGTTGTTCCAGCAGATGCCCGGGATCGATGCCCCGCGCCCCGGTCCTGACCGGTTCCCGCGACTCCCGTTGGGCCGTCGGCCCCCGCCCGGCCACCCCGACCGTGACCCGAAGCCCCGACGCCCCCGAGTCGACGGCGAGGAATCCGGCCCCGGCCGCGGTACGGCTCACGGCAGGCGCCGGTCCACCGGCTGTCCCCCCTGCTGGATCAGCAGGTCATCGGCCCGGCTGAACGGACGGGAGCCGAAGAATCCACGGTCGGCCGGCACGGGCGACGCAGGGGCGGACTCGCGATGTGCGCCCGGGGTGTGCGGGGCCGTGGTGAGTGGCCTCACCTCGGAGGCGACGCAGAAGGGCAGACCGACCGCGTGTGCGGGAGTTCCGGGATCAAGGTGCCGGGGACGAAGGGCGGACCGAGGACGATGACCATGGCGGAGTGGCTTGGGCACTGGGCGGAACAAGCTCCCCTCCTTCCAGGTGACCGGCTGCGTGATCTGCTCGACCGGCACGGAGACCTCGACGAGGAGGAAGAGTAGCGCCTGCGGGACGGCCCGTGTGCGGAGGCCTCCCTGCATATGCTCGGCCCCGGTGCGGGCGAGTAGAGTGACGCGCCGTGGCAGCACGACCTTTGCATGAACTTGTGGAAGCAGGCTGGGCGAAGGCTCTTGAGCCGGTGGCCGAACGGATCGCCGCGATGGGGGACTTCCTGCGGGCCGAGATAGCGGCGGGCCGGACGTATCTTCCGTCCGGGGCGAATGTCCTGCGGGCTTTCCAGCAGCCCTTCGACGACGTCCGCGTCCTGATCGTGGGTCAGGATCCTTATCCCACGCCCGGTATGGCGATCGGGTTGAGTTTCGCGGTGGCGCCGGAGGTGCGTTCGCTGCCGGGCAGTCTGGAGAACATCTTCCGGGAGATGCACTCCGACCTCGGGCTGGCCAGGCCGTCCAACGGCGACCTGACGCCGTGGACGCGGCAGGGCGTGCTGCTGCTCAACAGGGCGCTCACGACGGCCCCGCGCAGTCCGGGTGCGCACCGGGGCAAGGGCTGGGAGGAGGTCACCGAGCAGGCCATCCGCGCGCTGGCCGGGCGCGGCAAGCCGCTGGTGTCGATCCTGTGGGGCCGTGACGCGCGTAATCTGCGGCCGCTGCTCGGGGACTTGCCGGCGATCGAGTCCGCGCACCCGTCTCCGATGTCGGCGGACCGCGGCTTCTTCGGCTCCCGCCCGTTCAGCCGGGCCAACGACCTGCTGACCGGCCAGGGCGCCCAGCCGGTGAACTGGCAACTGCCTTAAGCCACGGCCCCGTTGGGTCCAGGTCTCCTTGGCCAAGTACCACCGGCTTCCTGGTCTGCTGGTGGTACATGGACCCTCGACGTCGTCCGGCTCCTCAAACGGTCAGATCTGGGTCTCGCCGCCGTCGACGTACAGGTTGGCTCCGAGGATGAAGCTGCTCTGCTCCGAGGCGAGGAAAGCCACGACGCTGGCGACCTCGTCGGGGTGCCCGATCCGGCCGAGTGGGGTGCCTGCGGCGAATTGTGACTTGGTGACGGGCGCGTCCGCCGTGCTGACGACAGCGTCGAGCCCGGGAGTGTCAATGGTGCCCGGGGAGATGGCGTTGACCCGGATGTTCCGGTCCTTCAGCTCGTTGGCCCAGGTCCGGGCGAAGGACCGGATCGCCGCCTTGGAGGCCGCATACATGCCGAACGCCGCGACACCGTCATCGGCGCGGACCGAGGAGTTCAGGATCACCGATGCGCCGTCGTTGAGCAGAGGCAGCGCCTTCTGCACGGTGAACAGCGTGCCGCGCACGTTGACATCGAAGGTCTGGTCGTAGTGCTGCTCGGTGATCTGCTCCAGTGTCGCGAACGAGGCGCTCGCCGCGTTCGCGAAGAGCACGTCCAGGCCCCGGCCCCGGGCGCGGACCGCGTCGTACAGGCGATCCAGGTCGGTCGGGTTGGAGATGTCACCCACCACCGCGGTGGCCCCCGCCGGGCCGATGATCTCCACGGCCGCGTCCAGCGCGGTCTTGCGCCGGCCGGTGATGAACACGTGCGCGCCCTCGGCTGCCAGCCGGACGGCGGTTGCCAGGCCGATCCCGGTGCTGCCACCGGTGATGACGGCGGTCTTGCCTTCGAGCTGCCCCATGTGCATGGCCTCCTCAGATTTCGGTATCGATCGGTACTGAAAGAGACCGTAGCACATCTGCACCGGCCGGTACGGAAGAGGTATGATCGATGGCATGGAGACGCGACAGAAGGCGCCGATCGGCCGACCGAGAGGTTTCGACGCCGACGAGGCCCTCGAACGCGCCATGCGAGTCTTCTGGGAACAGGGCTACGAAGGCGCCAGCCTCACCGACTTGACCAAGGCCATGGGCATCACCCGCACCAGCATGTACGCGGCCTTCGGCAACAAAGAGGACCTGTTCCGCAAGGCCCTGGAGCGTTACACGGAAGGCCCCGCCTCGTACGGAGCCCGGGCCCTGCGGGAGCCGACGGCCCGGCAGGTGGCCACCGCGTTTCTGGACGGCTCCGTTCGGGCCACCACGCGCCCCGGCTGCCCGACCGGGTGCCTGGGCGTCCAGGGCTCCCTCGCCGCCGGCGACCCGGGACGCAGCGCCCGCGACGCCCTCATCGCCTGGCGCAACGAGGCCACTTCCCTTCTCCGTGACCGGTTCCAGCAAGCCGTCGACGAAGGAGACCTGCCGCCCGGTACCGATCCCGGGCTGCTCGCCCGCTACGTCATGGCCGTGGCAAACGGCATCGCCGTCCAAGCCGCCAGCGGCGCTACGCGTGACGACTTGCAGCAGGTGGCCGACATGGCCCTGCAGGGCTGGCCGCCTTCCTGACGGCCCTGCCGGCCGCGGACGCCTGCCCGCCCGCGATGCCCGGACGGCGCCGCTGCGAGGACATCGGCTCCGCCTGCTCGGATCCGGAGCCGCAGCAGTTCACCGCGCCGGCCGATGTGCGGGGCGGATGCGCGATCCCCGCCGGATCGCCGCGAAGCCCCCTGCCCCTGGGAGGCGGTGAAGCTACGATCCAGGAATGTTCTGGTTGAAGATGCGGCGACCGTGCGAAGTCTGCAGGGCGCTGACCAATTCCGCAGCCGCAAGGGCAAGTGGAGAATTGCGGCCGGGAAAGAAACATGTGCACGTGCGGCGGAACGTGGTCAGCACCGTCCTTTTCGCCGGGAGCGTATGCGACAGGTGCTGGGAAAGGCATCTTGAACTGGGGAACCTCAGTGATGATGAAGTACTTCAACGAACCCTGGTCATGGCCGGGGACTGGCTGGAACGGTCCCCTGATCTACGAGGTGATGTCACACGGAGATGTCAGGAACTGTCGATCACTGAGGCGGCAAGGCAATGCGCCACAGCGGCGAGTTATTCACTGGCGGACGGCCACGGGATTCTCCGTTGGGCGCCGGGCGAGCGCCGTTTCAGATTTAGCCTCAGTAACGGCGCAGAACCGTTTACACCTGCGCGGTACGATGACGTCCTCATACGGCACGACCCTGCGGTCCGGGTATATGAAGACGATCCTGACATTCTGTACTCGGGGAGTGTGCGGCAGGCGGGGGGAAACATCCTCTTGCTGTGGCGTCTGATGGATGATTTCGCCGACCATTCAGGGTGAACTCACGCTGGACCGACCTGCTCGCCGGGCGCCTGGCCGCCCGCGGCGGACAGATGCGCTGCGTGGTCAACCAGGGCATCGGCGGAAACCGCATGCTCGCCGACGGCATCGGCGCCGCCGCCCTCGCCCGCTTCGACCGCGACATCCTCGCCGTGCCGGGCCCGGGTCACGTGGTGATCGCCGTGGGCAACGACCTCGTGTTCTCCTTCCGTGCGCGACTGCCTGCGACCGAGTCCCGAAGGCGTCCAACCGGGCTGGGGCGGCCGGACTTTGAACTCACTGATGACAAAGTATGGACGTACTCGGCAGAAGTCCCCTAGCGTGACGGCGCAACCGTAGGCGTACCGACTCTTCGGCATCAGCACCCGCGTTTCCGTATAGCTCGACCGGAGTGCGATCCGGCGGCCTCCGGTCCCGTCCTGGAGGACCGATGCATCCACATCCGTTCCGCCGCGCCCGAAGACAGCTCACCGCTCTGCTCGTCGGCGGCTTCCTCGCGAGCGGGATAGCGGCCGCGTCCCCGTCCGCCGCCGCTCCCGCCGACATCCCGCCCCAGGAACCCGGTGTCACCCTGCGTGTCTTCGACACCCAGGTCCCGCTCACCAAGCTGTGCACGCTCAAGCCGGGCCAGACGCCCAACCACGACAAGCTGATGCCGACCGTGGACTGGTCCTCGACCGACGACTTCGGCGGATTCGCCGACAACTTCTCGGCGCAGGCCTCCGGTTACCTCGTCATCCCCGCGGGCGGGACGTACACCTTCCGTCTCACCAGCGACGACGGGTCACGGCTCACCATCGACGACCGTGCGGTCATCGACCACGACGGGCTGCACGCCGCCGAGCCCAAGGACGGTGCCGTCGAACTCACCGCAGGCTCCCACCCGTTCCGCATCGACTACTTCGAGCGCACCGGCGGGCAGCAGCTCACGCTCGCCTGGATGCCGCCGGGCGCCACCGGCTTCACCGTCGTGCCGCGCGAGTCGCTGACCACCGACGCCGGGGTCGTTCGGGTCACATCGCCGGGCCGCAAGGAGTGCGAGGCCGGCGCGGACAGCCCCGGTGACGGACTGCCGCTCACCGACGTGCGCCCCGACCTCAACCTCACCGATCTACGCCCGGACGGGTTCGAGCCGCAGGTCACCGGTATGGACTGGCTGCCCGACGGCCGGCTCGCCCTCAGCACGTGGGGCGGGTCCCAGAACAAGGCGGGCGAGGTGTACCTCCTCGACCATGTCACCGGGAACACCAGCCGCGACAAGGTGACCGTCAAGAAGGTCGCGAGCGGGCTGCGCGAGCCGATGGGCATCAAGTACGTCGGCGGCTCCCTCTACGTGTCGCAGAAGCACGAGCTGACCCAACTCGTCGACACCGACCACGACTCCGTCACCGACGAATACCGCACCGTGGCCACCTGGCCCTACGGCGGGAACTTCCACGAGTTCGCCTTCGGGCTGCTCTACCGCGACGGCTACTTCTACGTGAACCTGTCCGTCGCCATCAACTACGGCGGGGCGACCACCACCCCGCAGCCGGCCCCGGGCCGCGGCACCACGTACCGGGTCAGCAAGAAGACGGGGAAGATCCATCCGATCGCGGGCGGTCTGCGCACGCCCAACGGGATCGGCTGGGGTCCGGGCGGCGGCATCTTCACCACCGACAACCAGGGGGGCTGGCTGCCGGCCAACAAGCTCGTCCAGATCAAGCAGGACCGCTTCTTCAACCACTACACCGAGCCGTCAGGCCCGTTCGACGACCGTCCCGTCACCCAGCCGGTGCTGTGGCTGCCGCACAACGAGATCGCCAACTCCCCGAGCACTCCTCTGTACTTGACCAAGGGCCGGTTCGCCGGGCAGATGCTCTTCGGTGACGTCACCTACGGCGGGCTCCAGCGCGGCTATCTGGAGAAGGTGAAGGGCCAGTACCAGGGAGCCGTGTTCCGCTACACGCAGGGGCTCGAAGCCGGCGTCAACCGGATCAGCCTGGGCCCCGACGGCGCGATCTACGCGGGCGGCCTGGGCGCCGACGGCAACTGGGGTCAGGAAGGCAAGCTGAGGTTCGGCCTGCAGAAACTGACGCCGAACGGCGGCAACACCTTCGACATCAAGGAGATGCGCGCCGTGCCCGGCGGCTTCGACCTGGAGTACACCCAGCCGGTGTCCGAGGCCACCGCCGAGAAGCTGGCCTCCCGCTATCAGGCCGAGCAGTGGCGCTACACCCCGACATCGGACTACGGCGGGCCGAAGATCGCCGAGGAGCGGCTCACCGTCCGCTCGGCGACGCTGGCCGACGACGGCCGCACGGTCCGGCTGCGTCTCGACGGGCTCAAGCCCGGCCGCGTCGTACATGTGCGCTCGCCGCGCCCCTTCGCTTCCGCGTCCGGCGAGACGCTATGGAGCACGGAGGCCTGGTACACGCTCAACGCGCTGCCGGGAAAGCAGCCGCCGCCCGCCACGCTGTACGAGGCCGAGGAGGCGCGCCTCACCGGCAAGGCCGGCATCAACACCGACCACACCGGGTACTCGGGCAGCGGCTTCGTCGACCGCTACGCCACCGAGGGCAAGGTGGCCACGACGTTCGACGTGACGGTCCCCAAGGCCGGCGAGTACGACGTGAACCTGCGCTACTCGAACGGCCCCAACCCCTTCCAGGGCACCAAGTCCCTCTCCCTGTACGCCAATGGGGAGAAGCTACGCCAGACAAAACTCCCCTCCACGGGCACATGGGACACCTGGTCGACCCGGACCGAACGCGTCAGCCTGCGCGCGGGCCACAACACCCTCGCGTACCGCTTCGACGCCGGAGACACAGGTCATGTCAACCTCGACCTGATCACCGTGCGTCCGCACGGCGCCACGGTCACCCTCTTCGACGGCACCACCGCCTCCCAGGCGCAGTGGCAGCACACGGACGGGCGGTCCGTGGCGTGGCCGCTCGCCGCCGAGCAGTCGATGGAGGTGTGCTGCGGCGACATCCGCACCAAGGAGGCCTACCAGGACTTCGAACTGCACGTGGAGTTCCGGGTTCCACTGCTACCGGACGACGTCACCGGCCAGAACCGCGGCAACAGCGGCGTCTACCTTCAGGACCGCTACGAGTTGCAGATCCTCGACTCGTACGGTGACACCACGCTCGACACCAACGAAGCCGGGGCGATCTACCTGAAGAAGGCCCCCGACGTGAACGCGGCGACGGCGCCGGAGACCTGGCAGACATACGACATCACGTTCCGCGCGGCGCGGTTCGACGACAGCGGCCGTAAGACCGCCGACGCGCGGGTGACGGTCGTGTGGAACGGCAAGAAGGTCCACGACGACGTCGCGATCGACGGGCCGACCGGCGCCGGTGCGCCGGAGGGGCCGTCGGCCGGGGCGATCCGTCTGCAGGACCACGGGAACAAGGTGCGGTTCCGCAACCTCCGGGTGGAACCGTTGAGCTGACGCACCGCACCGCGGTCGCGCAGCGGCGGGGCGTGCCCACGAGGTCGTGGGCGCGCCCTTTCCCGTTCTGCGCGGTCGGGCGGCGCGATGTCACGCAAGGGCCGTGGTGCCGCGGGCATCACCCCGCTGCCGCTCGCCGGTCGGTGTTCAAGCGGAGGCCCGAGGACCGACCGAGGTTGACCGGACCGGTGGCCCGCACGGCCAACCCCCTCCTTCTCCGGCCGCGGCCTCAGCCGAGGACCGCGGCCCGTACACACAGCACGTCCGGCAGATGGGACGCCAACTGGCGCCAGCTGTCTCCGTCGTCGGCCGACGCGAACACCTCGCCGTTGCGGTTGCCGAAGTACACGCCCGCCGGGTCGCCGCCGTCGGTGCACAGCGCGTCCCGCAGCACCGTCCCGTAGTGGTCCTCCGACGGCAGGCCGGCCGTCAGCGGCTCCCAGCTTCTGCCCGCGTCCGCCGTGCGGAAGACCCGGCAGCGGCGGCCGGCGGGCACCCGGTCGGCGTCGGCGTTGATCGGGAAGACGTACGCGGTGCCGGCGCGGTGCGGGTGGGCCGCCACCGCGAAGCCGAAGGTGGACGGCAGCCCCTCGCCGATGTCCGTCCAGTGCGCGCCGGAGTCGTCGCTGCGGTACACGCCCCAGTGGTTCTGCAGATACAGCCGGTCCGGGCTGCCCGCGTCCTGCGCGATCTTGTGAACGCACTGGCCGAACTCCGGGTCCGGATCCGGCAGGAACACCGCGGACACACCGGAGTTGGACGGGGTCCAGCTCGCACCGCCGTCCGTGGTGCGGAACACGCCGGCCGTGGAGACCGCCACGGTCACCGCCTTCGGATCGCGCGGGTCGGTGACGACGGTGTGCAGTCCCTCCCCGCCGCCGCCCGGCACCCATCGGCCCCGGGTGGGGTGCTCCCACAAGGGCCGGACCAGTTCGAAGCTCTCCCCGCGGTCCTCGGAGCGGTACAGCGCCGCCGGTTCCGTGCCCGCGTACACCACGTCCGGTTCCGCTGCCGCCGGGTGCATCTGCCACACCCGCTCCAGCGATGCCCCGGTGTCCTTGGGGAACTTGACCGCGGGCCTGGCGGGTTCGGTCCATCTGCGGCCCAGGTCGTCGGAGTGGAAGACGGACGGGCCCCAGTGGGCGCTGTCGCCGCCGACGAGCAGGCGTGGGCTGCCGCCGCGGGTGTCGATGGCGACCGAGTAGATCGCCTGCGCGTTGAAGTAGGGGCTCTCGTCGAACTCCCAGGCGTTCTCCCGCCGTCGCCCGATGAACAGGCCCTTGCGGGTGCCCACGGCGAGCAGTACCTCTGTCATGCCGATCACCTCCGGGGTGTCGTCGCACAGCTGGTCCTCAGACACCGGCCAGTCTGCACCCCACCACTGACAGTCACCCCTGCCTCGCAATCACCGCAGGTCAGGACGGTGCGGCCAGCCGTCCGTAGGAACATCCTAGGCGGATTCCGGCCAGCCACCCCGGGCGCCGGGTCCGGGCGCTGCGCGCGACGACCGTGGTACGGCCATGGCACCGACGGCGCGACCCGCTCGGACGCCGTGCCCACACGGTGGCGGACCGGGTGGCGCTCGGCGCTCACCTCCGCACGGCTTGGCCCGTTGCGATCACCGGGCTCCCGATGTCCAGGCCCGTCGAGCACGCGCCACCCCCGAGGCCCACCACCCGGCGTCCCTCCGTGACCCGGTCCACCAGTCGGAGACCGGGGCCACAGCCCGGACGTCCCGACCCGCCCGTCACGCTCCCGACCGGTCCGCGGCTCGCCCGCCGGAACTGCCCCGTCTCCCCGATTCGGGCTCGCGTCACTGCCATCGCGTGGGCGGTCGTGCCGGGGCGGTCGGGGGCGGTGTCCCCTGTTTCATGGCCTTGCCCTGCGTGCTCGGCCGGAAGGCGGTGCCGCTTGGGGTGGTGGGACCCGGCGCGGCCACGGCCCGATACGGCCGTACCGGGTGAGGCGGGCGCCGGCAGCCGGCGGGGCGGCGGGCCGGGCGTGATGGCGCACGCGGGGCAGTGGGGCCGCCGGTCCGGAGCGCCGGACGGGCCGGTGGTCCGAACCGTCCCGTGGTCAGGCCCCGCCGGGCAGCGCGCGGTCCAGGATCGCGTTCAGGTCGGCCCCGGCGGGCAGCGTGCCGAAGGCGTGGCCCCAGTCCCCGCCCAGCCGGGACGCGCAGAACGCGTCGGCGATCGCGGCCGGGGCGTGCCGGACCAGCAGGGAGGCCTGGAGCGCCAGGGCCATCGCCTCGACCAGCCGGCGCGCGCCCACCTGGTCGGTCTCGGCCAACCGGTCCTTGAGCCGGGCGACGGCCGCGTCCAGCCGGGCGTCCGCCCCGCGCGCCAGGGCGAGTTCGGCGAACAGGGCGTCCGCCGCCCCCGGCTCCCGGCCGAGTGCCCGCAGCACATCGAGCGCGTTGACGTTCCCCGAGCCCTCCCAGATCGACAGCAGCGGTGCCTCCCGGTAGTGCCGCGGCATGCCCGACTCCTCCACGTAGCCGTTGCCGCCCAGGCACTCCAGGGCCTCCGCCGTGAAGGCCGGACCCCGCTTGGTGACCCAGTACTTGCCGACGGCGGTCGCGATCCGCCGGAACGCCCGCTCCCCTTCGTCCCCGCGCACCGCGCGGTCCGCCGCACCGGCCAGCCGCAGGGTGAGCGTCGTGGCGGCCTCCGACTCCAGCGCGAGATCGGCGAGGACGTTGCGCATCAGCGGCTGGTCGAGCAGCCGCGCGCCGAACGCGCTGCGATGGCGGGCATGGTGCCCCGCCTCGACGAGGCTCTTGCGCATCAGGGTGGCCGACGACATCACGCAGTCCAGGCGGGTGCAGTTGACCATCTCGATGATCGTCTTGACGCCCCGGCCCTCCGGGCCGACCAGCCAGGCCACGGTCTCGTCGAACTCCGGCTCGGAGGAGGCGTTGGAGCGGTTGCCCAGCTTGTCCTTCAGCCGCTGGATGCGGAACGTGTTGCGGCTGCCGTCCGGCAGCACGCGCGGCACCAGGAAGCAGGACAGGCCGCCCGGGGCCTGGGCCAGCACCAGGAAGACGTCGCACATCGGCGCCGACGTGAACCACTTGTGCCCGCGCAGCGTGTACACGCCGGGCTCGGCGGTGGGGGTGGCCGCGGTGGTGTTGGTCCGGACGTCGGAGCCGCCCTGCTTCTCGGTCATGCCCATCCCGGCGAGCAGGCCTGGCTTCTCGGTGGGTACGCGCAGCACGGGGTCGTACTCCCGGCCGGTCAGCAGCGGTTCGTAGACCTTGGCGAGGTCCGGCTGGGCGCGCAGCGCGGGGACGGCCGCGTACGTCATCGACGTCGGGCAGCCGTGTCCGGCATCCGTGTGCCCCCACACCAGCCCGCCCGCCGTGCGGGCGACGTGCGCGCCGGGCCGGGCGTCGGCCCAGGGCGCGCCCGCGAGGCCCGCGCCGACCGCGACCCGCATCAGATGGTGCCAGGCGGGGTGGAACTCGACCTCGTCGATCCGGTTGCCGTACCGGTCGTGGGTGCGCAGCAGGGGCTCGTGCCGGTTGGCCAGTTCGCCCCACTCCTGTGCCTCGGCGCTGCCGGCCCGCCGGCCGAGGAGCCGGACCTCCTCCTCGGCCCAGCCCGCACCCTCCCGGCGCAGCCCCTCCAGCAGGGCCGGGTCCTCGGAGGCGTCGTACGGGACCGACGGAGGGGCCTGGTTGGTGACGTCATGGGTGGCGTGCCGCGGGTGCGCGGGAGCGGGTGTCGAGACCATACGGCCATGTTGCACTCTCTCTGCGGTCGTAGCAATGTTGCAACAGGAAGTCGCCCCTACAGCAGGAAGCCGCCCGTAAAGTACGTGCCCATGCGGATGAACGTGCCGGCGCAACCCGGCGAGCCGGCCCTGAGGCCGCTGTCCGCCCGGTCGGTGGTGCTGAGTCTGCTGCTCGGCGCCCATCCGCCGCGGCTGCCGGTCAAGGACCTCGTGCGGCTGGTCGAGCCCTTCGGGGTCGGCGGCTCCACCCTGCGGGCGGCGCTCAGCCGGATGGTGAGCGCCGGCGACCTGCGGCGCACGGACACCGTCTACGGCCTCAGCGACCGGCTGCTGGCCCGCCAGCGCCGTCAGGACGACGCGCTGCATCCCGGCACGCGTGCGTGGGACGGCGACTGGGAGATGGTGGTGATCACGGCGACCGGCCGCGGCCCCGCCGAACGCGCCGACCTGCGCGGCCGGTTGACCTCCCTGCGGCTGGCGGAACTCCGCGAGGGCGTATGGCTGCGGCCCGCGAACCTCGCCCGCCCGCTGCCGGACGACCTGGAGCGCGTGGCCCAGCACTACACCGCACGCCCTCAGCGCCCGCCGCGCGACCTGGTCGCCCTCCTGTGGCCGCTCGACGCCTGGGCCGCCACCGGCCGCGCCCTGCTCGCCCACGTGGCCCGGACGGACCGTCCCGCCGACCGCCTCACCGGCTACGCCGCGGTCGTACGCCACCTCCTCACCGACCCCGTGCTGCCGCCCGCCCTGCTGCCCGCCGACTGGCCGGGCACCCCGCTGCGCACCGCGTACACGGACTACCAGCACGAACTGACCGGAGCGGTCAGCGGCCGGGGCAGCGCTGAGGGCCGCCATCCGCGGTGACGGCCCTCAGCGCTCTCTCATGGCCCGGCGGGCTCACCTGTAGGTGAGGTCGGACGACGCGTACTTGTGTAGGTCGCCTAGACGCTGTCGACGTTGATCGTCCGCTTGTACTGGGTCCGCTCCCGCGGAGCGGGAGGTGTCCGGAGGTGAGTGAACGGCCGGCTCCGCACGCGGTGCCCGGGTTCGACCGGGCGGCCCGCGACCCGGGCGACAGGGGCCGGGTGCGGGCCGCTCGGCACGTCGGGGACCGGCTGCACCTCAACCCGCGTGGATACGGCGTGCCGGTGGGGCCGTTGCGGCCGTGCGGCGCCCCGTCGTGCTCACACCGAGCGGTGATACTGGTCCGGCACCCGCACCGTGGCGCCCAGCTGCCGCGCGGCGTGCCGCGCCCAGGACGGGTTGCGCAGCAGTTCACGGCCCAGCAGCACCGCGTCCGCCTCGTCGTTGGCCACGATCTTCGCCGCCTGCTCGACGTCGGTGATCAGGCCGACCGCGGCCACCGGCAGCGGCGTCTCGGCCTTCACGCGCGCGGCGAAGGGCACCTGGTACCCCGGGCCGGTGGGGATGCGGACGCCGGATGCGTTGCCGCCGGTTGACACGTCGAGCAGGTCGACGCCGTGGGCGTGCAGTTCGCCGGCGAAGCGGACCGTGTCGTCCGCGGTCCAGCCGCCGTCCTCCAGCCAGTCCGTCGCGGAGGTGCGGAAGAACAGCGGCTTGTCGTCCGGCCACACCGCACGCACCGCGTCGACGACTTCGAGGGCGAAGCAGATCCGGTTCGCGTACGAGCCGCCGTACGCGTCGGTGCGCTGGTTCGAGTGCGGCGAGAGGAACTCGTTGATCAGGTAGCCGTGCGCGCCATGGACCTCGGCGACCTCGAAGCCCGCGGCGAGCGCGCGCTCGGCCGCCGCCGCGAACTGGTCCACGATCTCCGCGATCTGATCGACCGTCAGCTCGTGGGGCACCGGATGGCCGGTGGTGAAGGCGACCGGGCTCGGCCCGAGCGGCTGCCAGCCGTGCGCCTCGGGTCCGACGGGAGCGCCGCCCTTCCACGGCCGGTCCGTCGAGGACTTGCGGCCGCCGTGCGCGAGCTGGATACCGGGCACCGTGCCCTGGCCTACGAGGAAGCGCGTGATCCGGCGGAACGCGGCCACCTGGGTGTCGTTCCAGATGCCGAGGTCGTACGGCGAGATCCGGCCCTCGGGCGAGATCGCGGTGGCCTCGGTGAGGATCAGGCCGGTGCCGCCGGTCGCCCGCGCCGCGTAGTGCGCGAAGTGCCAGTCGTGCGGCGCGCCCTGCTCGGGGCCCTCCGGCTCGGCCGAGTACTGGCACATCGGCGCCATCCAGACCCGGTTGGCCATGGTCGTTTCGCGCAGGGTGATGGGCTCGAAGAGCGCACTCACGGTGGACTCCAATCGTCGTCATGAGGCCGGTCGTCCTTCGTACGATAGACATCGTAGTACGGGGAATGTCAAACTATGATGCCTCTCGTACAATGAGGGATCGACGACGAAGGTGAGCCGCCGTGACCAGTACCTCCGTGACCAGCCGCGAGCTGGAGCACCCCGGGCGTGACGAGATCCGCCTGGAGGGCGTGCTGCACGCGCTCTCCGATCCGCTGCGACTGCAGATCGTGCGCGAACTCGCCGCCGTGGACGATGAGATGTCCTGTTCGCAGTTCGACCTGCCGGTCACCAAGTCGACCACCACGCACCACTTCCGGGTGCTGCGCGAGTCGGGGGTGATCCGGCAGGTCTACCGGGGCACGGCCAAGATGAACGGCCTGCGCAACGGCGACCTGGACGCTCTCTTCCCGGGACTGCTCGACAGCGTTCTCGCCGCTGCCGCCCGGCAGGCCGCCCGGCTGGTCGCCGACGACTGAACCGGCCTTCGCAAAGGCGGTTTCGTCGATCGCTGTCCTGCGCCGGCCGGGGCACGCCCGGCGACGGGAGCCCGACGGCGACTACGGGGCGGCCGTGCGAGCCGCCGCCAGGAGCGAGTCCCAGTCGGCCAGCTTGACCACGCGTCGGCCGAGCCGCGCCCCCAGTGCCGCCTCGGCCCGCTCGATCGCCCGCCAGCCCGCCCACTCGACCGGCTCGATCCCCTCGGCCCGCAGTGCCCGCGCGGGATCACGCGGCACCTCCCGGCGCAGCAGCGCGGGCGCGTCCGCGAGCAGGGCGGCGACCGTCTCCTTGGCGCACGGACGGTTGGTGCCGATGACCCCCGTCGGGCCGCGCTTGATCCACCCGGCCACGTACTCACCCGGACTCGCCATGCCGTCGCGCAGCACACGGCCCCGCTCGTTCGGCACCGTGCCGTCGGCCGCGTCGAACGGCAGCCCCGCGAGCGGCACCCCGCGATAGCCGACCGACCGCAGCACCAACTGGGCCTCGACGGTCTCGAACCGGCCGGTCCCCGTCACTCCGCCACGGCCGTCCGGCGCCGTACGCTCGAAGCGGACCGCGGCCACCCGCCCGCCGTCGCCGAGCAGTTCCACGGGGCGCAGGAAGAAGCGCAGCCCGATCCGGCGCGCCGCGCCGCCGGGCTCCCGCGCCGCCCAGTCGCGCAGTACCTCCAGATTGCGGCGCCGCGGCGCGGGCAGCCCGGACGGGTCGGCGTACGCCGGATCCATGGCCAGCTCGGCGGGGTCCACGCCGACATCGGTGCCGGGCAGCCCGCCCAGCTCGCGCAGCTCCTTGGTGGTGAAACGCGCCTGCGAGGGCCCGCGCCGGCCGACCATCAGGACCTCGGACACCCGGCTCGCAGCCAGCGCGGTCAGCGCGTTCTGCGGCATGTCGGTCGGGCTCAGCTCCGCCGTGCCGCGGGCCAGCATCCGTGTGACGTCCACCGCGACATTGCCGACGCCGATGACCACGGCCGACCGGGCGTCCCGCAGGAAGCCGGCGTCGGCGGCGTCCGGGTGCGCGCTGTACCAGGACACGAACTCGGTCGCCGACCAGCTGCCGGACAGGTTCTCGCCCGGAATGCCGAGATGGCGGTCGGCGGCGGCCCCCACGCAGTACACCACCGCGTGGTACAGCCCGCGCAGCAGCGTCACGTCCGGCCCGCCGGGGCCGCCGACCCGGACGCCGCCCAGGAACCGCACCCGGTCCTCCTCCAGGACCGCCCGCAGGTTCTGCTGCAGCGACTTGATCTTCTCGTGGTCCGGGGCCACTCCGTAGCGCACCAGTCCGTACGGGCACGGCAGTCGGTCCAGGACGTCCACGAGCACGTCGGGGTCCTGCTGAACCAGGCTCTGGGCGGTGTAGCACCCGCTCGGCCCGGAACCGACGACGGCGACACGCAACACGGCGGACTCCTAACCCCAAGAGGTGCAGGGGTGCTGGTGGCTCCAGCATTGCACCGCCCGGGGTCCGCTGACAGGGTTCGGCGGGGTGACGGGCGTGCGTGTCTGTTGCCGCCGGGATGTGATCATGCGGTTACTTTGCGTATGTGCTGGAAGCATCCTTTCTTGATCTTTCCGACCGTCGCCCCGCGGACGGCACGGTGTCGGTGGGGCCCGCGTGGGAGGTACGGGAGGGCGAGAGTGCCGCGTCGTGGTTCACCGTCCGGCTTGCGTTCGCCGACGGCGCCCGGATCGATGTGCTCGCCGTGGTCTGCGAGGGATGCGTCTTCTTCGAGGACGTCCGGGCCCGGCCCGCGCTGTCCCCGGACGACCTGACGGTGCTGGCCGACTGGATCGAGGAGCCGCTGCTCCAGGCATGCGGCCTCGGCGCGGAGCCGGGCGCCGAGGGCGGGACGGCGCCGGCGGCACGGGCCCGCCCGGCCTGGCCGCGCGGCGACGAGGGACGCCGGCAGGTCGCGCGCGCGTACCTGGCCGCCCAGGAGGAGGGCGCGGACCCCGTCCTCGCGGTGATGTCCGCGACCGGGTACGGGCGCCGCAAGTCGCTCGTCCTGATCGCACAGGCCCGTGACGCGGGCCTCCTGCCCCCACGCCACGCACGCCGCTGACCCCACCACTGGCCTGGGCACCGGCCCTCGCCCCAGGCGTGGCGTCGGTCCGGTCCGACGAGTGGGGTCGGTCCCGGGCTGAGGGCGGGTCGGTCCCGTCTCACGCACGGCATCGATCCGCTCCGACGCGTAACTCGACCCCGTGTGGCGCACGGCGCCGACCCCGCACCCCGTGGGGCACCGGCCTCGCGGCGTGTGGGGGCATCGACCTCGCGCCGTGTGAGGCGCCGACCTCGCGCGTGTAGGGCACCGGCCTCGCGCCGTGTGGGGGCATCGACCTCGCGCGTGTGGGGCACCGGCCTCGCGCCGTGTGGGGGCATCGACCTCGCGCCGTGTGAGGCATCGACCTCGCGCGTGTGGGGGCATCGACCTCGCGCCGTGTGAGGCACCGGCCTCGCGCCATGTCGGGCACCGGCCTCGCGCCATGTGGGGCACCGGCCTCGTGCCATGTGGGGGCATCGACCTCGCGCCGTGTGAGGCATCGACCTCGCGCCATGTGGGGCACCGGCCCCGCGCCATGTGGGGCACCGGCCCCGCGCCGTGTGGGGCACCGGCCCCGCGCCACGTGAGGCACCGACCCCGCGCCGTGCGAGGCACCGGCCTCGCGCCATGTGGGGCATCGACCCCATCTCACGCGTGTCGTCGGTCCGGTCTGGCGGTGGGGGCGACGCCGTGTCACGCGTGGCGCCGGACCGTTCGAGGGTGGGGCGGTTCCGTTTCAGGCGCGGCGGCTGTCCGGCCTGGCCCGTGGCGTCGGTCGAGCCTCGGGCATGGCGTCGGTGCGTCCGGCGTGTGGTGGCGGCCCGTCGGGGCCGCCGTGGGCGGCGGTGGCCGGCGTCATCGCATGTCCCGCATGCGGGCGATCTCGCTGGTCTGCTGGGCGACCACGTCGTCGGCCATCTCCTCGATCCGGATGTTGTTGCCCTGCGCCTTGGCGTCGGTCGCCATGGTGAGCGCGCCCTCGTGATGCGTGATCATCAGCGTCAGGAACAGCTCGTCGAACGCCGTGCCGCGTGCCGCGCGCAGCTTCTTCAGCTGCGCCTCGGTCGCCATCCCCGGCATCGCGGCGTGGTCGTGCCCCCCGGGCCGCTCGTCCTTGCCGTACGACGTCAGCCAGTCCCGCATGGCGGCGATCTCCGGGCCCTGGGCCGCGGCGATCCGCTCGGCCAGCCGCTTGACCTTCGACGACTCGGCGCGGTCCGGGACGAGTTCGGTCATCTCCAGGGCCTGGGAGTGATGCCGGATCATCATCCGTGCGTAGTCGACGTCCGCCGAGTTGGGGGAGTCGTCCTCGGCGCGCTGCTCGGCGGCGTCCGTGGCGGACAGGGTGCGGTTCTGCTCGCCCGGCTTTCCCGGCACGATCACCGAAGGCCCGCTCGACGCGGGCGGCTTGGCGTCCGAACCGGAGTCGCAGCCGGTGAGCCCGAGCACGGCGAGCGCGGCCAGCGAGGCCGTGGCGAAGGACGCTAGGGACGCTCGGCGGTGGGGCACGACGACCTCCTGTGGCAGGCGTGGTGGGTGACTGCTGGCCGACACATGGTGAGTGCCGATGAACGTCCTAGCACGCTTCGGCGGCTGACTGATCAAAAACCTTCATTACGAGTTCGTTGCCCCCTGTTGATATGTGCATGATGAAGACGATACTTCGAGGGTGCGTGACCCGTTCCGACGTGAACGGAACCAGGGAGGAAACAGTGATCCTGTTGAACGAAGCCCGAACGCGGCGCAGACACCTGGGTGTTGCCGCTGCGGCCGTGGGGCTCCTCGCGGCGCTGCTGACGGCCCATCCGGCCGCCGCGACCCCCGACCCGGGGGACGGCACGGCCGCGCGGGACGACGTGTCCGCGAGCGCCCGGGCCGAGGTGCGCGACGCCATCGCGAGCGGTGAGATACCCGGCCAGGACGAGGTCGTCCACTCCGCCAACATCGAGCACCTGACCAACATCCCCAAGGACGCGCTCCCGGGGACGAACTCGGACCTCGCCTTCCAGGGCAGGTACGCCTTCGCCGGCAACTACGACGGCTTCCGCGTCTTCGACATCAGCAACCCGAAGGCGCCGAGGACGGTCGCCCAGGTGCTGTGTCCGGGCTCGCAGAACGACGTCTCGGTCTCCGGCAACCTGCTCTTCCTGTCCACCGACTCCTCGCGCAGCGACAGCAGTTGCAACAGCACCACCCAGCCCGCGACCGAGAAGTCCTCGTGGGAGGGCATGAAGGTCTTCGACATCAGCGACAAGAAGAACCCGAAGTACGTCGCCGCCGTCGAGACCGCCTGCGGTTCGCACACCCACTCGCTGGTGCCCGAACGCAAGAACGTCTACATCTACGTCTCCTCGTACTCGCCGAGCGCCACCTACCCCGACTGCCAGCCGCCGCACGACGGCATCTCCGTCATCAAGGTGCCGCGCAGCCACCCGGAGAAGGCGGCGGTCGTCGACTTCCCGGTGCTTTTCCCGGGTGAAGGCTCCGGCGGCGGCGGCAACCCGGGCGCGCCCACCAACCCGGGCGTGTCCAAGACCACCGGCTGCCACGACATCACGGTCCTGCCCTCGCGGGACCTGGCGGCCGGCGCCTGCATGGGCGACGGCATCCTGCTGTCGATCAAGGACCCGGAGCACCCGAAGGTCATCGACCAGGTCCAGGACAACGTGAACTTCGCGTTCTGGCACTCGGCGACCTTCAACCAGAAGGCCGACAAGGTGGTGTTCACCGACGAGCTGGGCGGCGGCGGCGCGGCCACCTGCAACGCGGCCATCGGCCCGAACCGCGGTGCGGACGGCATCTACGACATCGTCGGCAAGGGCGACCACCGCAAGCTGGTCTTCCGCAGCTACTACAAGATCCCGCGCCACCAGGCGGACACCGAGAACTGCGTCGCCCACAACGGCTCGCTGATCCCGGTCAAGGGCAGGGACATCATGGTCCAGGCCTGGTACCAGGGCGGCGTCTCCGTCTGGGACTTCACCAACTCGTCGAAGCCGAAGGAGATCGGCTACTTCGAGCGCGGCCCGCTCACCACCGACCAGCTCGTGGTCGGCGGTTCCTGGTCGGCGTACTACTACAACGGCTACATCTACTCGAACGACATCGCCAAGGGCTTCGACGTCCTGAAGCTCAGCGACCGGCGCACGGATCCGGCGGCCCGGATCCGGCTGGACGAACTCAACGTCCAGACGCAGCCGGACTACTTCGACCGATGAGCCGGATCCGGTAGACCGGGCCGGCCCGATTCCCCGGGCCGGCCCCCCGGTTCCGCGCCGGTGGCGAAGAACCGCGACAGATCCGAGGCACACGTGCCACCCGGCGCCGGCTCGGCGTCCGGCGGAATGCCCATCTCCCAGTCGAGCCGGTAGCGCTTGAACAACTCGGCCCGCAGCACCGGGACCGGCATCGGCACGCCCGGCACCAGCGCCGCGTACATCGCGCCCATGAGCAGCGCGCGCAGCATGGGGTAGTCGGCGGTGACGTCGTGGGAGCCGTACCGGCTCACGGTGTCGCCCAGCAGTTCGGACAGCCGCCGCTGCTCGGGGCACTGCACGAACCCCTCGGCCTGCAGCAGTCCGGCCATGTGCTGGCGCATCAGGACGGGCCGGTCGCGCGCCAGCCCCAGGATCGCGTCGATGGCCCTCGCCAGTCGCTCCCGGCCGTCCTCGGTGTGCGGCTCGCGCTCCAGCGCCTCCTCCAGCGTGCGGTGCATCAACCGGTGCACGGCTGACTGCACGAGCTGGCGCTTGCCGGGGAAGTAGTACGACACCAGTCCGCGGGCCGAGCCCGCCCGGTCCGCGATGGCACCGAGGGTCGTCGCCTCGAATCCGTGCTCGCCCACCAGCTCGACCGCCGCCTGCAGAAGCCGCTCGCGCGAACGCCGCCGCAACTCTTCATTGACCGAGGCGCTGCGCGGGGACATGCTGTAACTCCTGCGTTGACTGGCTGCCAGCCAACTATACTCAACGCAGACAGGCCCGGCCGATGCGCGGGCCTGTCCAGGGCTGCCGTCCGTCCGGGGCGACGCGGGGGATCGCCTCGGCGGGCGGCGTGCACCGTCCGGCATGTCCGGCAGGAGGGGGCCGCACCCTTTCCGTGCTCGTCTCGACTCGTCTCGCACAGCGGCCCGCCCGTCCGTACAGTGGGCACGGGCGACGTGCCGAGGAGGCGGGTGGAGATGGATCAGGACCGGGTGATCCTGGCGAGGATCACCGAGATGGTCGAGGACGAGCGCAAGCTGCGGGAATCGCTCGCGTCCGGCGAGATCGACGGCGCCACGGAGCGGCGGCGGCTCGGTGAGCTGGAGCGCGAACTCGACCAGTGCTGGGACCTGCTGCGCCGGCGCCGGGCCAAGTCCGAGTTCGGCGAGAACCCGGACGACGCGCGGGTGCGGCCGTCGTCCCAGGTCGAGGACTACCGGGGCTGAACCGCCCGGCCGGGCCGGCCCACCAGGTCCAGCACCGGCAGCAGCGCGTCCGGCCGCTCGGCCACCGGCAGATGGTCCACGAAGTGCACCCGGCAGCCCAGCGCCGCAGCGCCGCCGTCCGCCGGCCGGCTGTCGCCGACCATCAGCGCCTTCGCCGGTGGGGTGCCGAGCGTCTCACAGGCCACGGAGAACAGCCGCGGGTCGGGCTTCTGGACGCCGTGCTCGTACGACAGGACGTACGCGTCCACGTACGCGTCCAGGCCGTGCGCGCGGAACACCGGACGCAGATCCCAGCCGATGTTGCTGACCACGGCGACCGGCACACCGCGCTCCTTGAGCGTGCGCAGCACCTCGGCGGTGTCGGGGTACGGGGACCAGGCGGCCGGGGACATGTGCCGCTCGTACAGCGCGTCGTGCAGGCCGGGATCGGGCAGCGGCACGCGACGCGACAGGCCCGTGTAGGCCGCCCGGTGCAACTCGGCGCTCTCGTCGCGGACGGCCCACACCTCGGCCAGGTCCTCGGGCAGCCGCGCCGGGGTCGCGCCGCCCGGCAGCGCACCGGCCGCCTCCAGCGCCCGCGCCGTCTCGGTCAGCTCCGGTTCGGTCAGCGTCAGGGCCGCCTCGGCGAGGACGGCCCGCAGCCACGACTCGGTGGACTCGACGCGAAAGAGGGTCCCGGAGAAGTCGAACAGCACGGCACGCATGCGGTGATCTTACCGATGCGCGGCGCCCGGTCCGCCGGCCCGCTCCAGGCCCCTCGTGTACACCAGCGCCGCCAGCGACACGACGAGCGCGCCGAGCAGCCAGCCGCCCAGCACGTCCGAGGGCCAGTGCACGCCGAGCCACACCCGGGTCAGCCCGGCACCGAGCACCCAGACCACGGTCACGGCGACGGCCGTGCGCCACAGGATCCGCCCCGCGCCCAGGTGGCGCAGCAGCCACAGCAGCAGCCCGCAGACCACCGTGGCGGTCATGGCGTGCCCGGAAGGGAAGGCCGCGTAGTGCGCCGAGTCCACGGGGTCCGGCCAGACGGGCCGGGGGCGGCCCACGGCGGCCTTCAGGGACTGCTGGAGCGCCGTACCCAGCGCGCAGGCCAGCACCAGCCACAGGGCGGTCCACCAGGCCCGGTGGCGCCACACCAGCCACCCGGCCGCCGCCGCGCACACCAGCCGCATGGTCAGCGGGTCCCAGACCCAGTCCGTCAGGATCCGCGAGACACGGGTGAGGCCGTGCTCCGTGACGGCCCAGCGGTGCGTGGTGCGGGCGATGTCGCCATCCAGCGTGACCAGGGGACGCCACTCGGCCGCGACCAGGGCGAGCAGCACGGCGGAGCAGGCCGCCAGGGCGAGGGCGACGCGGGCCGTGCGGGCCGCGGTGCGGTGGTCCGCGGGACGGGGCGGGGAGTCCGTGGGGGTTCGACGCATGGGGTGATCTTCGCGGACGCGGGGCGCGGGCGGGCGGACCGGGTCAGCCGAGCGCCCGCAGCCCCGGCACCAGTGTCACCAGCACCGGGATCACCGGCACCAGCGCCGCCGCGGCCGTCAGGCGCAGCCGGCGCATCGCGGTCAGCCGGTCCGGGGGCGAAAGCAGCCGGTGCACACGCTGCGGGACATGGGCCTGCGCAGCGGGGCCGGGGCCGAACACCCCGCGGTCCTCGTTGAGTTCGACGAGGGCCAGCGCGGTGGTGAGCCGGCCGAAGCGACGCGACGCCATGTCGTCGGCGGCCAGTTCGACCAACCGGTGCATCTCGTCGCGGAATGCGGCGAACACCGGCACCTGCGGGAAACCGCCCGCGAGCGCGCCCGAGCAGTGCAGCAGCCAGTCGTGCCGGGCCGTGGCGTGGCCCTGCTCGTGCGCGAGCACGGCATCCAGCTGCCGCCCCTTCAGTCGGCGCAACGCGGCCGTGGTGACGACGAGTTGCGGTGCCGCGCCGGGCAGCCACCAGGCGTCGGGCCGCTCGCCCTCCAGCACGACGAGCCGGCCGCCCACCGGTTCCTCGCCGGGCAACAGCGGGGAGCGCACGAGGAGTTCGGCTCGTCGTCGGCGGCGCCTCGCCCGGGCCCGCAGCACCTCGCGGACCAGCATCGCGCCGCTCCACAGGCCCGCTCCGGCCAGCGCCAGCGCGGTCGCCGCCGCCCAGGAGCCGGCCGTGCCGAGGGCGTAGGCGTCGACGACCGCGCGCGGCGCCGGGGCGAAGACATGCCCGCGGACGGCCTGCCAGGCGGCGGCCGCGCTCAGCGTCATCGACAGGGCGCAGCACAGCAGGACGGCCGCCACGACGCACTGCCACACCCACAGGGCGACCACCGGTTCCCGGTCCGGCCAGTCGGCCCGCGCGAGCAGCCGGGGGGCGACGACGGCGGTCAGCGCGCCGAGCAGCAGCAGTGCCGCGGGGACCATCATGGTCAGTACCCTATGAGCGGCGGACCGCTCAGGGGTACGGTCCGTCGCCGCAAAGTGACGCAGGCAACGTTTGCGCCGGGCGTCGGGGCGCGCTCGGGGGGTTCCGGTCAGAGCGTCATCAGCATCGCCATCATGCCGATGGCCATCGACAACCGGCAGGCCAGCGCCAGTTCCGGACGGTCGCCCCAGCCGGCGCCGCCGCCCGCCGCCGCGGCGACCGGGACCAGGCGCACGCCCGACAGCAGCGCATAGCCGGTGAAGTAGAGGAGCAGTGGCCCGGTCACCAGGGAGACCCCGCCGCCGTGCGCGTGGTGGGCGGAGCCTGGGGCGGTGGCCATCACGGCCGCCATGTAGACCATCGCGGCGGCGCCCACGGCATGGTGCAGATGGTGCGGCCTGCTGCGCGCCGCCCACAGGGCGCGCAGCCCGGCCGCGCCGAACACGGCCGCGTACCCGGGCCACGCCCACGACGGAGGGGTGAACACCGTGGCGGGCACGGCCATCGCCGCCATGCCGAAGCCCATGAGCGCCTCGCCGCCCGCCGAGCGCCGCTGTTCCGGCACGGCGCTGCGCATCCGCAGCAGGCAGTAGCCGCCGGTGAGCGCGCACAGCGCGACCAGCAGCCAGCCCGGTGAAGCCGGTCCGTGCACACGCGCCTCCCCGTTCCCGGTCCCCGCCCGGCGCTCGCCGCGCCGTCGAGGGTGCGATGCCCCGGGCACGAGGCGCGCACGCAAGCGCAAAGGCGTACACGGGGAGCATTCGGCAGAGCACAGCAGCTGAGACAGGACGGTTGCGCGGGCCGGCATGTGCTTTACAGGTAAAATACATGCTAAGTTAGCGGAATGAGCAGTGCGACCCGACTTCCCCTCGCCGGGGTGCTGCGCCTCGGCCGGCCGTCCGACATCTGGTTCAAGCCCGCGCTGAGCGCGGTCGCCGCGGCCGGCCCGCCGAACCTGACCCTGCTCGCGCTCGGCCGCCTCGACCTGGCCATGTACACAATGGCCGGGTCCCTGTGCGCGCTCTACGCCCACAACCGCCCCTACGCCGCCCGCGCCCGGGTCCTGGCCTGGCTGGTGCTCGGCATGACCGGCGGCCTCGCGTTCGCCCTCGTCGCCGCCTCCCTGACCACCGACCCCGTGGTCCTGGTCACCGTCGGCGCGCTGATGGCCGCCGTACAGAAGACGCTCTGCGACGCCGCCCGCATCGGCCCGCCGGGGAACGTGATCCTGACCTTCATCAGCTCCGCCGCGCTGTTCACCCCGCAGACCCTCGGCCAGGTCCCCGGCCACGTCGGTCTGGCCCTGGCCGCGGGCGCCCTGGCCTGGCTGGTCGGCATGGCACCCGGACTGCTGCGCCCGCACGGCCCCGAGCGGCGCGCCACCGCCCACGCCCTGCACACCGCCGCCGGCTACGCCGCCACCCGCGGCACCGGCGACGGCCATACGGCGGCCAGGGCGGCGACGGCCGCCGCCGTGCAGAGCGCCTGGCAGTCGCTGCTGTCCACTGGGGCCAGCGCCGACCGCACCCGGCGCGCTCTGGAACGCCTCGTCGTCCGCGCCGAGGTCGCGCTCGCCGCACCCGCGGACGCGGACCCGGACCAGTTGCGCGCCTGGGCCCGCGCCCTGCGCGGCACCGGACGGGTGCCGCGGGCCGGCCTCCCGGCGGCGGCCGAAGAGGAACTGCTCGGCGTGGCCGCCGAGAGCGCCGCCCCGCGCCGCCCGCTGCGGCTCAGGCTCGCCCCACTCGCCCCACTCGCCGTCCGTACCGCCCTCGGCTGCGCCCTCGCGGGGTACGCCTCCCTCGCCCTCGGTGTCGGCCGCCCCTACTGGGCCCTGGTCACCGCGGCCTCCCTCTACCAGGCCAACGTCGTCCTCACCTGGCGGCGCGGCGTCCAACGCGTCGTCGGCAACCTCGTCGGTGTCCTGGTCTTCGCCGCGGTCGTGCCCGTCGCGCACCTGCACCCGCTGGCCCTGGTGCTGTGCTGCCTCGCCTGCACCTTCGGTGCCGAGGCCCTGATGGGCCGCAACTACTGGCTCGGCAGCGTATGCGTCACTCCGATGGCGCTGCTCATCACCGAGTTCGCCCGGACACAGGACTCCACGGAGCTGATCACCGACCGGGTGCTGGACACCCTCGTCGGCGCCCTGGTCGGATTCGCGGCGGCCGTCGTCGTCACCAACCGCCGCGCCGGCGACCGCATCGAGCACGCGCTGACGGCCGTCGAGCGGGCCCGGGAACGCGCCGCGAGGCTGCTCGCCGAGCCGCGGCCCGCGCCCCGCGACCTGGAGACCGCCCGGCGTGCGCTCGCCGGTGCCCTCGCCGACCTGCGGGCCACGGTGGACGCTGCGTCCGGCGAGTGGTGGCAGCGGGCCCTGCCTCAGGAGCGGGTCGTGCTCGCCGAGCAGTCCGGACACCGTACGCTCGCCGCGACGGTACGGCACCAGGGGCCGCACGCCGGGGCCGGCCCGAGCGCCGAGCAGCCGACCGGGCAGCCGGGTGCGGTGCCGCGGACCCGGACGACAGCGACAACGGAGGACGGACGGCCATGACGGCGACCAACGGACGACCCGCGGCCGGGTACGACACGGCGGGCGGCAGGGACGCGGCGGGCGGCGACACGGTCGCCGCGGTCGTCCGGCAGTGGCGGACCGTCCATCCCGACCTGGACACCGGCCCCATGGAGGTGATCGGGCGCATCAACCGCTGCGCCGCCCTGCTCCAGCAGGCCGAGGACGCGCCACTGCGCCGGGCCGGCCTCAGCCGCCCCGAGTTCGACCTGCTCGGCGCGCTGCGCCGCACCGGGCACGAGCTGACCCCGAGCGAACTGGCCCGGGAGACCTTCTCCTCGGGCGCCGCCGTCACCAAACGCCTCAAGCAGCTGACCGAACGCGGCCTGGTCGAGCGGCGCGGCGACACCCGCGACCGCCGCGTCGCCCATGTCCGCCTCACCGACTCCGGACGGGCCCTGGTCGACGGCATCCTGCCCGAACAGCTCGCCTACGAGACGGCCGTCCTGTCCGTCCTCGCCCCCGAGGGCCAGGGCGAACTGGCCGGACTGCTCGCCGAGTTGCTGAGCCGGCTGGAGGGCCGAATGGGCGCCCTGCGCGCCTGAACCCCCGCTCACCGCTGCTTTCTCGGGGCCGGGACGGGCCCGAGCACGTGTGCCGGGCCGGCCGACGGCAGGCGGCAGACCGGACCTGCTAGATCCCCGGCCGGTACCGCAGGGGATGGTCCGCCGGTACCTGGACCAGCACGATGCGGATGCCGTCCGGGTCGGCGATCCACGTCTCGATCAGGCCCCAGGGCTCCCGCACCGGCGGGCGGACGATCTCCACGCCCTTCGCGCGCAGCTCCGCGTGCGCCGCCGCCGCGTCCTCGACCTGGAGCCACAGCTGCAGCGCCGGGGACGGCGGGGTGTCGGACCGCCCGGACACCTCCAGGAAGCCGCCGCCGAGGAAGTAGACCGTCCCGCGCTCCGGACCCGTGCCGAACTCGCGGTAGACGGCGAGCGCCAGTTGCTCGCCGTAGAAGACCCGGGAACGCTCGGGGTCGGTGGGCCGCAGAAGCGTCCGACTGCTCAGTACATGCACCATGCGCCCGCACCCTAGGCCCTGCCGCCGGCATCCCGCCCGCGACGCGACGCACGCCCTCCGCTCTTCGAGCGGAGCCGGCGAGACCCGTCGGGGAGGGCGCGGCGACGGCGATGGCGACCGGGCCAGGCCGGTCCGCAGGCCGCGCCGATGCCGGACTCCGGGCCCGGATCCGGCCCACCGGCCCACCGGCACTGTGGGCCGGACGCCACAGGGACCGCCCCGGGCGGACGACGGGGAGCCGATGGGGGGCCGACGACGGGGCCTCGTGGCGGGGTTACTCTCGTCCGAGCCGAGCCGCGTCCCAGATCGGAGACCCCTGCCCATGGACACCGCCGCCACCGGACTCACCTTCCGCGACGCCACCGACGCCGATGTCGACGTACTGGTCGCGCTGATCGAATCGGCGTACCGCGGCGAGGCCAGCCGGGCCGGGTGGACCACCGAGGCGGACATCCTGGAGGGCCGGCGCACCGACCCCGAGGGCGTGCTTGACGTGATCAAGTCGCCCGACAGCAGGCTGCTGACGGTGTGGCGCGAGGGCCGCCCGGTCGCCTGCTGCCAGCTCGAACACCGCGGCGACCACGCCTACTTCGGGATGTTCGCCGTCAGCCCCAGCCGGCAGGGAACGGGGCTCGGCAAACTGGTCCTCGCGGAGGCGGAGCGGCAGGCCCGCGAGACCTGGGCCGTCACGGAGATGCATATGACGGTGATCTCCGTGCGCGAGGACCTCATCGCCTGGTACGAGCGCCGCGGCTACCGCCGTACGGGACGGATGACGCCGTTCCCGTACGGCGACGAGCGCTTCGGCATCCCGCGCCGCGACGACCTGCGGTTCGAGCTGCTGGTCAAGGAACTCGACTGACGCTCACGCTGTGAACCGGCCGGTGCGCTTGATCTGCGGGTAGTCCGTCGTCGCGCCGTCCAGTTCCAGGGCCCGCACCAGCCGCAGGTGTTCCTGGGTGTTGACCACCCAGCCGATGATCCTGAGGTTCGCCTCGCGGGCGTGTTCCACGACTTCCAGGGTGAGCCGCCGGATGTCGAGGCAGACCGTCGCGGCGCCGGCGCCGACGGCGCGTGCCACGACGTCCGTGCCGTAGCGGCCGGCGATGAGCGCGGTGCGCACGCCCGGCACCAGCCGTGCGATCTCGGTGATCGCCTCGTCGTGGAACGAGGAGACCTCCACCCGGCGGGCCAGGTCCCGCCGGAGCATCACGTCGGCCAGCGCGCGGGCCGCCGCCACGTCCTTGATCTCGGCCTGCAGGGGCGCCTTCACGGCGTCCAGGACCTCCTCGAACACCGGGACGCGCTCGCCCCGGCCCGCATCGAGCGTGCGCAGCTCGGCGAGGGTCTTCTCGGCGATCGGGCCGGTGCCGTCGGTCGTGCGGTCCACCTCCGCGTCGTGCATGACGACGAGGGCACCGTCCTTGCTCAGGTGCAGATCGAGTTCGATGGCGTCGAGGCCGGCCTGCTGGGCGGCGACGAAGGAACGGAGGGTGTTCTCGGGCTCGACACCCATGACTCCGCGGTGACCGATGGTAAGGAGGTTCAAGGTTCGACTCGCTTTCCGTCGACGGCGGCTCGGCACACGCGCGGACCGGACGGACGTCGTTGTCCACGCGGCGGAATCGCAGCCTAACCGCCGGGTCTGCCGTTGAACCCGCGCGTACACGGGGGATCGGGGTGACGGGCGGCGCGGTTCTCGGCCTGTACCCCCGGGTGGCCGTCACTCTGGCGTGGGCGAGTCCACCACACGGTTGACCAGCCGGATCCCTGCCCCGCGCGTCCGCGCCTTTCCCGCGCCGCTGCCCCGCCGCCGGCCGTGTGCGGAACCGTTGCCCGAGACGGAAGTGAGGGTCGTCACGATTGAACGCAGGAAAAATAGCGGTTGCGAGGCGGTGTCGCAGGATAATTTCCTGATGGTCCTCTTGCTAGGAGAAACCCCGAATGCATACGGTGTCCTTACGCGAGGTTCTCCCGTGGAGGTTGGGACATGACGGAAATTCTTGTGCAGGCGGGTGCGGGGGAGCAGGTTTCTGCGGCGTCCAGGGTGATCGAGCACCCGGCGTGGCCCGTGCTCAAGGATGCCGTGGAACGGATCCGGCCCTGGCAGTCCAAGGACGGGTCGATCGACTTCGACGCGGAGGGCGCCCCGGACCCGGCCGACGCCGTGGCGGCCGTGCGCGGCGTCATCGGCGCCGTCGAGCGGTTGTCCCCGCTGGTGCCGCACGACGCCGCCTACCACCGGGCGCTCGTCCAGGACCTGCGCCGCTGGGCCGACGACGGCTTCCGGGTGCCCGACTTCCTCGACTCGCTGCTGGCCTTCCAGCCCGCCGCACAGCGCGCCGACGGCCTCCAGCACCTGGTCGTCTTCCCGATGTACACGCAGAACGGCAACCCCGACCGCAACCTGGAGGCGGTCGTGCTGCGCATGGTCTGGCCCGGCTGGCTGGCCGAACTGGAGCGCACCCGCTACGACAACCCGCTGTTCTGCGGCATCACCTTCGAGGACTTCACGGCGGGCTACGACACCAACTCGGCCGTCCTCTTCCCGGAGACCATCGCCGTGCGCGAGGCGCCGGAACGGTTCTCCTGGGGCGGCATCTTCTGTGACCGCGAGGCCGCCCGCTTCCGCCGCGTGACCGCGGCGGCCGTCGACCTGCTGGGCCTTGAGCTGCCCGAGGACATCGCCGCGATGGTGCACGACCAAAAGCGCTGCGAGGAGGCCTTCGTGCTGTGGGACATGGTGCACGACCGCACCCACAGCCACGGTGACCTGCCGTTCGACCCGTTCATGATCAAGCAGCGGCAGCCGTTCTGGATGTACGGCCTCGAAGAGCTGCGCTGCGACCTCACTGCCTTCAAGGAGGCCGTGAAGCTCACGGCCGACGGCGTGGCGCAGGCCCGGGACGTGCAGTACGCGGTGCTCTTCGACCGCATGTTCCGCTTCCCGGTCACCGGCGAGCGCGCGCGCAACTACGACGGCCTTGGCGGTCAGCTCCTCTTCGCGTACCTGCACCGCCACGACGTCGTCCGCTGGACCGACAACAAACTCTCCATCGACTGGGAGCGCGCCCCGCAGGTCACCAACCAGCTGTGCGCCGAGATCGAGAAGCTCTACCGCGACGGCATCGACCGCCCCAAGCTGGTCCACTGGTTCGCCGGCTACGAACTCGTCTCCGCCTATCTCGCCCCGCACCCGGGCTCCAAGTGGGCCAAGGGCCCGGACGCCCTCGATCTGACCCTGCCGCCGCGCAAACTCGTGGACGACGTGCTTCCGGACGAGTTTCCGCTGAGCATGTTCTATGAGGCGTTGTCCAAGAAGCTGAAGAACGTGATCGCCTCGACCCGGGGCATCACGGGGGACGGCGCCGAGCGGGTCGCCGCGTGAGCGACCGTACCGTAGAGGCCCGTACCGAAGAGGCCCGGCAGGGCCGGCAGGCTCAGGAGGCGAAGATGGGGAACGGGAACGGGGAACTGAGCGGCGCGGTCATCGCGGTGGCGGGTGCGGGCGGACCCGCCGGCCGGGCGGCGCTGCGCAGGCTCGCCGAGGCGGGGGCGACGGTCGTCGGAGCGGACAACGACCCGGAGCGGCTTTCGGAGGCCGTGGACGCGGCCCGCTACGCCTCCGGCGGCGCCAGGGTCACCGGCGACACGGTGGACCTGCTCGACCTGCAGTCCACCCGCGACTGGGCCACCCACATCGAGAAGGACTTCGGCCGGGTCGACGGACTCGTGCACCTCGTCGGCGGCTGGCGCGGCAGCGAGACCTTCACCAAGACCAGCCTCGACGACTGGGACTTCCTCGAACTGCTGCTCATCCGCACCGTGCAGCACACCTCGCTCGCCTTCCACGAGGCGCTTCAGCGCAGCGAGCGCGGCCGGTACGTGCTGATCAGCGCCGCCGGTGCCAGCAGGCCCACCGCGGGCAACGCGGCCTACGCCGCCGCCAAAGCCGCCGCCGAGGCCTGGACGCTGGCCATGGCCGACTACTTCCGCAAGGCCGGGGGCGCCGAAGGACCGACGTCGGCGGCTGTCATCCTGGTGGTGAAGGCACTGGTGCACGAGGCGATGCGCGCCGAACGCCCCAACGCGAAGTTCGCGGGCTTCACGGACGTCGGGGACCTGGCCGAGGCCATCGCCGAGATCTGGCGGAAGCCCGCCGCCGAAGTGAACGGACACCGTCTGTGGCTGACCGAGAAGCCGTGAACCCTCCGAGGACCGACGCCCGTCGCCATCACGACCCGCAGGTCCGCGGTTTCGCCAGTGACAACTACGCCGGGGCGCATCCCGAGGTGCTCGCGGCCCTGGCGCTGGCCAACGGCGGTCACCAGGTCGCCTACGGCGAGGACGCCTACACCGAGAACCTCCAGCGGATCGTCCGCAGCCACTTCGGGGCCACGGCGGAGGCGTTCCCGGTCTTCAACGGCACCGGCGCGAACGTCGTCGCGCTCCAGGCGGTCACCGACCGCTGGGGCGCGGTGATCTGCGCCGAGAGCGCGCACATCAACGTCGACGAGGGCGGCGCCCCCGAGCGGATGGCGGGACTGAAGCTGCTCACCGTGCCCACGCCGGACGGCAAGCTCACTCCGGAGCTGATCGACCGGCAGGCGTACGGCTGGGAGGACGAGCACCGGGCGATGCCGCAGGCCGTCTCCATCACCCAGAGCACGGAGCTGGGCACCGTCTACACGCCCGGCGAGATCCGCGCGATCTGCGAGCACGCCCACGCGCACGGCATGACGGTGCACCTGGACGGCTCCCGGCTGGCCAACGCGGCGGCGTCTTTGGACGTGCCCATGCGGACCCTGACCAATGCCGCCGGCGTCGACATCCTCTCCCTGGGCGGGACGAAGAACGGTGCCGTGTTCGGCGAGGCGGTCGTCGTCATCAACCAGGACGCGGTACGCCGCATGAAGCACGTGCGCAAGATGTCCATGCAACTCGCCTCCAAGATGCGTTTTGTCTCGGTGCAGTTGGAGGCGCTGTTCGCCAAGGACCTGTGGCTGCGCAACGCGCGGCACGCCAACGAGATGGCACAGCGGCTCGCCGAGGGCGTGCGCGCGGTGCACGGGGTGGAGATCTGCCATCCGGTGCAGGCCAACGGTGTCTTCGCCCGGCTGCCGCACCAGGTGGGCGAGCGGCTGCAGAAGCGGTTCCGGTTCTACTTCTGGGACGAGGCGGAGGGTGTCGTGCGCTGGATGTGCGCCTTCGACACCACCGAGGAGGACGTGGACGCGTTCGTGGCGGCGCTCAAGGAGGAGATGGCCCACCAGTAGAGCGGCCAGGGGCATGGCTTGCTTCATACATAAATATGCGGTCACCTGAAAAGTCATTGACTCTCGGGTGATCGCATTCCTATGCTCTGCGGGCATGGACCTGATCCAGAACACGCCCGACCTGTCCGCTGAGCGCTTCGCTGGGAGTGCCGCGGTCTGCCGTCGGCCGGGTGCGGGGTTGTCGTGGCTGGTCGCGCAGTTCCCCGCGCCCCTTTGGGGCGCTGGTGGCCGGGGGTCAGTGGGCCTCGGCGGTGCGTAGTTGTTCCTGGGTGGGGGCCGTGCCGCCCAGGTGGGGCGGCAGCCACCAGTGGTCGTCGGCGCCCTTCGGGCGCCCCGGGTAGGCGCGCTGAGCGGCCTCCAGCAGATCCTGGACCCGCTCGCGCAGCCGACGCGTGATCGCACCCGCGTACTGGTCGCGGGGCGCCTCGATCCGCTCGCCGACCCGGATGGTGACCGGCAGGTGGCTGCGCCTGAAGTTGCGCGGGTGGCCCTTGGTCCACAGTCGCTGGGTGCCCCACACGGCCATCGGGACCAGCGGGACGCCCGCCTCCTGGGCGAGACGCGCGGCGCCCGACTTGAAGCTCTTCAGCGTGAAGGACTGCGAGATCGTGGCCTCCGGGAACACCCCGACGACCTCGCCGGACCGGAGGGAGTCCAGCGCGTGCGCGTAGGCCGCCTCGCCCTGCCCGCGGTCCACCGGGATGTGCTTCATCCCGCGCATCAGCGGTCCGGAGATCTTGTGCCGGAAGACGGACTCCTTCGCCATGAAGCGCACGAGCCGCTTCTGCGGCAGGGCCGCCAGCCCGTTGAAGACGAAGTCCAGATAGCTGATGTGATTGCTCACCAGCACGGCGCCGCCCGAGCGCGGGATGTTCTCCGAACCCTTGCAGTCGATCTTGAGGTCCCAGACCTTGAACAGCGTCTTGGCGCAACCGATGACGGGACGGTAGACCAGCTCTGCCATGGGTGGGACGAACCCTTCCTGCTCTGCCGGGGAAAGGCGCTCCCGGCGGACAAGTTACGCGGCCGTAGGTTTACGGCGTCTCGCAGATCGTGCCCGAAGAACGGACGGGGAGCCAGCCCTGGTGCCCCGACGCGGCGAGATTCTCGTCACGTCGGCGGAGCGGTCACCTCGGCCTTTCACGCCCCCCTGCGCTCCGCGCGTACGCCGATGCGCCGTAGGAGCAGAAACAGCTCGCACCCGAGGCAGTAGCCGAACGCCGCGTTCAGGAAGGCGGCGGCGAGCGCCGCGCCGGTAGCCAGGAGCCCCAGCCAGGCGGGGCCCAGCGTGTACCCGACGAGGCCGAGACCGGCGAAGACGAGCCCCACCGCCTGGGCGAACCGCGGCGGTTCGGGCGCCTCGAACGCGGTCGGCGGCCCGATCCGCGGGCGGACGGCCCGGCGGAACAGCCAGCCGTACGGCGACCGGCTCACCCCGCCCGCCGCGCCCAGCGCGAACGCCAGCGTCTGCCAGGCCGACAGCCAGCCGCTCCCGGTGATCAGCACCACGGCCAGCACAACCGTCGTCACGGCCGCCCCGAAGCGCGGCCCCCTCACGTCGATGTCCATGGATCAAGCATTCCGCAGCGCAAACAGGTACGGGAGGCGGGAATCTTTGCAGTCTCGTGAACGCTGCCAAAGAGATGACCGGAGTGATGGTGTGCGTGGCGGTCCTCGCGGCGGCGAGCCTCTACGGAGTGCTGCACAGGCGGCGGAGCGGGAGGGTGCAGGTGCGCGGACGGGACGAGGGGAAGCGGCTCGGGGCGGCCGAACTGGGCGGCGAATTCGGAGAGCGGGCGACGCTCGTGCAGTTCTCCAGCGCCTTCTGCGCTCCCTGCCGGGCGACCCGGCGCATTCTCGGCGAGGTGGCCGACATGGTTCCCGGGGTGGCCCACCTGGAGATCGACGCGGAGTCCCGCCTGGACCTCGTACGGGAACTCGGCATCCTCAAGACCCCCACCGTGCTCGTCCTCGACGCGGACGGCCATGTGGTGCGGCGGGCCGCCGGGCAGCCGCGCAAGGCCGATGTCATCGCGGCGCTGGGAGAGGCGGTGTGACGGCCGTGCCGGTGAGGGTGAGACATCTCCCATGCACAGGAACGTTCTTGACGGTGCGTACCATCCGTCGTCAATGTGACCGCATGGGCACGGAACTCCTTCTCTTCGGGCGCGCGCACGTCGACCTCGCGCGCACCGCGAGCGCGCGCTGTCCGGGCTGTTGAACAGCCACCGACCCGCTCGTCCCCTCCCCGAGAAGGACAACTCCATGACGGCCACGCCCGACCTCGGCACTGCCCGGCTCGCCTCCCCCGAACTGCTGCGCTCCGCCTTCCGGCGGCATGCCGCGGGGGTCGCGGTCATCACCGCCCGTGGCGCCCTCGGTCCGGTCGGTTTCACCGCCACCTCTCTCACCTCCGTGTCGGCCGAGCCCCCGCTGCTCTCCTTCGGCATCGGCACCGGTGCCTCCAGCTGGCCGGCGATATCCGAGACCGGCCACGTCGGCGTCCACATACTCGGTGAGCACCAGCACGAGCTGGCCGCGACCTTCGCCCGCAGCGGCGCCGACCGGTTCGGGCCGTCCACCGCCTGGCGTGAGGGTCCCGAGGGTGTGCCGGTGCTCGGCGGAGTGCTCGCCTGGCTCGTCTGCCGGGTCGTGGGGCGGGTGCCCGCCGGTGATCACCGCATCGTGCTCGCGCAGGTCGAGCTGGGCGACGCCGCCGGGGCCGGCCGTCCCCTCCTGTACCACCAGGGCGGCTTCAACGCGCTCCGGGACTGAGCGCTCTGCGCTGCTTGGGCAAAGCCGTCGGGGTCCGGTTACGCTGCGTTGCGAAGGTCACAGTTCAAAGCGCTTGCTCAGTGGGAAAGAACTGAGTGTACTGATGAGTAATATCTGGTTCGGGGTGTGCGGACGCCCCGACCGGGATCGGCCGCTTCAGGCGCCTATGCTGCCTGCAAGAGGCAGCCCAGAACAGACGAGGCAGTAGGAGAGCCGGCGTGAGCTTGAGGATCGTTGTCACTGTGAAGTACGTGCCTGACGCCACGGGCGACCGGCACTTCGCCGATGACCTGACCGTCGACCGGGACGACGTGGACGGTCTGCTCTCCGAGTTGGACGAGTACGCGGTCGAGCAGGCGTTGCAGATCTCCGAGAACTCCGACGACGACGTCGAGGTCACCGTTTTGACGGTGGGGCCCGAGGACGCCAAGGACGCGCTGCGCAAGGCGCTGTCGATGGGTGCGGACAAGGCGGTCCATGTCGAGGACGACGATCTGCACGGCACCGACGCCATCGGTACCTCGCTGGTGCTGGCGAAGGCGATCGAGAAGGCGGGCTATGACCTGGTGATCTCCGGTATGGCCTCGACCGACGGCACGGGCGGGATCGTTCCGGCGCTGCTGGCGGAGCGCCTGGGTGTTCCTCAGGTGACCCTGCTGTCGGAGGTCTCGGTCGAGGGGGGCTCGGTCAAGGGCCGCCGCGACGGGGACACCGCCTCCGAGCAGTTGGAGGCCCGGCTTCCGGCGGTCGTGTCGGTCACCGACCAGTCGGGTGAGGCCCGTTACCCCTCCTTCAAGGGGATCATGGCCGCGAAGAAGAAGCCGGTCGAGTCCTGGGACCTGTCCGACCTGGAGATCGACGCCGAGGAGGTCGGACTGGCGGGTGCCTGGACGGCGGTCGACTCCGCGGCCGAGCGTCCGGCCCGCACCGCGGGCACGATCGTCAAGGACGAGGGCGAGGGCGGCAAGCAGCTCGCCGAGTTCCTCGCGGGCCAGAAGTTCATCTGAGCCCGCATCCGCCGACCGCCCCCTTCAACTTCCGTACGCAGGAGAGCAATCCCATGGCTGAAGTCCTCGTCTATGTCGACCATGTGGACGGTGCCGTCCGCAAGCCCACCCTGGAGCTGTTGACTCTGGCCCGCCGGATCGGTGAGCCGGTCGCGGTCGCGCTCGGCGCCGGTGCCGCGGGCACCGCGCCGGCGCTGGCCGAGCACGGCGCGGTGCGGGTCCTCACGCACGAGGCGTCCGAGTATGCCGACTATCTGGTCGTGCCCAAGGTGGACGCCCTGCAGGCCGCTTATGAGGCCGTGTCCCCGGCCGCGGTGCTGGTTCCGTCCTCCACGGAGGGCAAGGAGATCGCGGCCCGGCTGGCGCTGCGTATCGGTTCGGGCGTCATCACCGACGCCGTCGATCTGGAGGCCGGCGACCAGGGCCCGGTGGCCACGCAGTCGGTGTTCGCGGCGTCCTTCACGACCAAGTCCCGTGTCTCCAGGGGCACTCCGGTCATCACGGTCAAGCCGAACAGCGCGGCGGTGGAGGCCGCCCCGGCCGCGGGCGCGGTGGAGGCGCTGGAGGTGTCCTTCTCCGAGCAGGCGACCGGTACGAAGGTCACCGGTCGTACGGCGCGTGAGTCGACGGGGCGTCCGGAGCTGACCGAGGCCGCGATCGTGGTGTCCGGCGGGCGTGGTGTCAATGGCGCGGAGAACTTCGCGGTGATCGAGGCGCTGGCGGACTCGCTCGGCGCGGCGGTGGGCGCCTCGCGCGCGGCGGTGGACGCGGGCTGGTATCCGCACACCAACCAGGTCGGGCAGACGGGCAAGTCGGTGTCGCCGCAGTTGTACATCGCGTCGGGTATCTCGGGTGCGATCCAGCACCGTGCGGGCATGCAGACCTCGAAGACGATCGTGGCGATCAACAAGGACCCGGAGGCCCCGATCTTCGACCTGGTCGACTACGGCGTCGTCGGCGACCTCTTCGACGTAGTCCCGCAACTCACCGAGGAGATCAACACCCGCAAGGGCTGATCCCCGCGGGCCGTACGAGGCCCCCGCGACCGCTGGAGCTGAACGCCGGTCGCGGGGGCCTCGGTTCGTCTCCGGGCCGTCACCCCAGGGTCAGGGACGCCTGCACCGGCAGATGGTCGCTCGGGAACTGGCCGTCCGCCGAGAACGTGTTGACCGACGCCCGCCGGGTGGTGACCCCCGGTGTGGCCAGGACCCAGTCGATGCGGTCGCCGTCCGGCGTCAGCGGCCGGTAGCCGTGGAAGGTGGCGTACAGCGGGCCGCGCTCGCCCGCCGTGTCCCACGTGTCGACCAGCCCCGCGTTAAGCAGCGTGTCGTAGACCGTGTTCTTGTGGGCGGCCACGTTGAAGTCACCGGTCACCACGAGCGGCAGCGAGCGGTCGAACCCGTGGACGCGCCCGGCGATCAGGGCGGCGGACCGCTCGCGCGCGTACTGACTCGCATGGTCGAAGTGCGTGTTGAGGACGTAGAACTCCCGGCCCCCGGAGCGCCGGTCCCGGAAGCGGACCCAGGTGACCATCCGGGCGAAGGCCGCGCCCCAGGTGTTCGAGCCGATCACGTCCGGGGTGTCGGAGAGCCAGAAGTGGTCGTACTCGACCGGGGTGAGGCGCTGGGCGTCGTAGAAGACCGCCATGGACTCGTCGCGGCTGCCGTGCAGGCGGCCGGTGCCGATCCAGTCGTAGCGCGGCCCGAGATCGGCGTCGATGTCCAGCAGTTGCGGGAAGAGACCCTCCTGTGTGCCGATGACGTGCGGGGCCTCGCGGCGCAGCAGGCGGCGCATGACCGGCCTGCGGGCGGTCCAGCTGTTCGGCTCGGTGGCGCTCGCGAAGCGCAGGTTGAAGGACATGACCTCCAGCCGGCGGTCCGGCTCCGGCTCCGCCGAGGCGGCGGGTACGGACAGTGCTGTACTGGAGAGGGGCACGGTCACCGCCGCGGACAGGGCGGCCTTGAGACCCAGGCGGCGCGTGACTCGGCTGTGGTTCGGCACGGGGGCTCCTTCGGTGGGAACGGCCGGACGAATCGGTGCTACGGACGCGTGATACCGCCCTACGGGGTGGGCGTGAACATGGCGATATGGTCACGTGGCCGTCCGCGGGCATGCTGTTGACCATCAGGAAGGCCCCCGGATAACTTCGTTCAACGGATTGTTGATTCCGTAGGGCGGAAGGCTCCGTAGGGCGGAAGACTCCGTAGGGCGGAAGACGGAGGGTGCGGATGGGCCAGGGCCAGCAGGAGAAGCCGGCGACGAGCCTCGCGGGTGCCGTCATCGAGGAGATCGGCGCCTCCCTCGCCGCGGTCGACGCCGAGTTGGCGCGCCGCTACCTGGGCGACCCCGGCACCCGGCAGCCCGTCCACACGGTCTACGTCCCCGGCGACGCGTTCGCCGCGGACACCCTCCGCTCCTGGGGCGACCGGGCCCTCGCGGCGCTCGACGAACACGCCCCCGACGCGGCATCCTTCGCCGCCGTCCTCGGCCTCGGCGACGAACTCGCCGGACCCGTGCACGACCGGGTGCGCGCCAAGCTGGAGCGCGAGCCCGTGGAGGACCTGCGGGTCGACTTCGAGGACGGCTACGGACCGCGCCCGGACGCCGAGGAGGACCAGGCGGCCGCCCGCGCCGCCCGGCTGATCGCCGGGGCGTACGAGAACGGCACGGCGGCGCCGTACATGGGCATCCGCGTCAAGTGCCTGGAGTCGGCGGTGCGCGAGCGGGCCATCCGCACCCTCGACATCTTCCTGACGGGTCTCATGGCGGCCGGGGGGCTGCCGCGGGGACTGGTCCTCACCCTGCCCAAGGTGACCTACGCCGAGCAGGTCAGCGCCATGGTGCGGCTCCTGGACGCCTTCGAGAAGACGTGGGGCCTCACACCCGGCCGGCTCGGCTTCGAGATCCAGATCGAGACCAGCCAGGCCATCCTCGCCGCCGACGGCACCGCGACCGTCGCGCGGATGATCCGGGCCGCCGAGGGCCGGGCCACCGGACTGCACTACGGCACCTTCGACTACAGCGCCTGCCTCGGTGTCTCCGCCGCCTACCAGGCCGGTGACCATCCGGCCGCCGACCACGCCAAGGCGGTCATGCAGGTCGCCGCCGCGGGCACCGGTGTCCGCGTGTCCGACGGCTCCACCAATGTCCTGCCGGTCGGGTCGGCGGAGCAGGTCCACGCGGCCTGGCGGCTGCACTACGGCCTCACCCGGCGCGCCCTGGCCCGCGCCTACTACCAGGGCTGGGACATGCACCCCGGCCACCTCCCCACCCGCTACGCCGCCGTGTTCGCCTTCTACCGCGAGGGCTTCGCGCAGGCGGCGGCGCGACTGGCCCGGTACGCCGACCGGGTCGGCGGCGACATCCGGGACATCGGCGACAACGGCGAGATCACGGACGAGCCCGCCACCGCCAAGGCGCTCGGCGGATACCTGCTGCGCGGCCTGGACTGCGGTGCCCTCGACCCCGACGAGGTGCACCGGCTCACCGGTCTGACCCGGCCGGACCTGGAACACTTCGCCGCGCCGCGGCGCGCCTGACTCACGGCGCCTTCATCCCCGCCGCTCGCCCTGCGGGACGCCGCGCCCGGCTGGGGTGGCCGGTGTGCGCGGTCGGCCGGCCGGCGCCGGTCGTCGGCCTCAGCCGGACAGCGGCCTCAGCCGGACGGCGGCAGCTCGCCCGAACCGCGGGTGATCAGCCGGGTCGGCAGCTCGACGCGGTCCGGGGCGACGAGGCTGCCGTCCAACTGCCGGAAGAGACGCTCGGCGGCGGTACGGCCGAGGGCCGCGGAGTCCTGGGCGACGACCGTGACACCCGGGCGGAGCAGATCGGCGAGTTCGATGTCGTCGAAACCGACCAGGGCGACGGGCCGGGTGTGCTCGGCCAGCACCCGGATCACGGTCACTGTCACCCGGTTGTTGCCCGCGAAGACCGCGGTGACGGGAGAGGACGCGGCGAGCATCTCCTCGGCCGCCCGGCGCACCCGCTCCGGGTCGGTCGCCCCCAGGGACATCCAGCCGTCCTCGACGGGTATCCCGGCGTCCTCCATGGCCGCCCGGTAGCCGCGCAGCCGCTCGGCCGCGGTGTGGATGCGGGGCATGTCGCCGATGAAGCCGATCCGGCGGTGGCCGTGGGCGATCAGATGGGCCACGCCGTCGCGGGCGCCGCCGAAGTTGTCGGACAGAACGACATCGGCGTCGATCTTCCCGGCCGGGCGGTCCACGAACACCGTCGCGACGCCCGCCCTGATCTCCGGCTCCAGATAGCGGTGGTCGTCCCCGGCGGGAATGATCACCAGCCCGTCCACCCGCCGTGCGCACAAGGCCAGCGCCAGCTCCTGCTCGCGGTCCGGGTCCTCCGCGCTGGAGCCGTTGATCAGCAGGGCGCCGTGGGCACGGGCCACCTCCTCGACGGCGCGGCTGAGCGGTCCGTAGAACGGGTCGGCGAGGTCCTCCAGGACCAGGCCGATGCTCGCGGTCCGGCCCTTGCGCAACACGCGTGCGCTGTCGTTGCGGCGGAAGCCGAGCGCGTCGATGGCCTCCTGCACGCGGCGCTCGGTGTCCGGGGTGACTCCCGGCTCGCCGTTGACCACGCGGGAGACCGTCTTGAGCCCGACACCGGCCCGCGCCGCCACGTCCTTCATCGTGGGACGGTTGCCGTAGCGGGATCCGGAGAATCGGTCGGCGCGGCGAGTGGTCTCTGGCACGATGCTGCGTCCTGTCCTGTCGTCCACGGGGGGTGCGTAGGTGAATGGGTCGGTATGAGGATGTGGCGTCGAGCATAGAGCCTGGACAACGTTGTCAGATGCGGGAGACACTGTTCACCGCAATCACCGGCCTGCGCCCCCACCGCGAGACGGGGCTGCGTCTCGCTCTGCTTTCTCATGGTTGACGGGGAGATTCGACTCTGATGCACACCGACCTCGTGGCTGCGCTCGACATCGGCGGCACCAAGATTGCCGGCGCGCTGGTGGACGGCCACGGACGGATCCAGGTCCGCGCTCAGCGCTCGACGCCCGCCCAGCAGGACGGCGAGACCGTCATGCGGGCGGTGACGGAGGTGCTCGGCGAACTCGCCAGATCCCCCCTGTGGCGCCGTGCGCGCTCCGTCGGCATCGGCAGCGCCGGGCCGGTGGACGCCTCCGCGGGCACCGTGAGCCCGGTGAACGTGCCGGGCTGGCGCGACTTCCCGCTGGTCGAGCGGGTGCGGGCGGCGACCGGCGGGCTGCCCGTGGAGCTGATCGGCGACGGCGTGGCGATCACGGCCGCCGAACACTGGCAGGGGGCCGCCCGCGGCCATGACAACGCGCTGTGCATGGTGGTCTCGACCGGCGTCGGCGGCGGCCTCGTCCTCGGCGGCCAGCTGCACCCGGGACCCACCGGCAACGCGGGTCACATCGGTCACATCAGCGTCGACCTCGACGGCGATCCCTGCCCGTGCGGCTCCCGTGGCTGCGTCGAGCGGATCGCCAGCGGCCCCAACATCGCCCGGCGCGCGCTGGAGGGCGGCTGGCGGCCCGGCCCCGACGGGGACGCCTCGGCCGCCGCGGTCGCGGCGGCCGCCCGCGCCGGCGACCCCGTCGCGGTGGCCTCCTTCGAGCGTGCCGCGCAGGCGCTGGCCGCCGCCATCGCGGCCACCGCGACCCTCGTGGAGATCGACATCGCGGTGATCGGCGGCGGCGTGGGCAAGGCGGGCGACATCCTCTTCGCGCCGCTGCGCAAGGCCCTCGGTGACTACGCGACCCTCTCCTTCGTGCGGCGGCTGACGGTGACGCCGGCGCAGATGGGCACGGACGCCGGTCTGGTGGGTGCCGCCGCGGCCGCACTGGCGAGGCGGCCGGACGCGACCGCGGCGGGCGTCTGACACCTCTGTCCGGTGCGGAGCGAACGGTGATGCTGGGGCTAACGGTGATGCCGGGGTGAACGGTGATCCTGGCGGAACGAACGGTGATGCCCCGAGCGAACGCTGATGCCGGAGTTAACGGTGATGCCGGGGCGAAACTTGATGCCGGGGCGAAGAGGCACGCGCGGGGGCGTCCGGTTCAGCAGGCGATTCGCGCGTCGGCCCAGTCCGCGTGGTCCGAGTCGATGCCGTCGCCGCCGTCGGTGACCACCAGCCGGACCACCTGGGCACCGGTCACGTCGGCGGTCAGCGGCCGGGCCGGCATCGCGTTGGTCAGGACCCCGGTGGCGGCGACCTTCGTGCCGTCCGCCCAGACCTCGAAGGCGACGGTGCCGTTCGCGCCCTTCTCGTCGTCCACGCCGACGTCCGCGGTGACCGTCTCGCAGGCCCCGCCCGTGTAGTAGTCGACGGAACTCTCCGCGTGGGCGCCGAGCCCCTTGGCGTACCCCACGCCGCCCAGCGTGAGGGGGTTGCCGTCGCCGGCCGCGCTCTCGCCGTTGCTGGTGTCGCGCTCCACGGGACCCCAGCCGTTGGTGGCCGACAGCCATGGCAGATCGCCGAGGTACGACGTCCCGGACGGGGGCGGCACCACGACGGACGCCGTCAGCGGCAGCGCGGTCTCGGCACGGGTTCCCGACGGGGCGCGGTACCGGGCCTTAAGCGTCAGGGCGTAGGACCCCGCCGGTGTGCCGGGCGGCGCGCTCACCCGCCACCCGGTGCGCAGCGACCGGCCCGTCGCGAGCGTCGCCGTCCCGGTGGCCGACGTCGGGGTGACGGCCCAGCCCTCGGGGCCGGTCAGCGCCACCGACACCTGCCGGGCCGGGGTGCGGCCGAGGTCGGTGACCGAGGTCGTCAGTGCGGCAGGGGTGCCCGCCTCGACGTACGGGCCGCCGTCCAGGCCGAGTTCGACCGCCGGGGGGTGCGCGGCCCAGCGGGAGTCCACCTGGACCCGGATGAGGACCGTGCCGTGGGCCGGGACGGTCGCCGAGACGGTGCCGGCGGTGTTGTAGCTCCTGTGCTGCCACAGGTCGCGCAGGGTGTAGCCGGGGGCGTCCGGGAGACCTGCGGCCCGCGCGGTCGTCGAGATGCGCTGGGCGGTGCCGGACTCGTTGAACAGGGCCACCGCGCGGCTGCCGTCCTGCATCTCCTTGGCGACGACCCAGCGTCCGCCCTCGGACGAGACGACCGTGCCCTGCCTGCCCAGCGGGTCCTGGTCGACGGCGATGACCTCCTTGTTGTCCAGGATGTCGAAGGTCGCCCGGGACGCCGTGCGCAGGTCGGTGCCGATGAGGAGCGGCGCCGCCATGATCGACCACATCGAGAAGTGCGAGCGGTACTCGGTGTCGGTCATGCCGCCGTTGCCGACCTCCAGCATGTCGGGGTCGTTCCAGCGGCCGGGACCGGCGTACGGCGCGAGGGGCAGGTTCTGCTTGAGGATCGACAGCATCGAGCCCCAGCTGTCGCTGATGTCCCCGGTCGTCCGCCACAGCTCGCCGAGGTCCGCCGCCCACTCCCAGGGCTTGTTCTGGCCCCATTCGCAGATGCTGTAGACGATGGGCCGGCCGGTCGCCCTCAGGGCGTCCCGCATGGTCGTGTAGCGGACCCTGGCGTCCACGCCCTGGTTGTTGCAGTTGTCGTACTTGAGATAGTCCACGCCCCAGTCGGCGAACTGCCGGGCGTCGCTGTACTCGTGGCCGAGCGCGCCGGGGAAGCCCGCGCTGTTGCACGTCTTCGTGCCGGCGCTGGTGTAGATGCCGAGCTTGAGCCCCTTGGCGTGGACGTAGTCGGCGACGGCCTTGATCCCGCCGGGGAAACGGACCGGGTCGGGGACCAGTTCGCCGTCGGCGTCCCGGCTGGGCAGGGCCCAGCAGTCGTCGAGGTTGACGTACTGGTACCCGGCGTCCTTGAGGCCCTTCGTCACGAAGAGGTCGGCGATGCCCTTGACCATCTCCTCGTCGAAGTCGGCGCGGCAGTGCGTGGAGTTCCAGTTGTTGAAGCCCATCGGCGGCGTGAGGGCCAGGCCGTCGGCGGGGGCGGGCGCGACGGGCGCCTCTGCGGGGGCCGCCGCGGCGGCGGGGACGGCGAGGCCCGCCGCGCACAGCAGACCGGCGGTGAGCGCCCCGACCACTCTTCGGGGGATGGTGCGGGTGTGAGGGTGACGCATCGTTACGTTCCTCCGACTCGCGAAAGTTGGCAATGACGCCATGTACGTGTCATCGATGGGCGTTTACGGTAGGACGTGTCCGACTGTGTTGGAAGGGGGGCGGTACGGGCGTCCGGTATCTCGTCATATCCCTTGATCCATGGGGCATTTCGGAGCAGGGAGCGGTGTCGTGCGTTCGGTTGTGTCGGGCGAGCCGCTCTGCCGCGGCGGCGCGCCCGACGGGCGAACCGCGGTGATCCGCGTGACCCCTGGCCGCCCGGACAGTTGAACCGGGCATGAAGAAACGCAGCATGCTCGCCATCGCCTCCCTCGCCACCGGGCTCGTCGTGGCCGCGATCAGCCCGTCCCAGGGCGCCGGCAAGGACGCCCTCGGCGATCTGCACGTCCCGGACACGTTCGGCTCTGTCGACCACCTCGTCGGCCAGGACGGCCTCGCCCCCGCCGACCACCTCCCGGCGGCGCAGGAGTAGGCCCCGCCCCGGCCCCCGTGGCGCGGCCCCTCAGCTGCGGCTGGTTTCCGTGGCAGTGTGGAGCGGGCAAGCCTCTGGGGGCCGACAGAAGAGGGGGAACCGTGATCGTCTGGGTCAACGGCGCGTTCGGTGCGGGGAAGACGACCACCGCACGGGAACTGATCGAACTGATCCCGAACAGCGCGCTCTTCGATCCCGAGGTCATCGGCGGAACGCTCACGCACCTGCTGCCGCCCAAGCGCCTCGCCGAGGTCGGCGACTTCCAGGATCTGCCGATCTGGCGCCGCCTCGTGATCGACACGGCGGCCGCCATGCTCGCCGAACTCGGCGGGACCCTCGTGGTCCCCATGACCCTGCTGCGCCAGGAGTACCGCGACGAGATCTTCGGCGGCCTCGCCGCCCGTCGCATCGCCGTGCGCCATCTGCTGCTCGCCCCAGCCGAAACGATCCTGCGCGCGCGCATAGCCGGGCGGGAGGTCCCGCCCGACCTGCCCGACGGCGAGATGCGGGTGCGCCAGTGGGCGTACGACCACATCGAGCCGTACCGCGCGGCCCTCGGCTCCTGGCTCGCCGCCGACGCCCACCCCGTCGACACCAGCGCGCTCACCCCGTACGAGACGGCGGTCCGCATCGCCGAGGCCGTCGCCGAGGGCACCGTCGCCCCCTGTGACATCGTGCAGACCCCAGAACCCACCGCGGAGACCCTCGCGGCCGGCGTGCTGCTCTTCGACGAGCAGGACCGCGTCCTGCTGGTCGACCCCACCTACAAGCCCGGCTGGGAGTTCCCCGGAGGTGTCGTCGAACCCGGCGAGGCCCCCGCCCGGGCCGGCATGCGCGAGGTCGCCGAGGAGACCGGGATACGGCTGGCGGACGTGCCGCGGCTGCTCGTCGTGGACTGGGAACCGCCCGCGCCGCCCGGCTACGGCGGGCTGCGGCTGCTGTTCGACGGCGGCCGTCTCGCGTCCGCCGAGGCCGGCTCCCTGCTGCTGCCCGGACCCGAACTGCGCGCCTGGCGCTTCGTCACGGAGCAGGAGGCCGCCGCGCTGCTGCCGCCCGTGCGCTACGAGCGGCTGCGGTGGGCGCTGCGGGCGCGCGAGCGGGGCGCCGCGCTGTACCTGGAGGCCGGCGTCCCGCTCGGCTGACGCCACGATCACCGGCCGGGCAGAGGTGTGGCTTTCCGCCGTCGCCATGGGTGCGCTCCAGGGCGCCTGGAGGACGGGCGGGCCGCGGGGCGCGCCAGGTGTTGAGCGGTGAGCCGCCGCAGGGGCAGGGAGCGTGACGAGTCGGCAGCGCGGCGGCGGCACCGGCCACCCCCTCCGGTCGTGCCCCCGCGCAGGCGCGCACGAACGCCTCCCGCTCCGCAGTGGGGTATTGCCTCGACGGTCACCGTCCCACGCCGTGCCGGTCCGCCGCTTCGCGAAGCACCGCCGCAGCGCGCGCCGTGACGGGATCGCCGTGACCGAAGCAGGCCACCTCCGCGTCGAGGCCCGCGAGCCGGCCGAAGGAGGCGAGCACGCGGGCGCGGTCGAGGTTGAACACACCCGGTATCACCTCGCCGGTGCCGGGCGCGGCGGCCACCGCGTCGCCCGTGAACAGCACACCGTGCTCGGGGAGATGGACGGCGATGCTGCCGTGGGTGTGCCCCGGGACGTGGACGACCCGGGCGCCGCCGCCGAAGTCGAGGACATCGCCGTCCGACAACTCGGTGACCCGGCCGGGGCGCACCGGTTCGCCCGGCGGCAGCAGCTTTGCGGCCCGGGCGTGCAGCGGCCGTTCCCCGTCATCGAAGCGCGGCTCGGGTCCCGGGGCCGTGCCCCGGACCACCGGTGCCTCCAGGTGGTGCGCCAGCACCTCGGCGCCGCTCAGCGCGGCGAACTCGCCCGCCCCGCCCGCGTGGTCCTCGTGGAAGTGGGTCAGCACGATCCGTCGTACGGACGACGGGGCCCGCCCGAGCGCGGTGAGCGCGTCGGCGATCCTTCGGCCGGAGCCGATCGTCCCCGCGTCGATGAGCGTCGCGGTGTCGTCGTCGGACCAGAGGTAGGCCTGGCCGACCGGGAAGCGCAGCAGATGGAGGCGGGGGAGCAGTTCGATGACGTCCATCCGCCGACCGTAGGGAGGGCCCCCGCCCGGGAGCGAGGACCCTCTGCCACGGGCAGAACGGTTCAGCCCGCGGCGTAGTTGCGCAGGAACAGGGCCTCCGCCACCGACAGGCGCTCCAACTCCTGCGGCGAGACGCTTTCGTTCACGGCGTGGATCTGGGCCTCCGGCTCGCTCAGCCCGATGAGCAGGATCTCGGCCTGCGGGTACAGATGGGCGAGGGTGTTGCACAGCGGGATGGAGCCGCCCTGACCGGCGTACTGCATGCTCTCGCCCGGGTAGGCCACCGCCAGGGCGTCGGCCATCGCCCGGTAGGCCGGGCTGGTGGTGTCGGCGCGGAACGGCTGGCCCTGCCCGATCTGCTCCGTGCGCACCCGGGCGCCCCACGGCGTGCGCGTCTCCAGGTGGGCCTGGAGCAGCTTGCTCGCCTCGGCCGCGTCCACGCCCGGCGGCACCCGCAGGCTGACCAGGGCGCGGGCGCTCGCCTGCACGGACGGGGTGGCGCCCACGACCGGCGGGCAGTCGATGCCGAGGACCGTGACGGCCGGCCGGGCCCAGATGCGGTCGGCGACGCTGCCCTCGCCGATCAGCCCGACGCCGTCCAGCACCTTGGCGTCCGCGCGGAACTGCTCCTCGGCGTACTCGATGCCGTCCCAGCGGCCCTCGGCGCCCAGCCCGTCGACCGTGGTGGAGCCGTCCTCGGCGCGCAGCGAGTCAAGGACCCGGATCAGCGCGGCCAGCGCGTCGGGGGCGGCGCCGCCGAACTGTCCGGAGTGCAGATTGCCCTCCAGCGTGTCGACCTGGACCCGTACCAGGGTCATGCCGCGCAGCGTGCTGGTGACGGTCGGCAGGCCGACCCGGAAGTTACCGGTGTCGCCGATGACGACGGCGTCCGCCGCCAGCAGTTCGGGGTGCTGCTCGGCGTACCGCTCCAGACCGCCGGTGCCCTGCTCCTCGGAGCCCTCGGCTATGACCTTGACGGTCACCGGGACGCCGCCGTTCGCCCGCAGCGCGCGCAGGGCCAGCAGGTGCATGATCACGCCGCCCTTGCAGTCGGCCGAGCCGCGCCCGTACCAGCGTCCGTCGCGCTCGGTCAGCTCGAACGGCGGAGTGGTCCAGGCGGCCTCGTCGAGCGGCGGCTGCACGTCGTAGTGGGCGTACAGCAGAACCGTTTTCGCACCCTCCGGTCCGGGCAGGCAGCCGTACACCGACTGGGTGCCGTCCGGGGTGTCGAGCAGGGCCACGTCCTGGAAGCCCTCGGCGCGCAGCGCGCCGGCGATCCAGGCCGCCGCGCCCTCGCTCTCGCTCCTCGGGAACTGGTCGAAGTCGGCCACCGACCTGAAGGCCACCAGCTCGGCGAGTTCCGCCCGCGCCCTCGGCAGCAGCGAGGCGACGGTCTCGGCGACCGGATTCGACGACATGGGCACGCTCCTCGTAGGTGCGACGTTGTAGCGGTGAGTACACCGATCCTCCCACAGTGGCCTGCGGCGACGTCCGCCGTAGGATGCGGGGGGACATGAGGTCCCTCCTGGTCGGGCGCGGTCGCGCGGCCCAGGGAGCGGCAGCGGCAGCGGCTTGATCGGAGCAGTAGACCATCGTGAGCGGCGAGAACTCTTCGGCGGACGACGTACAGCGGGTGTGGGACGTCGTCGTGGTGGGCGCGGGACCCGCGGGGGCCTCCGCCGCCTACGCGGCGGCGGTCGCGGGACGGCGCGTGCTGTTGCTGGAGAAGGCCGAGTTGCCCCGCTACAAGACCTGCGGCGGCGGCATCATCGGCCCCTCGCGCGATGCCCTCCCGCCCGGCTTCGAACTCCCCTTCAAGGACCGGGTGCACGCCGTCACGTTCTCCCACAACGGGCGCTTCACGCGCACCCGCCGCTCCAAGCAGATGCTGTTCGGTCTGATCAACCGGCCGGAGTTCGACCAGCAACTGGTCGAGCACGCCCAGAAGGCGGGCGCCGAGCTGCGCACGGGCGCCACGGTCACCCGGGTGGAGCAGCACGGCTCCGCGGTGCCGGACCGGCGCACGGTCGCGGTGGTGCTCCAGGGCGGCGAGACCGTCCTCGCCCGCGCCGTGGTGGGCGCCGACGGCAGCGCCAGCCGCATAGGGGCACATGTCGGGGTGAAGATGGAGCAGGTCGACCTCGGCCTGGAGGCGGAGATCCCGGTACCGGCGACGGTCGCCGAGGACTGGAAGGGACGGATCCTCATCGACTGGGGGCCGATGCCCGGCAGTTACGGCTGGGTGTTCCCGAAGGGGGACACGCTCACGGTCGGGGTGATCTCGGCGCGCGGCGAAGGCGCCGCCACCAAGCGGTACTTGGAGGACTTCGTCGCCCGGCTCGGGCTGGCCGGCTTCGAGCCCGCCGTCTCCTCGGGGCACTTGACCCGCTGCCGCGCCGAGGACTCCCCGCTGTCCCGCGGCCGGGTCCTCGTCTGCGGCGACGCCGCCGGGCTGCTGGAGCCGTGGACCCGCGAGGGCATCTCGTTCGCGCTGCGCTCGGGACGGCTCGCGGGGGAGTGGGCGGTGCGGATCGCCGAGGCGCACGACGCGGTGGACACCCGCCGCCAGGCCCTGAACTACGCGTTCGCCGTCAAGGCCGGGCTCGGCGTGGAGATGAGCGTCGGCCGGCGGATGCTCGCCCTGTTCGAGCGCAGGCCCGGCCTGTTCCACGCGGCGCTCACCGGGTTCCGCCCCGCCTGGAACGCCTTCCGGGACATCACCCGGGGGTCCACGTCCCTGGGCGAGCTGGTCCGCAACCACCCCATGGCCCAGCGCGCCCTGACCGCGCTGGACCGGCGGCCCGCCCCGGTGGTCGAGGCGACGGCGGACGACGCGGTCACTTCGTGACGGTGATCCTGAAGACCGGGTGGTTCGGCGCGATGCGGCGCAGCTCGGCATCGGGCGAGTCGGGGCCGACGCCGCCGAAGAAGACGCCGACCTCGGCCTTCCAGCGCTTGAGGTAGGCGCGCAGCAGCGGAACCTTCTCGTCGTCGGCGACCTCGGTCGCGGTGAAGACGTCCACCATCCGGCCGAGGCGCAGCTCGCCCCCGCCGGCCGCGCGCATGTTGTGGGTCCACTGGACGTGGCCGCGCGGGGCGAGCAGATACTGCCGGCCGTCCACGGTCAGCAGGTTCACGGGGGTGGTCCGCCACGCGCCGCTCTTGCGGCCGCGGACCGCCAGGACCCGGGAGCCCCACACACTGATGCCGCGGCGGGTCAGCCAGGACACCGCGCGGTTCATGACGTTGACGGTGAACCAGCCGGGCTTCTGGACGTGTGTGGTCATGGCTACTTCCTCCTGGAAGCGACGTTCTCGCGGCGGGATGCGGGCTGCGGCACGTGGTGTGAGCAGTGCTCTCGCCCGACATCAGTGTGCTGCAGACCGACACTCCCTTGCAAGAGCGGTGCTCTCTTTTCGGTTCGGCGCTCTCATTTGTGTGCAGTGCTCTGACTTCGTGGCACACTGCTGCGTATGAGGACCGCACAGGGCGCCCGTGCGCGGGCCAGGATGGAAGTCACCGCGGCCATCAAGGACGAGGCCCGCAGACAGCTCGCCGCCGCGGGGGCCGGCAAGCTCTCGCTGCGGGCCGTGGCCCGCGAACTCGGCATGGTCTCCTCCGCGGTGTACCGCTACTTCCCGAGCCGCGACGACCTGCTGACCGCGCTCATCATCGACGCGTACGACTCCGTCGGCGCATGCGCGGAGCGGGCCCGCGACGAGGCGGCCGCCGACGCCGGGCCCGTGCCCCGCTGGATCGCGGTGTGCACGGCCGTGCGCGGCTGGGCGCTCGCCCATCCGCACGAGTACGCGCTGATCTACGGCTCGCCGGTGCCGGGCTACACGGCTCCCCGGACGACCGTCCCGCCCGCCTCCCGGGTCGGCGCCGTCCTCATCGGCATCATCCGCGACGCCCACCGGGGCCACGGCCTCGTCGGCCTCGGCCTGCCCGCCGAACTGCACCCCGAGGCCGAGCGGCTGGTCGCCGACCTCGCGCCGGACCTGCCGCCCGAGGCGGCCACGGCGATCGTCGCGACCTGGGCACAGCTCTTCGGGCTGGTGAGCTTCGAAGTGTTCGGCCAGTTCAACCGGGTCGTGGAGGACCGCGAGCGCTTCTTCGAGCACGCCGCGACGGGACTGGCGCACGCGGTGGGGCTGCGGTAGGCGGCACGCGAACGGATCCCGTACGACGGGCGAGGCGTCCTGTACGGCGGACGAGGCGTCCTGTGCGGCGTGCGACGGACGCGTCCTGTGCGGCGGATCACGGCTCCACCAGGCCCGTACGGTGGGCCGCGCATCCCACGCCCGAACGGTGCGCCACGGAGCCCGTACGGCGCCCAGGGCGTCCTGGACGTACTTCTGCGGGAGTACGGGGGGTCACCTCGCTCGGCTGACGTCCGCCACCGCCCGCTGCGTCTAGCGTGGCCGTCATGGAGGAGCAGCGTGTGCGCGGGCACGGTCCGGCGCAGTGGTGGCGGTACGGGCCGCCGTGGTGGCAGCGGACGGACGACGCCGAGCCGCCGGCCGCCCGCCTGCCGTGGCGCTCCACCGCGCTGCTCACCGCCTTCGTCCTGGTCGGCTCGAACTTCGCGGCGCACGGCCAGCCCGATCGGGAGCCGCTGGACGCCTATGCGCGCGTCCTGCTCGTGATCGCCTCGGGTCTGCTGCTGTGGCGCCACCGCCACCCGGTGGCCGTCGTCTTCGGCACGGCCGCGGCCACCCTGGTCTACCTGGGCGCGGGCTACCCGTACGGGCCGGTCTTCCTGACCGTCGCCGCGAGCTGTGTCACCGCCGTCGTCGTCGGTCACCGCAGGGCCGCCTGGACATCCGTCGGGCTCCTGTGGGCCGGGCACGTGCTGATCGCGCTCTGGCTCTACCGCCATCTTCCGCCGCCGGGCGACACGGGCGGGAGCATCGACCAGGAGATCGTGATCGCCACCTGGGTCCTGGCCATCGGCGCGCTGTCCGAACTGGCCCGGGTGCGGCGCGAACAGTGGGTGCGGGAGCGGGCCGACCGCGCCCAGGCCGCCAGGCGGCGCACGGACGAGGAGCGGCTGCGGATCGCCCGGGAACTGCACGACGTCCTCGCGCACAGCATCTCCGTCATCAACGTCCAGGCGGGCATGGGGCTCGCGCTCCTGGACAGCGACCCCGAGCAGGCCCGCGCGGCCCTCGCCACGATCAAGTCCGCGAGCAGGGAGGCACTCGGGGAGGTGCGACAGGTGCTGGACGCGTTGCGTGCCCCGGGCGCCGCGCCACGCGCCCCCGCGCCGGGCCTTGACCGGCTGCCGGAACTGGTGGAGCAGGCGGCGGGCGCGGGGCTCGCCGTCGAGATCGAGGGCGCGGCGCCGCGGCTCGCGCCGGGCGCCGATCTGGCCGCGTTCCGCATCGTCCAGGAGGCCCTCACCAACGTGGTGCGGCACTCGGGTTCGCGGCACGCGCGCGTGCGGTTCGACCACGACGCCGGCTGCCTGCGGCTGCGTATCGACGACGACGGACCCGCGACCCGCGCCGACGCCGGCGGCAGCGGCAACGGCCTGGCCGGGATGCGCGAGCGGGCCGCCGCCCTGGGTGGCACGATCGAGGCGGGCCCTCGCCCCGACGGCGGCTTCCGGGTGCTCGCCGTACTGCCGTTGCAGATCAAGTCCGAGGAGCGCGACCGGTGATCCGTGTACTGCTCGCCGACGACCAGGTCCTGGTGCGGGCCGGGTTCCGGGCACTGCTCGACGCGCAGCCGGACATCAAGGTGGCCGGCGAGGCCGCCGACGGCGCTCAGGCGCTGGCCCGGGTGCGCGAACTGCGCCCGGACGTCGTCCTGATGGACATCCGCATGCCGCTGCTCGACGGGCTGGCCGCCACCCGCCGCATCACCGGGGAGCCGGAACTGCGAGACGTCAAGGTGGTCATGCTCACCACCTTCGAACTCGACGAGTACGTCTTCGAGGCGATCCGCTCCGGTGCCTCCGGTTTCCTGGTCAAGGACACCGAGCCGGATGAACTGGTGCGCGCCGTGCGGGCGGTGGTCGAGGGCGACGCACTGCTGTCGCCGGGGGTGACCCGCCGCCTCATCGCCGAGTTCGCCGCCCGGTCCAAGCAGCCCGCGGACGCCGACGAACTGGCCCGGCTCACCGAGCGGGAACGGGAGGTGATGGCCCTGGTCGGCATCGGCCTTTCGAACGAGGAGATCGCCCGTCGGCTGGTGGTCAGCCCGCTCACCGCGAAGACCCATGTGAGCCGCACCATGGTCAAGCTGGGCGCCCGCGACCGCGCCCAACTGGTCGTGCTGGCCTATGAGTCGGGGCTGGTGCGCCCGGGCTGGCTGGGCTGAGCCCCGGGCCGCCGGCCGGGCGAAGCCGGCAGACCCGGGGAGCGACCGGCAGAGCCGCGTCGAGCCGGTCCACGGTGCGCCGCGGCCGGGTCGGTGGAGCGTTCGGTCGCGGACCGCCACACGGGCGGTGTCAGCCTTGCCTGCACCGCCAGCCTCACCCGCCTCGTCCGCCGCGGACCTCGCGTTCACCAGCGCCCCCCGGTGTGCCGGCCGCGCACACCCGTCATCGACACGTCGAGCGCGTCGAGGAACATGGCGGCGCAGAGCGCGAGCAGCGTGCCCCACAGCCGCGGCGTCCAGCGTCCCTCGGACGCGGCGGTGAGCGGAGAGGTCATGCCGCGGGATTACATGCACATACATTGAATGTAAGCGCATTTAATGTGGACGAAACAATGTCGCTTCTCTGCTACCGTGCGTTCATGGCGGGGAAGAAGGCCGAGCAGGCACTCGTGGACCGTTGGCGGGACATCCTGGCACTGCACGCACGCACCCAGTGCGAACTCGACCGCGCACTGCACGGACACGGCCTGTGCGCAAGCGACTTCGAGGTGCTGGACCTGCTGTCCCAGGCCGCCGGGGCGGACCGCGGTTGCTCGCTGCGCATCCAGGAGATCTCCGAGCGGATCCACCTCAGCCAGAGCGCGCTGTCCCGGCTGATCGCCCGCCTGGAACGGGACGGCCTCGTCGAACGCGCCATGTGCGCGGAGGACCGCCGGGGCGTGCGCGTGGCCCTCACGGCGAAGGGGCGCGCGCTGCACGGACAGGTGCTGCCGGTGCAGCGCGCGGTGCTGACCCGGATGCTGGCGGGCTGACCGGCCGCCGTCAGATCGCCGACTTCTCCCGCCACAGCGCGGCCAGCGCCGCGTCCCCGGTGACGCTCGGCACCGTACCCCGGTTCCACAGCGCGAGATACAACCGGTCGGCGGGACCGGCCAGTTCGGCATCCGCCCGCCCCGACGCCGCCCGCACCGTCACCGGTGGCCGGTCCGACAGCCGCACGCTCCACACCGCGCCGCCGGCGGCGTCCGCCGTCTCGGCCCGCACCCGCAGCAGACGTGGCTCGTCGGTGCGCACCCGGCTCCTCGCGCGGGCGTGGAAGCCGCACAGCAACTCGTCGATTCCGTCGACCCCGAACTCGGGGTCGACCGGCGAGGTGGGACCGCCGCGCGCCGCCTCGGCGTCGTAGCGGTGCACGGTCGTCTCATGGGCCTGCCGGCGCGCCCAGAAGGCCGGCGGCGACGGGGACGGCAGAGGAAGGAAGGTCCAGCACGCCACATCGGGCGGTGCGGCGGCCAGCGTGTCCACGAGCCGGCGGTGGCTGTCGCGGTACCAGGTCACCAGGGCGTCCCCGTCCAGGTCGGGCAGGTCCCCGAGCGGGCGCGGGCCGGTGTGCGCGTCGGCGACGAACCCCGCAGCCCACCGGTGCACGGCCCCCGTGTGCCGCAGCAGATCGCGCACCCGCCACGTCGGGCAGGTCGGCACCTCGGCGTCGGTACCCGCCGCCTCGGCCGCCGCGGCCAGCAACCGGCCCTCCCGGTCCAGGATCCGAACGAACTCCGCAGTCTCCATGGGGCGAGTGTGCCGGACGGGGCGGCACGGCACACCCCAGTGACATCGCACGGCGCCTTGGCATCGCACGGCGCCTTGGCACGGGCCACGGTGCTGCGACCGCCCGGAGTTCGCGAGCCCCTTGGCGGGCGCCCGCCGCCCGGTCGTTCCGAGGCATCGCGCCCGCCCGATGCGTGTGGCGCGGGGTGTGGAACGGGATCGTTCGGCGTGAGGGGGTGTGGAACGGGATCGTTCGGCGTGAGGCGTGAACGGGAGCGTTCGGCTCGGGGCCGTGGAACGACCGGAGGCCCTGCCCCCGCTGGTCCCGTCGACGGCGTACCGGCCGCTGTCCCCTCGACGGCGTACCGGCCGCTCCACCGGGTCAGCCGGTCACGGCGCGCCGGGTCGTCACGCCGATGAGCGCCGCCACGGCCGCCAGCACCGCGACGCTGGTGAGCGCGGCCGGCAGCGAGAACCAGTCGGCCATGAAGCCGATCGCGGGCGGCCCGAGGAGCATGCCGCCGTACCCCAGGGTGGAGGCGATCGCGACGCCGCTCGGACCGGCGAGCGTCCCCGCCCCCTGCACGGCGACCGGGAAGAGATTGGCGAGGCCCAGGCCGGTGACGGCGAAGCCGGTCAGCGCCGCCCACGCGGAGGGGGCGAGCGAGCCCACCAGCATGCCGGCCGTCGCGACGGTGCCGCCCGCGACCACGGTCCGGGTGCGGCCGAGGCGCTCCAGCAGCGCCGTACCCGTCAGGCGCCCGAGGGCCATGGCGAGCGCGAAGCACGAGTAACCGGCCGCCGCGACGCCCGGCGAGGTGTCCAGGTCCTGTTCGAGGTGGAGGGCGCCCCAGTCGGCCATGGCGCCCTCGCCGTAGGCCGTGCACAGCGCGATCAGACCGAAGACGACCACAAGACCGCGGGTCCGGCCGTCGAGGCGCCGCGGCGCCTCCTCCGGCACGCCCTGGGCGCGCTCGGGCGGGCGCGGCGGCTCGTGCCGCAGCAGCGTGGGGCCCGCGGCGGCGGTCACCAGCAGCCCCACGACGGTCAGGACGAGCAGATGCCGCGTGGGGGACAGGGACCCGGCGACCAGGCCGCCGAGCCCGGCGCCGATCATGCCGCCGAGGCTGAAGGCCGCGTGGAAGCCCGGCATGACGGGCCGCCGCAGCGCGGCGATCAGGTCGACGGCGGCGCTGTTGAAGGCGACGTTGATTCCGCCGTAGGCGGCGCCGAACACCAGCAGGACGCCGCCCAGTGCGAGCGCCGAGTGGGTCAGCGGGGGAAGGGCCACGCTGAGCGAGAGCAGGACGGCGCAGACGACGGTGACCGGATGGGCGCCGAAGCGGCGGCACAGGCGTCCGGTGAGGGTCATCGTGACGACGGCACCCGCCGAGACGCCGAGCAGGGCGAGCCCCAGCGTGCTCGCGGAGGCGTCGGTCTGCTCCTTGATGGCGGGGATGCGGACGACCCAGCCCGCGAAGACGAAACCATCGAGGGCGAAGAACGCGGTGATCGCCACGCGCAGCCGGGTCAGCGTGTCACCCGGCACGGCGCTGTGCGTACGGGTTTTGTTTATTAGCGGCACAAAGGCAGGCTAGGGGCGCGGCGGGGACGGGGCAAGGGCGGTGGCGGCCGCAGGCGGCCCTGCCGGTGCCGGGTGATCGTCAGACCGTCGCCACCAGCAGTTCCTCACCGCTGGACGGCCGCAGACCGTCCGTCCGGCCGGCGAAGTAGCGCTCGGACAGCTCCGTCGCCGGTACGTGCCGGGCTCGGCCGAAGCCGGCCCGCAGGGCCAGGGCCACCAGCTCCTCCGGGACGAAGAAGCTGATGAAGGGCGTCCCGGAGGAGTGCGCCGCCTCTTCCATCGCCCGGCGCAGCGGGCGCTCCTCCGGCTCGACCCGCTCCAGCGTCGGCATGAACGTGGTGGCGAGCGTAGAGCCGGGCGCGAGGGCGGCGGCCTGGCGCAGCATGGCCTCGACGGCCTCCCGGGTGAGGTACATGGTGACGCCCGTGGAGGCCACGACGGCGGGCCGGTCCGGCTCGAAACCCGCCTGACCCAGCCGCTCCCACCACGACTGGGTCTCGAAGTCGACCGACACGAGCCGCAGCCACGGTGGGACGCCGTACCCCGTCTCGGCCAGCCGCCGCCGCTTCCAGGACTGCGGGCCTGCCCGGTCGATCTCGTACACCGTCAGGCCCGCCGCGGTCTGTGGTCTGCGCTGCGCGAAGGAGTCGAGCCCGGCACCGAGGAGCACGTATTGGCCGACGCCCTCGGCGGCCCGCTCGACCACCAGGTCCTCGACGAAGCGGGCCCGTGCCACGATCGACGCGCGCATGAGCCGGGTCTCCTGCGGATCCATGTCCGGGCGTGCCCGCCAGTCCCCGCCGGGGTCCGCCAGCCGCAGGCCGACCTCGTCGTCCAGCGCATGCGGCGGCGCGTCGACCAGCATGTGCAGGGCCCGCCACAGGGCGACCCGGACCGCCGTGGGATCCGCGGTCGGTTCCGTCTGCTCCGTCACGGGGCCGCTCCTTCGCTCGGGGTCCGCTCGGGGTCCGCTCGGGGGCCCGGCCGGGGTGTGCGGGCGCGGGCCGTTTCCGGCCTCCAGCGTGCGGCACGGCGGGCCCCGCCGCTCGCCGTATGCGTGCTCGTCACCGGTTCGTGTGTTCGGAGTATGGGATACAGGTCGGTTAATGCTTGCGCACGTGCTGGTTGCCGAACGGTGAGCAGTCCATGATGGGCCCATGACGTTGGCCTCGCGCGCTTTCGCGCAACTGGCGACCTGGCCCGATCTGAGACGGGCCGTGCCGAGCTGCGGACTGGGCCAGGCACTCCGCTCGACGCAGGGCGAGATCGCCCACTTCCACTCGGAGCGGGATGTCGACCTGCTGCTGACGGACCGTGCCATCCGGCGGTTCGCCAAGGACCTCAGCGACACCGGAGCGATCCGTATTGTGCCCGGCTCGCAGTGGGTGACGATACGTCTCGACGCCGCGAGCGACGTCGACCTGCTGCTGACGGTGGTCAGCGTCGCCCTCCAGGCCCAGCTGGTCTGGCCGGACCCCGTCGGCCGGCCCCTGCTCGGCTGCAACGACCAGCGGGGCGCCGGGTTCGTACGCGTTGATCTCGGCGGCATCTGAGGCGGCAGCCGCCATCCGCCGTGCCGTTCGCGCACCGCCGGCGGCGCCTCCCGCACCGCCGCCCGGTGCGCCCCGGTGCGCCGTTCACACGGCGAGGACCCGGATCCCCGCCTCCTCGAACAGGCGCACCGTCTGCGCTGCCACCGCCGCGTCCGTGACGAGTGTGTCCACGTCCTCGGCCGCGCAGATCCGGGCGAACGCCCGCTGCCCCAGCTTGCTGGAGTCGGCGGCGACCACCACCCGCTCGGCACGCTCGCACAGCAGCCGGTTGGTGGCCGCCTCCGCCTCGTCGTGCGCCGCGGCGCCGTGCGCGATGTCGAAGGCGACCACCCCGAGCACCGCCACGTCGAGCGTGATCTGACCGAGCACCCCGTCCGCGAGCGGGCCGATCAGTTCGTACGACTGCGGTCGTGCGACCCCGCCGGTCACCACGATCTTGAACTGGGGCCGCACGGCCAGCTCGTTGGCGATGTTCAGCGCGTTGGTGACGACCGTCAGCGCCGGTGAACCGGTGGCGAGGTCGGCGCGCACGGCCAGGGCGCGGGCCACCTCCGTCGTGGTGGTGCCGCCGGTCAGGCCCACCGCCTCGCCGGGCGCGACGAGAGCGGCCACCGCACGGGCGATGCGCTGCTTCTCCGAGGCCCGGCGGGCGGTCTTGTAGCGCAGCGGCAGCTCGTACGAGACGCCGTGCACCACCGCACCGCCCCGGGTGCGCACCAGCATCTGCTGCTCGGCGAGCTGGTCGAAGTCGCGCCGGATCGTCGCCGCCGAGACCTCCAGTTCGGCCGCCGCCTCCTCGACGTCCAGCCGGCCACGCTCGACGAGCAGTTCCAGCAGCGCCTTCCAGCGGGCGTCGCGCGACATCCGCAGCCTCCGTCATACCGTCCCGTTGTCCGTCCTGCGGTGACCCTAGCGCACCGATCACGCCAATGAATGCTTGATTGTGCTCGAAAGTTCGCTATATCTTGCAGGAACACGCAGAACGATGGAGGGGTACGGCATGACCCATGTCGAGGACGAGCTGAACAGCCAGCCCGAGTGCTGGACGCGGGCGGCACAGGCGGCGCCGCGGCACGGCGGAGCGCTGCCCGCGGCGGGGGAGCGGGTCGCGATCGTCGGCTGCGGCACCTCGTACTTCATGGCGCAGGCCGCCGCCGCTCTGCGCGAGGGCGCGGGCCAGGGCGAGACGGACGCCTTCGCCGCGTCCGAGTTCCCCTACGGCCGCGCATACGACCGGGTCGTCGCGCTCACCCGCTCCGGCACCACCACCGAGGTGCTGGACCTGCTGGAACGGCTGCGCGGCCGCACCCGCACCACCGCCGTCACCGCCGATGCGGACACCCCCGTGCGGACGGCCGCCGACGAGGTCGTAGCGCTGGACTTCGCCGACGAACGCTCCGTCGTGCAGACCCGGTTCGCCACCACCGCGCTCACCCTGCTCCGCGCCCACCTGGGCCTGCACACCGACGCCGTCGTCGCCGACGCCCGTGCCGCGCTGTCCGCCCCGCTGCCCGAAGGGCTGGTCGACTGCACGCAGTTCACCTTCCTCGGCCGCGGCTGGACCGTCGGCCTCGCGAACGAGGCCGGGCTGAAGATGCGCGAAGCCGCACTGTCCTGGACCGAGGCGTACCCGGCGATGGAGTACCGGCACGGCCCCATCAGCGTCACCACGAGCACCACGGCGACCTGGATGTTCGGCGAGGCGCCCGAAGGCCTCGCCGAACAGGTGCGCCGTACCGGCGGCCGATGGATCGAGGGCACGCTCGACCCGCTGGCCGAACTCGTCCGCGCCCAGCGGCTCGCGGTGGCCGTCGCCGCCCGCCGGGGCCTCGACCCGGACCGGCCGCGCCATCTCACCCGCTCCGTGATCCTCGCCCCCTGACCCGCGCGCCGTAAGGAGTAACCGTGCCCCTCGCAGCCACCGGCGACCTGGTCGCCCGCGCCGCCGGAACACGTTCCGCCGTCGCCGCGTTCAACGTCATCACCCTGGAGCACATCGAAGCCGTCGTAGCGGGGGCCGAAGCGGCCGGCGCGCCCGTGATCCTCCAGGTCAGCGAGAACGCGGTCAGCTTCCGTCACGGCCGGCTGCTGCCGCTGGCCCGAGCGGCCGTCGCCGCCGCGGAAGCGGCCGGCATACCGGTCGCCCTGCACCTCGACCATGTGCAGAGCGACGATCTGCTGCGCCAGACGTCCGGGGCCGGGTTCGGCTCCGTGATGTACGACGCGGCCCGCCTGCCGTACGCCGAGAACCTGGCCGCCACCCGGGTCGCCGCCGACTGGGCGCACACCCGGGGGCTGTGGATCGAGGCCGAGTTGGGCGAGGTGGGCGGCAAGGCGGGGCAGGGCGGCGGGGCGCCGCTGGACGCCCATGCGCCCGGCGCCCGCACCGACCCCGACGAGGCCCGCGCCTTCGTCGCCGACACCGGCGTCGACGCCCTCGCCGTCGCCGTCGGCAGCGTGCACGCCATGACCAGCCGCACCGCGGCCCTCGACCACGGTCTGCTCGGGCGGCTCGCCGCCGCCGTGCCCGTCCCGCTCGTCCTGCACGGCTCCTCCGGGGTGCCGGACGACGAACTGGTCGCGGCGGTCGCGGGCGGCATCGCCAAGGTCAACGTCGGCACCGCCCTGAACGTGGCGATGACCGGCGCGATCCGCGACTTCCTCGCCGCCCACCCCGAGGCCGTCGACTCACGCACGTACCTGGGCGTCGGCCGGGACGCCATGGCCCGCGAGGTGACGCGGATCGTCCGCGTCCTCGGCCGCCCGGGCACCTGACGGCGGCACGCCTCACGTGTCCGCACCGACCTGACCCGCCGTTTCGTCGGCTCCGAGGGTGTGGGTCTCGCGTGTTCGCGCCGACTTGATCTGCCGGTTCGTCGGCTCCGAGAGTGTGGGCCTCGTGTGCCCGCGCCCGCACCCCGGCGAGTCGCCCCTCGTGGCGCCCGCCGGGGTGTGCGGTGTCACGCCCCGCATCACCCTCGTCGGCTGCGTCCACCGCCCCGGACTCGGCTGCGTCCACCGCCCGTTGGGGCCTCGACCCGGTCCACCCCGGACGTCACCGTGTCCGTCGTCCGGCCCCGACCCGCACGCCTACGGCAAGCAGGGTCGACGCGAACTCGGCGGCACGCCTTGGGGGTTGGGCGCGGCGGCTACCGTTTGACGGCCTTCAGCACCACGAACTTCGGGTCCCCGGCCACGAGTCGGCTGTTGCCGAACAGGCGCCGCAGCTTCACGTGGTAGCCGAGGTGCCGGTTGCCGACCACCCACAGCTCGCCGCCCGGCCGCAGCGCGCGCCGCGCACCGGTGAACATCCGCCACGCGGTCGCGTCCGTGAGCGCCTGATGGGAGTGGAACGGCGGATTGGTGAGCACGACGTCCACACTGTCCGCCGCCACCCCGGACAGTCCGTCCCCGACCCGGAACTCGGCGTGGCCCGGCACGCCGTTGGCCCGGTAGGTCGCCTCCGCCGACGCCACCGCCTGGAACGACTCGTCCACGAACAGCACGTCGGCCTCCGGATCGGCGAGCGCCACCGCCGTGCCGACGACGCCGTTGCCGCAGCCCAGGTCCACGACCCTGCGGGCGCCCCGGCGCTCCGGCAGATGCCGCAGGAAGAACCGGGTGCCGATGTCGAGCCGGTCGGCGCAGAACACGCCCGCGTGGTTGACGACGGGGCGCCCGGAGGCCGGGCCGATGCCGTCGGGCAGCGTGTAGCGGTACGGCCACGGGCCGGCGGGACGCTCCAGGGACGGGTCCGGAGCGCACAGGATCAGCCGCGCCTTCTGCTCGGCCTGCGTGGTACGGGTTGGGCCGAGGATCCGCTCGAACAACCGGAGCGTCGAGGTGTGGATCTCCTTGACCATGCCGGCGCCCACGACGACCGTGCCCGCGTGCACGGCGGGCGCGAGCCGCAGCAACTGGTCCTCCAGCAGGGCAAGGCTCTTCGGCACCCGGACCAGCAGCACGTCGACGCGGTCGGGCGGCGGATCCTGGGTGGTCAGCAGGCGCACGGCACCCGGCCGCACCCCGGCCCGCGCGAGGTTCGCCCGGGTCGCCTCCTGAGCGAGAAAGGAGTCGGTGATCTGCACCGGCCGGTGCTCCGCCAACGCCGTCACCAGCGCGCCCCAGCGGTCGCCGACGACCACGACCGTGCCGGACAGCGGGACCTGCTGCGCGGCCAGATGCCGCAGCAGATACGCGTCGGACGCGTCCCAGGCACGCAGCCGGTCACGCGGATCTTCGGGGAAGCGGGACAGCGCGAACGCGCCCCATGGGGTGGTCATACGGTCGTTCATCGTGCATCCAGGCTAAGCGCTCCGCGGGCCGTGCCGGTCCGGGCCGTGCCGGGCGGGCGGGGCCGTGCCGCGCCGTCGGCCGGCCGCGGCGGCATCGTGGCCGGTCGCGCCGTTCCCCGCGCCCCTGCGGACGCCGGGGCCGGTCGGGCAGGATGGAACCCATGGAGGCGGAACTGTTCCCCAGAGCGCGGCTCCAGATCGCGCCGGGCGCGGTGCACGTGCCGGACTGGCTGGACGCCGGCCGCCGGCGCGAGCTGCTGACGGCATGCCGCGAGTGGGCGCGTCCCCCCGCCGGACTGCGTACCGTCCGCACGCCCCGTGGCGGCACCATGACTGCGCGCCAGGTGTGCCTGGGCCGGCACTGGTATCCGTACGGCTACGCGCGCACCGCCGTCGACGGCGACGGGGCACCGGTGAAGCCCTTCCCCGCCTGGCTGGACGAGCTGGGCCGCCGGGCGGTGGCCGACGCGCTCGGCCCGGCGGCCGTCGCGCCGGCGCCGTACGACATCGCGCTGATCAACTTCTACGGCGGCGACGCCCGCATGGGCATGCACCGCGACGCCGACGAGGACTCCGACGCGCCGGTGGTGTCGCTGAGCCTCGGCGACAGCTGCGTCTTCCGCTTCGGCAACACCGCGACGCGGGCGAAGCCGTACACGGACGTGGAGTTGCGCAGCGGCGATCTGTTCGTCTTCGGCGGCGCGTCCCGCCTCGCGTACCACGGGGTGCCCCGGGTGCACCCGGGGCACGGCACCGCCCGCGCTGGGCCTGACCGGGCGGCTGAACGTCACCCTGCGGGTGAGCGGCTTCTAGGCTGCGCTTACCGGCCGCAGCGCATGGGGATCATGGGAGACTCAGCCCCATGAGTGGCAAGGCGGACCCCCGGGCGGCGGGGGAAGGGACCACCTCAAGGACGCGGCTGGACCGCGGGCGCGGGGCGCTCGGACCCGCGTTGGAGCTCGTGCACACCGGACGGGCGCCGACCCGGGCCGTGCTCACCGCCGAACTGGGCGTGACCCGGGCGACCGCCGGCGCGGTGGCCGCCGAGCTGGAGGCGCTGGGTCTGATCCGGGTCGACCCGAGGCCGGCCGCGGCGGCCGGTTCCCAGGGCCGTCCCTCGCACCGGCTTGAGGTCGCCGAGGACGGGCCCGTGGCGCTCGCCGCGCAGGTGCACGCCGACGGGTTCCGGGCCGCGCTGGTCGGCCTCGGCGGCCGGATCGTGGCCACCGCTCCGGGCTGCGGGACCGTCGCCGCCGACCCGGCGAAGGTGCTCGGCTCGGTGGTCGAGACGGGCGCCGAACTGCTCCGGGCCACGGGCCGCCGCTGCGTGGGCGCCGGGCTCGCCGTGCCGTCCGCGGTGGCCGAACCGGAGGGTCTCGCCCTCAACCCGCTGCACCTCGCCTGGCCGGTGGGCGCGCCGGTGCGCCGCATCTTCGCCGAGTGCGTGCGGGCCGCCGGAATCACCGGCCCGGCGTTCGCGGCCAACGACGTCAACCTCGCCGCGCTCGCCGAGCACCGGCACGGCGCGGGCCGTGGCGCGCGCGACCTGCTGTGCGTGGCCACCGGCCACCGCGGGGTGGGTGGCGCGCTGGTCCTCGACGGGCGTCTGCACACGGGCAGTTCGGGCCTGGCGCTGGAGGTCGGCCACCTCACGGTGAACCCCGAGGGCCGCCCCTGCCACTGCGGCAGCCGCGGCTGCCTCGATGTGGAGGCGGATCCGCTGGCGCTGCTCGTGGAGGCGGGCCGCACCCCCGGCCCCGAGGTGTCCCTGCTCCAGCAGGCCGACGACCTCGTCCGCAACCACTACGCCGACCCGGCCGTCCGCGCCGCGGCCGAGGCGCTGATCGACCGTCTGGGCCTCGGCCTCGCGGGCCTGGTGAACATCCTCAACCCGGACCGGATCATCCTCGGCGGCCTGCACCGCACCCTGCTGGACGCCGACCCGGACCGGCTGCGCGCGGTGGTCGCCGAGCGCAGCCTGTGGGGCCAGAGCGGCGGCGTCCCGATCCTGCCCTGCACCCTCGACCACAACAGCCTGGTCGGCGCGGCGGAACTGGCCTGGCAACCGGTCCTGGACGACCCGCTGACAGCCCTGACCGAGCCGGCCTGACCGAGCCGAACCGCACACCGCGCCCCGCGGGTCGGCATCCGCCTTCGGCCTCGGCACGGTCAGCGGATCGCTGCGCGGCCTCGGCGCCGAGGGCATGGTTCCTCGGCTGGGTGCTGGTGCGGGCGGCGGACGGCGCGAGCGACAGTGCCTTCGCCTTCGCCTTCGCGCTCGCGCCGGGGCGGCTCAGGGTGGTCGCGCTGGTGGGCCTGGCCGCCGGAGGGCTCGCGGGACTGCGTCCGGCCCGGCGGGCGGCCCGCCTGGACGTGCTGCGGGCCATCGCCGCCGAGTGACGGGTGCGGGGGAGGTCACCGCCCGGTCAGCCGGCAACGGCCGACCGGGCGGGAGCACGTGGCGCGGCGGCGGGTGCGCAGCCGACGGGTTCGACCTCCGGGAGGCGGGGGGCGGGCCGTTCCCGGGCCGTACGGCGCGGAGCGCCCGCCCGCCGCGGTTTCGCCTCCGCGCCCGCCGGGAGCGTGAACCACACGACCTTCCCCTCGTCGCCGTCCGGTCGCGCGCCCCAGCTCTCGCTCAGCGCGGCCACCATGGCGAGCCCGCGCCCGCAGGTGTCCAGCGGTGCGACGTCCTTGAGGTCGGCCGCCACGGGCAGTCGTGGATCGTGGTCGCGCACGGAGACCGTGAGCCGGTCGGGCAGCAGCTCGATCACCACGGTGCACGACTTGTCGGGCCGGGCGTGCTGGTGGACGTTGGTCAGCAACTCCGTGACACCGAGCGCCGCCCGGTCGATCAACGGATCCAGATGCCAGTAGCGCAACTGCGCAGATACGATTCTGCGGATCTGGCCGATCCGCGACGGCAGGGCTTGCAGCTCCACCGTGCAGTGCCTGCTTGGGTGACTGATCACGGCTGCGACTCCCCGACATGAGGTCCGGAAGAACACGGAGTACGGATCCAGCGAGGCGCCCCGAGTCCACGGTCGCCTGCTGTTGTGTCCGGCGGGCTGGTTCACAGCGTTATCGCCGGTAAACCCAGAGTGACGTGAGACCAGAGTGACCCAGGACACAGGAGTGCGCAACTCGCCGCGACTCAGTCCCCGCGTCCCGCTGCCCGGCGCACCGCCTCGATGAACCGGCGCGCCGCGGGCGGGCCGGTCCGGCCGGGCGCGCTGTCCTGATCGCCCAGCGTCAGCAGGTACCGGTGGCCGTTGAGGTCGGCCAGCGCCCGGTCGTCCGGCGCGAACCAGGGCTTGGAGGCGCGCACCGCCTGCACCGGCGCGCTGTCGATCTCGCTGCCGTAGCTGGTGAGCAGTTCCACCCTGCCGTCGCTGATCCGCACCTGCCCGGCCCGGGTGAGCGACCGCAGCCGCTTGTCTATCCGGACGCCCGTGGCCGTGAACTCCGGCTCCGCCATCCTTCCCCGCCCCCTCGCGTCTCTCGCCCGCCGGCCCTGCGCCCCGCCCCGGGCGGGACCGGTGTCGTCCGGCTCGTTCCGTGATCCATTGTGCGCCTTCGCACGGAGTACGGCCCCCGCACCCGGAGCAGTCTGCCCGCACCCGGCGCCGAGCACCAGTGCGCGAGGCCCGCACAGGGGTCGCACGGGGAGCATGGGGCGCAATGCGCCCCCAGCGCGTCCGGCGCATCATGCCCCCGTGCCGCCTTTGAGCTGCCCAAAGGGCTGTTTATGCAGGTGGGAAGCGGTGCGGTAGCTGCCTATGATCGAGGTGCCGGCCGCCGCGGGCGTCGGCGGTACGCAGTGTGAAGGAGCCACGTCGTGAGCATCACCCCGCAGATCCGGACCGGTGAGACCCTGGACGCCGACCGCAGCGACGCCGCCTACCGCGGCTGGCTGAAGGAGGCCGTCCGCAAGGTGCAGGCCGACGCCAACCGCTCCGCCGACACCCATCTGCTGCGCTTCCCGCTGCCCGAGGGCTGGGGCATCGACCTCTATCTGAAGGACGAGTCGACCCACCCCACCGGCAGTCTCAAGCACCGGCTGGCGCGCTCGTTGTTCCTCTACGGCCTGTGCAACGGCTGGATCCGGCCCGGCCGGCCGGTGATCGAGGCGTCCAGCGGTTCGACGGCCGTGTCCGAGGCGTACTTCGCCAAGCTGATCGGCGTCCCCTTCGTCGCGGTCATGCCCCGCACGACCAGCGCCGAGAAGTGCCGCCTCATCGAGTTCCACGGCGGGCGGTGCCACTTCGTCGACGACTCGCGGAAGATGTACGAGGAGTCGGCCCGCCTCGCGGTGGAGACCGGCGGTCACTACATGGACCAGTTCACCTACGCCGAGCGGGCCACGGACTGGCGCGGCAACAACAACATCGCCGAATCGATCTTCCGCCAGCTGGAGTTGGAGCGGTTCCCGGAGCCGGCGTGGATCGTCGCCACCGCGGGCACGGGCGGCACCTCGGCGACGATCGCGCGTTATGTGCACTACATGCAGTACGACACCCGCGTCTGCGTCGCCGACCCGGAGAACTCGTGCTTCTTCGAGGGCTGGACCACCGGCGATCCGGACGTCACCTGCGACTGCGGCTCGCGCATCGAGGGCATCGGCCGGCCCCGCATGGAGCCGAGCTTCGTGCCCGGCGTCATCGACCGCATGATGAAGGTCCCGGACGCGGCCAGCGTCGCCGCCGTACGGGCCCTGGACCGGGTCATCGGCCGCAAGGCGGGCGGCTCGACGGGCACCGGCCTGTGGAGCGCGCTCAAGATCGTCTCCGAGATGGTCGCCGCGGGGAGCACCGGGAGCGTGGTCACCCTGCTGTGCGACCCGGGGGACCGCTACCTCGACAAGTACTACTCGGACGCCTGGCTGAAGGAGCAGGGCCTGGACATCGGGCCGTACACGTCCGCGATCGACACCCTGCTGGCCACGGGGGCATGGCCGCGCTGACGTGCGGCCTTGAGGACGGCCGCTGCCGGATCTGAGCACCGGTACTTAAGGACACGTCCCCCTGCCGGGTGACACTTGCGGCTCCCAGGACCGGGGCGCGTACGGTCGCCGTCGGCCGGGTCGTGACGGTCGTCGTCGGCTGCGGGGCCGCCCTCGTCGCGGGCGGCGTCGGCGAACGGGTCCACGAGTCCTCCTGCCGGGACGCGTGTCGCGCGGGCCCGGTCTGGGACGCGGCGTCGCCCGTTCGATGAGCGGTCACGGAACGCGGACGCCGGGCCCACCGCCAACCGGGCCGGTGCCAAACGGAGTTCGGCCTCGGAGGTGTTCCTACGCGGGGGTGGGATCCGGTGGTCTTCGGTCGGTCAGGCGGTGGTCCAGCGCGGTGACCGCGTCGCGCAACGCGCGGCCGACGCCGGGGCGGGCCAGCCGGGCGGCGGCGCGGAAGAGTCCCGTCCCGTCGAGGGCGAACGTCATCCGGACGAGGGTGCCGGTGCCCGCCGGGGCGAGCCGCCACTCCTCGATCCAGGCGCGGGCGCCCGGCGTGTTCGTCACGTCGACGCGGTACGCGTACACCTCGGGAGCCCGTGCCGCCACCACCGACTCCTGGAACCGCGTGCCGCCCCGCAGCCGGATCTCCCGGCCGCCCTCGGTCACCCGGGCGGACGCCACCGCCGAGAACCACTGCGGCCAGCCGGACACGTCATCGGCGAGCGCCCGGAAGACGGCGTCCGGCGCGGCGGCCATCTCGCGCGTGAACACCAGGCGTACGGGGGCCGTTTCGACGAAGTCGATCCCCACCGGGCGCAGACCGTGAGCCATGACCGCGAATCTCCTCGCGAAATCCCTGGGGCGAACGGGGAGTTGGCCGTACTGACCCGTCCAGCCTAGCTGACGGAACGTCAGTTGTCTGCGGCGTTTTCGGCCGGGGCCCCCGCCACCACCAGCCGGCGCAGATGCTCGGAGATCTCCGCACGCGCCGCCGCCGGCAGCCCCGCGTCGGTGACCAGCGTGTCGACCTGCTCCAGGGTCGCGAACGAACTCAGGCCCACCGTCCCCCACTTGGTGTGATCCGCGACCACCACCACCCGCCGCGCCGAGTGCACCAGCCGCCGGTTGGTCTCGGCCTCCGCGAGGTTCGGCGTCGACAGGCCGGCCTCCACCGATATCCCGTGCACGCCGAGGAACAGCAGGTCGAAGTGGAGCGTGGCGATCGCCTGGTCGGCCACCGGCCCCACCAGGGAGTCGGACGGGGTACGCACCCCACCGGTCAGCACGACCGTCGCCGCGCCCACCCGCTGCCCCGAGGTGCGCTGCGCGGCATGGAAGACGTCCGCGACCCGCACCGAGTTGGTCACCACCGTCAGATCCGGCACTTCGAGGAGCTGGTGCGCCAGCGCATAGGTCGTCGTGCCGCCCGACAGGGCGATCGCGGTGCCCGGCCCGACCAGCTCGGCGGCGGCCCGCGCGATGTCCTCCTTGGCGCTCAGCTCCAGCCCCGACTTGGCTTCAAAACCCGGCTCGTGCGTGCTCGCCTCGATGACCGGCACCGCACCGCCGTGCACCTTCTCCAGGACCCCCTGGCGGGCCAGCGCGTCCAGGTCGCGGCGCACGGTCATGTCGGACACACCGAGCCTGCGCGTCAGTTCGTTGACCCGGACGCCGCCGCGGCGCCGGACCTCGTCCAGGATCAGGGCGCGGCGCTGCTCCGCGAGGAGGTTCTGATTCTCGCTCACGTACGCTCCGGTCCTTTCGCCTCAGCCGTCCGACACGCCCGTCGCACCCGCTGCGACCAGGATGTTCCCTCACGCCTCCGGTGCGCGGACGTCCCATCCTGCCACGGGTCGCTCCCCGTTGCGCCACCCCCCGCACCGACGCGTACCCACCCTTCGGACACCGTCCGTTCTACCGGCGGGCACCCGGACCGGGGAGATTCGGTGACGAGAGGTGTACGCGGCACCCGCAGCGGAGAGATCCTGGACGCCGCTCGGGCACAAGCCGTCGGCGCGTCATGGAAGAAGAGCCAGAACAGTGGAGCGTGCGCAGCAGCAGACCGCGACGGACGGGGCGGACGGCCCCGGGACGCCGCCCGGGACGGCACCGGCCGACCTGGAACTCCTGGTCCACGGGGTGGGGGGCACCACACCCGAGGAGATGCTCGACGATCCGTGCACGGTGCGGATCACCGGTGACGACACGGCCGCCGTCTTCCGCCGCGCCGCGGACGTGGACGCGGAGGACCGGCCCGAGGAGTACCGGGACGGACCGGTCCCCGAGGCCTACGTCTGGTGCAACCTCACCTCGGGCAACAGCGCCCGCGCCCTGTGGCTCCTGCTGCTGCCCTTCATGGTCGTCAACCTCGCCCACTGGATGCGGCCCGCCACCCGGGGCCACCGGCGGACGGTACGGCTGTACGGGCTGCTGGTGCGGCTCGCGGGCCTCACCCTGACGGTGCTGCTGGTGGCGGCGGCCTGCGAGGTCGCCCTGGACCTCGTGGCCTGGCAGTGCGCCGGCGTCCAGGCGTGCGCCGCGCGCCACTCCTGGCTGGGTTTCCTCTCGCCCGCCGCCTCCGGCGACGGCTGGTGGAGCCTGCCCGGGCGCCGGCTCGCCCTGGCCGCCCTGGTGCCGGCCGCCCTGACCTACCTGCTCTGGTACCTGTCACGGCGCACCTGGAGCGCCTATGAGTCCCAGCCGCCGCTGCCGCACCACCCCGAGCCGGACGAACAGACCGGACCCACCGCGCTCGGCAGCCCCGGCTTCTGGTACGGGCGCCGGCTGGTGGCCCGGCTGCGCGCCGCCCACACCGCCGCGGGCCTGCTGACGGTGGCGGCGGCGGTCGTCGCCCCGGCCGCCCGCTTCGACCGCGGGCCGGGCGGCTCCGGCGTCCTCGACACGCTCGGCCTGCTGCTGATCGCCGCGCTGTGCGGCACAGCGGCGGCCGTGCTCTGGGTGGTGTGCCGCCGCGGCCGCAGCGAGCACCGCCTGGACCGGGAACTCGACGAACACCTGGTACGCCGGCTGCCGCTGGCCGCCCTCGTCCTGCTCGGCCTCGCACTGCCCTACGCGGGCTGGTCCCGGCCGGATTGGCAGTCGGCCGGGCGGCTGTCGGGGGACACCACCTTCGGCGTCCTCGTGCTGGTACAGGGCCTGCTGGTGATCGTCATCGCCGTGGTCGCCCATCTGCTGCACCGCACCCCGCTCCCCGGCCGCGGCCGCGCCGGGCAGGCGGACGCCACGGCCGGCCGGCGGGCCGCCATGCGCGGACTGGGCGGGCCCGCCGTCGCGCTGCTGGCCTGCGCGCTGGGCGGCGTGATGTCGGGCGGCGTCGCCCAGCGCGTCGCCGACTGGCTGGACGGCACCGGCTCCTCCATCGACGGCCCGCCCGTGCTGCTGACCTGGCAGGCATCCGTCATCCCGCCGCTCCTGGTGGCGCTGCTGGCGCTGGTCGGCTGGCTGTCCTGGCGCACCTGGCGGCTCAGCAGCGCCGAACGGAGCACGGTGCGGCTCGACTACCCGAAGGAGCCGGCCGACCCGGCCACCACCCGCCGTATCGCGCGCACCCGGGCGATGGCCGCGCTCACCGACCGGGCGCCCCTGCTCGTCGCCGTCGTCTCCGTGACCACGCTGCTGCTCGGCGCCGGAGCACTGGTGGGCGGCCTGGACACCGGGAAGACCCCCGGGCAGGCCGCCGCGCACACCTACGCCGTCGTGCGCGGCGCGGCCGAGACCGCGCAGGCACTGGGTTCCTGGCTGATCGGGCTCGGCTTCGTCCTCTTCGTCACCTGGGGGCGGCGCGCCTACAAGGACGCCTCCGCACGGCGCACCATCGGCATCCTGTGGGACGTCGGCACCTTCTGGCCGCGCGCCGCCCACCCCTTCGCGCCGCCCTGCTACGCCGAGCGCGCGGTGCCCGACCTGACCTGGCGGATGGCGACCTGGACGCAGCGCACCGGGGGACGCCTGGTGATCTCCGGGCACTCCCAGGGCAGCGTCCTCGCGGCAGCCGCGGCCTGGCAGCTGACGCCGTCCGTGCGCAAGCGGGTCGCCCTGCTCACCTACGGCTCCCCGCTGGAGCGCCTGTACGGCCGCTGGTTCCCCGCCTACTTCGGCCCCGCCGAACTCGGCTCCCTGCACCGCGAGGTGGCCTGCTGGCGCAACCTCTACCGACTCACCGACCCCATCGGCGGCCCGGTGCGGCTGCCCGGCGACTGCGGCCCGGACGTGGACCGCGGGCCGCTGAAGGACCCCCTCGCCTACGGCCGCACCCCCCGGCATCCGCTGCCCGCGCCCATCCTCGGCCACTCCGACTACCAGGCCGACCCGGCGTTCGCCGAGGAACGGGAGCGGCTGCTGGCCCGGCTGCGGCCGGAGGTACCCGGCCAGCGCCCCGAACCGGCGGCCTGACCGGGGCCGGCTGCGTTCAGGGCAGATCCGGCAGGTCCTCCGGGTACAGCAGCGTCAGGTCGTCCGTGCTCGGCTCGGTGAGCTGGGCGACCCGGCTCGCGTGCCGCTCCACCATCGCCTCGAACGTCTGCCGGGCGGTGCGGCCGTTGCCGAACGCGGCACCTTTGGGAAGCACCGTGAAGTACTTCAGCAGCGCTTCCGACGCGCCCTGCGCCAGCTGGTACTCGTGCTCGTCGGCCTGCTGCTCCACGATCCGCAGCAACTCGTCGGGCCCGTAGTCGCCGAAGGTGATGGTGCGGGAGAAGCGGGAGGCCACACCCGGGTTGACGGTCAGGAACCGTTCCATCTCCGCCGTGTAGCCCGCGACGATCACCACCACCGCGTCCCGGTGGTCCTCCATCAGCTTGACCAGGGTGTCGATGGCCTCCTTGCCGAAGTCCCGGCCGGCGTCCTGCGGCGAGAGCGCGTACGCCTCGTCGATGAACAGCACACCGCCGCGCGCCCGTTCGAAGGCCTCCTGGGTGCGGATCGCGGTGGACCCGATGTGCTCGCCGACCAGGTCGACCCGGGACACCTCGACGAGGTGCCCCTTCTCCAGCACACCGAGGGAGGCGAGGATCTCGCCGTAGAGCCGGGCCACCGTGGTCTTGCCGGTGCCGGGGGAGCCGGTGAAGACCAGATGGCGCTTGACCGAGGCCGCCTTCAGACCCGCCTCACGGCGGCGCCGGCCCACCTCGATCATGTCGGTGAGCGCGCGGACCTCCCGCTTGACGCTCTCCAGGCCCACGAGGGCGTCGAGTTCACCGAGCACGTCCTGGGAGGTCCGCGCCGGCCGCTCCGGCTCCGCGGCGGCGACCAGCGGCTCCTGCTCGCTGCTGCGCTGCCCGGGGATCGAGCCCAGCAGTCCGGCCGAGGCACCGGTCGCCTGCACGGCGGTCTCCCGGGCCACGGGCGGCCTGAGCCCGCCGCCGCTCTCGTCGCTGGTGCAGTCCTCCACGACCGGTCCCGTGCCGGAACCCGCGTCGGGGCCGCCCTCCGCGAACTCGTAGCCGCCGCGCGCGCAGCGCTCCGTGCGGCACTTCTTCAGCGTCGTACGACAGCCGTCTATCACATGGAAGCCGTAGCCGCCGCTGCCCGTCACCCGGCAGCCCAGGAAGCTGCCGCGGCCCCCGGCCGACACATAGAAGCCGGCCTCCGCGGGACCGTCCACCGTGCACCGCTCGATCGTGGGATCCGCGCCCTTGGTGACGATCACGCCGGTCTGGGTGCCGTCCAGGGTGCAGTTGTTGAGCGTGCCGCCGCTGCCGTGGTCGCGGAACCAGGCGCCGGTGGCGGCCTCCCGGATGCGGCAGTCGTCGAGCTGCGCGGTCGCCCCGTCGCTGACCGACACGGCGGTGTTGCGCACCTGGGACAGATCGCTGTCCACCACGTCCGCGCGGGAGCCGCGGTCCAGGACGAACAGGGCGTCCGGCACGTCGTGCACCCGGCAGGAGTCGAGCACCGCGGTCGCGCCGTCGCTCACCCACACCGCGGGGTAGTCGCCCGTGCTGTCGAAGATCTCGCACTGGTTGGCGTCCACGCGGGTGCCCGGGTCCCACACCGACAGGCCGTTGCGCCCGAACTGCCGCACCGTCGTCCGGGTCAGCGTGAGCACCGAACGGGAGCGCAGATCGACCGCGTTCTCCGGGATGTCGTGGATGCGGCAGTCGGCGAGGGTCAGCACGGCGTCCGTGTCGAGCGTGACACCGTCCGCCGCCGTGCGGTGCACATCGCAGTCGGTGAGGTGTGCCGTGGCCCGCGCGGTGACCTGGGCACCGGCCCCGCGCACCTCGTAGACCTCGCAACCCACCGCTTCCAGCGCGGAGTTCTCGCCCGTCACCGTCAGGCCCACGCCCGAGGCGTGGTGCACCCGGCAGCGCTCCAGCCGGGGGTGCGCGCCGCCGCGCACCGCGACGCCCGCCTGACCGGCCGCCACCACCTCGCAGTCCTCGAACACCCCGGCACCGCCGTCGAGTACGGCGATGCCGATGCCCGCGGGGTTGTCCACGGTGCAGCGCCGCACGGTCGGGCGGGCGGTGCCGCGCACCTCCAGGCCCGAGGCGGACCGGGTGACGACCCGCACGTCCCGCAGTTCGGGGGTGCCCTCCTCGACGAGCAGCGCGGGCGCGGCGGCATCCTGGCCCTCCACGAGGAGGTCGTGCACCACGGCCGAGGCGCGCACCGTCAGCGGCACCCCGTCGACGGGGGCGATCCGCACCGAGCCCGGCGAGCCCTCGGGGCCGCGCAGCGTCACCGCCCGCTGGATCACCAGGTTCTCCCGGTAGGTGCCGGGAGCGACGGTGAGGACATCGCCGTCGGCGGCGGCCTCCAGGGCGGCGGCGAGCGAAGCGTACTCACCCGTGCGGCGCCGCCAGCGCGATGTGCCGGTGTGCGTCACCTGGACCGTGCCCTGTGCCATGGCGTTGCTGTGCCCCCACCTCGTGGTACGTGGCTCCTTCGCCTCGGGGCGCACGGCCGGTGCCGCGGCCCCTGCGGCGCGTCGCGCGCGGGTCGTCGCCGAGTGTCTCGGCCGGTCCACCGTAGCGTGCGCGCGGGCGGTGGGATGACCAGAGGCGGCAGGCTGTCAACTGCCGGTGCCTGCCTTGCCCCAGTCCGGGCCCGCCCGGTCCCATGCCTGGTCCCAGCGCGCGTACCGACGGCGGACCATGCGCCAGACGATCATCCGTCTGGCGCCCTCGACCACTCCCGCCGTCAGCAGCGCCGCGCCGAACCCGGCCAGCACCGCGTGGGTCGTCGCCGTCACGGAGTCCAGCGGGCGGGCGACCACGCGGCCGTGTGCGTCCGTCCACAGCGTGAAGTGGTCGCCCGGGTGCGGGGAGGTCAGGCGCGACAGGGCCGGGCCGTGCTGCCGGGTGCCGTCCGGGGAGGTCCACTCGGCCAGGACGCGGCTGCGCGGGTCCTGGCCGAGGGGGGCGTCCGGGGCGGGCTCCGGCACGGCGTCGCCCAGCTTGCGCACCACGGTCGCCGTGATCAGATGCCGGGACTGCTGCTGGGCCCGCACCGACCGCTGGAGAGCGTCCTGCGCCGCGGTGCCGACGAACGAGCCGGCCACGGGTGCGGCCACCGCGATCAGCAGCAGCGCTCCGAGGGCCAGCCAGGCCTCGGCCAGATCGGTCGTGCGGCGCAGTGGGTTGTGCCGCCAGCGCCACAGACCGCTGATTGCCCGCAACCTTCCGCACCCCCTTCCCGCTCCGTGATAACCCCTCGCGGAGCGTTCATCCGCGGGCCCGGCCGAAGAGAGAGCGAAATCACCTCCGCTCCCGCGCCTCTTCGACCGGGACCTCTCATGAACTTCTCACGACTTCGCAACGACCGGGTGACGGCGCCGGGTTCCCACGAGGACGGGATCGAGCCGGCACGGACCGTCCGTCAGGAGGCGGCCCCGGCTCGGCGGCAGCGCGTCCGGCGAGGGTCCCGGCGCCGCGTTCCGGCGTCCGGCCAGGGGCGCGGCGTCTCGACGTCCCCGCCCCGCACCACGCCCCGGAAGTGCCCTGAAGATCTTGAAATCGCGCCCGGCCGAGCGCCCCGAAGGGGCGTCGGGCCATATCGCCATGCTGCTCCGCCGCGCGGGCCCGACCGGCCTCGACGCCGCAGCGGTCGGCCGACGGCGCATCACGGCCCTTCCACGGTGTGCTCAGGCGAGGATGCGCACCGGGTCGCCGACCCGGATGGTGCCGGTCGAGCGGGGCACCAGGTTCTGGCCGAAGACCAGCGAGCGGCCGATGCGGCGATGGCGCGCCAGCGTGCGCAGGGGTTCCACGCCGCGCGTGGCGGTGCCCTGGTCGGTCGTCGTCACGACGCACCGCCCGCAGGGCTTGGCGACCCGGAAGACCACCTCGCCGATGGCGATGCCCGACCAGTCGTCCTCGGCCCAGGGCCGCGTGCCGGCCACGACCACGCTCGGCCGGAAGCGGTTCATGAGCAGCGGGCCCTCCTGTGCGTGATCGCCCTGGGCCACCAGGGAGTTGAGGGCGTCGAGGGAGGCGAGCGTGGTCACCAGCAGCGGATAGCCGTCGGCGAAGCTGACCGTCTCACCGGGCAGTGCGTGGTCCGGGTCGACCGGGCGGCGCGTGGCCGGGTCGTCCAGGTGGACCAGGCGGACGTCCGCCCCCAGAAAGCCGGCGCACCAGGCGTGTGCGGCGGCGTCCGCGGGGACGGCCTCCACCTTGGTGCCGAAGACGGTCACCGGCACCGTGCCCCCGGGCGCCGGGACCGGCACGGTCAGCGGCGCCCTCCCGGCCGCGGACAGACGGACGCCGCCGCCGGCCACGGGCTCGGCGGCGGCCAGCGCGAGGCGTGGTTCCTCGCGCTGTGTGACGACCTTTCCCCCGTCGTCGATCAGCGCCCAGCGCCGGTCTCCGGCCAGCCCCCAGGGCTCCACGGCGGCCTCCCGGGGCGAAACGCCCCGGAACGCCTTGACCGGATGGACGTGGATCGAGTGCAGCGTGCCGTTCCCCATGGCGTCATCGTGCCAGCAGGCACCGGCGGCCAGGGAAGACCGGTCAGTAGCCGCGGTACTGCTGCTGGTTGTTGTACGGGTCCTGGTACGGAGCCGGCGCGGGCCGGGGGGCCGCGGGGCGCATCGCCTCGTAGCCGGTGCCCTGCGTCATCGGCCGCGGGGGCTGCTGACCGGGGTAGCCGCGCGGGGCGGTGGCCTGCTGCGGGATGTACGCCGTGGGTGCCTGCTGCAACGGAGCGGGCTGCGGCGCCTGCGGGTAGCCGTAGTGGGGTGCGGGCTGGGAGGGACCCGCCGGGAGCGCGGGCAGGGCCGACGGCAGCGCGGGCAGGTTGCTGCCGGGCGTGTCGTAGGCCGCGGGGACCCGGATCGGGGCGATCTGCGGGGTGCCCCGCTCGGCCACGAGCGAGTCGTAGATCGGGGTGTCCGGGAAGGAGGCGGAGTAGTAGCCGCCGCCATAAGTGGAGCGGGGGGAGGTCATGGCACATAAGTTAAGCCCACGATGTGCTGGTTGGGGAGACCGATAAGAGGGTTGTTTTCCGTGTCGGCGATGACGCGGGATCCCCAATCCGAGCGAACGTGGGAAAAAGGGGCGGCGGTCCGCGTTTGAATCGTGTAAAGGCCGAGTTCCCGGCAGGTTACCGGGGGTTGGACGGCGGTGATTCCGTGCCGCTCCTGGGAGTTCGCCGCCCCCCGCAATAGGTTGGCGGGGTAGGGATGGCAAGAGACGGCAAGTGACAGGCAAGGGACGGCCGGGACACGGCCCGGCGGCGACCAGGTGATGGGGGCGGACATGTCAATGCCGAAAGGATCGAATGCGCCGGTGCCCACGACGGCGCTGCGGGTCGAATTGGGCTGGCGTCCGGGACCAGGGGTCCCGGACGTGGACGCCTCGGCCCTCCTGCTGGTGGCGGGAAAGGTGCGCTCGGACGGAGACTTCGTCTTCTACAACCAGCCCGCGCACTCCTCGGGGGCGGTCCGCCACGAAGGCAAACGCAATGCCGCGGGGAGGGTGACCGACACCCTTTTCGTGGACCTCGCGCGCGTGGAGCCCGCCGTCGAACGCGTGGTCCTCGCCGCCTCCGCTGACGGCGGGCCCTTCGGCCGGGTGCCCGACCTGTACATCGCGGTTACGGACGCCGCCCGGGGCGACACGGTCGCCCGCTTCGACAGCACGGGCGCGACCGTCGAGACCGCCTTCGTGCTCGGCGAGTTCTACCGCCGCCAGAGCGGCTGGAAGTTCCGCGCCGTCGGCCAGGGCTACAGCAGCGGACTTGAGGGTCTGGCCACGGACTTCGGGATCACCGTGGACGAGCCGCAGCACGCGGCACCGCCCGCCCCCTCGACGACACCATCACCCGGCACCCCGCCGCGTCCGCAGAGCCCGCCGCCCGCGGTGACCGCACCGCCGCCCGCGGGTCCGCCGGTCCCGCTGCCCCCGCCGCCGGCCGCCGCGCCCGTACGCCTCAGCAAGGTCACGCTCACCAAGGCGGCCCCCTCCGTCTCGCTGGCCAAGCAGGGCGGCACGTCCGGCGCCCTGCGGGTCAACCTCAACTGGCAGGTCCACAAGCAGCTCTCCGGATGGGGCCGCCGGCGCGGCGCCGCGCACACCGACCTCGACCTGTGCGCCCTGTACGAACTCGCCGACGGCCGCAAAGGGGTCGTCCAGGCCCTCGGCAACGCCTTCGGTTCGCTGCACCGGCCCCCGTACATCCACCTCGACGGCGACGACCGCACCGGCGCCTCGGCGAGCGGCGAGAACCTCACCGTCAACCTCGACCACACCCGGGACTTCCGGCGCATCCTCGTCTTCGTGACCATCTACGAGGGCGCCTCCTCCTTCGCCGACCTGCACGCCACCGTCACCCTGCAGCCCCAGTACGGCGCGCCCGTCGAGTTCTCGCTCGACGAGTGCACGGTGCCCTCGACGGTGTGCGCGCTCGCCCTGATCACCAACACCGGCGCCGACCTGGTGGTCCGGCGCGAGGCCCGGTACCTGGTGCCGGAGCGCGGCGTGAGCCCGCAACGGACCGTCGACCACGCCTACGGATGGGGCATGAACTGGACACCCGGCCGCAAGTGACGGACCCTCAGCCCTCGTCGGGCACGGCGTCGGGACGCGCGTACGTACGGCCCTTCCAGGCCGCTCCGCGCCCCCGGTAGTGCTGCACCGCCGAGTCGACCGTCATGAGCAGATACAGGAACGCGGTGAGCGGCAGCGACACGGCGAGCCACGGCGGCAGACGGTAGTAGCGGAGCATCGGGACATACGTCCCCGTCATCACCAGCCACGCCAGGGCACCGGTCACCGCGGCGGCCGTACTCCCCGTCGCCGCGCCCGCGACCAGCGCCACGGGCGGCACGAGGTACACCAGCGCCAGCCCGGCGACCGTGCCGAGGAGCAGCAGCGGGTTGTGCCGCAGCTGCGCGTACGCGCTGCGCGAGACCATCCGCCACAGATCGTGCAGCCGCGGATAGGGGCGCACGCTGTCCACCCGCTCGGCGAGCCCCAGCCAGATGTGCCCCCCGCCGCCCTTCACGGCCCGCGCGAGCGCCACGTCGTCGATGACGGCGTGCCGGATCGCGTCGGGGATGCGCGCCCGCTCCGCCGTCTCCGCGCGCAGCAGCACACAACCGCCCGCCGCGGCCGCCGTGCGCGCCCCGCGCCGCCCGATCCGGCGGAACGGATACAACTGCGCGAAGAAGTACACAAAGGCGGGCACCACCAGGCGCTCCCACAGGCTCTCCACGCGCAGCCGGGCCATCTGCGAGACGACGTCGAAGCCGCCGGTGCGCGCCGCCGCCACCAGGTGCCGCAGGCTGTCCGGCGCGTGCGCGATGTCCGCGTCCGTCAGGAGCAGGTACTCGGGGTCACGCGCGCGTGCCAGCACGATGCCGTGGCGCACCGCCCACAGCTTGCCCGTCCAGCCCGCGGGCGGCTCGCCGGGCGAGTCCACCGTCAGCGGCAGCCCGCCGTGCCGCCGGGCCAGTTCCCGGGCCAGCTCTCCGGTGCCGTCCGAGCTGCCGTCGTCGACCAGGAAGACCTCGGCCCGCCCCGGATACTCCTGTGCCAGCAGGGACGGCAGGCTCGACGGCAGCACCGCGGCCTCGTCGCGGGCCGGCACGACCACGCACACCGACGGCCAGTCGCCCGGGTCCCGGCGCGGCGGAAGGCGGACGTCCGTCTGCCAGAAGCGGCCCTGACACAGCAACAGCCACAGCCAGGCGGCCAGCGATACGGCAGCGATCCACAGGAGGGCACTCACCCGCGCAGTCTGCCCCACCGGACGGGCCCGCCGGGACCCATCGTCTATCGTGGCCGGGTGAAGATCGCGCTCATGGACTCCGGAATCGGCCTGCTGGCGGCCACCGCCGCGGTGCGGCGTCTGCGGCCCGACGCGGATCTCGTCCTCTCCCTCGACCCCGACGGCATGCCGTGGGGCCCGCGCACCCCGGGAGACCTCACCGAGCGCGCCCTGGCCGTGGCCGAGGCCGCCGCCGCGCACCGCCCCGACGCCCTCGTCGTCGGCTGCAACACGGCGACCGTGCACGCGCTGGACACCCTGCGCGCCCGCCTGGAGCCCGGCATTCCGGTGATCGGCACCGTACCGGCGATCAAGCCGGCCGCGGCCGGCGGCGGGCCCGTCGCGATCTGGGCCACACCCGCCACCACCGGCAGCCCCTACCAGCGCGGGCTCATCGAGGAGTTCGCCGACGGCGTACCGGTCGCCGAAGTGCCGTGCTGGGGACTGGCCGAAGCGGTCGAACACGCCGACGAGGCCGCCATCGACGCCGCCGTCGGCGCGGCCGCCGGGCTGACCCCGCACGACGTGACGACCGTCGTCCTCGGCTGCACCCACTACGAACTGGTCGCCGAACGCATCCGCGCGGCCGTACGGCGCGCCGACGCCCCGCCGCTGGTCCTGCACGGCAGCGCCGGCGCGGTGGCCGCCCAGACGCTGCGCCGCATCGGCGAGCGGCCCGCACCCGACGCGCCGGCCGACGGCACCGTGACGGTGCTGCTGAGCGGCCGCGCGGGCGGGCTGCCGGCCCCCGCGCTGAACTACGCCGAGGGCCGCCTGCTCGTGGCCGCGAGCCCCGCCCGCTGACCACAGGGCGGCCGGGCCGGCACAGCGGGCCGCTCCCCGCAACCCGGCGCTGCCACTGTGCGCAACGCGCTACCCGCACGGCGAATCCTGAGTAACCTCGTAGGCATGCAGGACCACCCCCACGACGAGGACACCGCCGACGCCTCGCACCCCGAAGTGTGGACCGGCCGCGCCACCAACCGGGTCCAGTGGCTGCTCGCGCTCGTCGGCGCGGCCTGCATGGCGCTCGGCATCGAACTCGCCGTGGACTCCGCCTGGACCTCGGGCACCGCCGCGCTCGTCATGTCCGTGGTCGGCTGCATCGCGGCCGGGCTGCTGGTCCTCTTCGGCACCCTCGCGTTCGTGCACGTCGACCTGAAGCTCGACCAGGAGTCCCTCGAAGTGCGCTGCGGCCACATCGGGCTGCCGCGCCGCCGCATCCCGCTCAGCCATGTCGCCGGCGCCGAGTTCGCCCCGCACGTCACCCCGCGCCACTGGGGCGGCTGGGGGTACCGCTGGCGGCCCGAGAAGGGGACCGCGGTCGTCGTGCGCCGCGGCGAGGGCGTGGTGCTGCGGCTGTGGGACGGCCACACGTTCACGATCACCGTGGACAACGCGGAGTCGGCGGTCCGGGTGATCAAGGCCCGGCTGCGCACCATCACACCCGGTACCGCCCACTGAGACCCCCGTCGCGGCCAGGGGCGCCCGATCCGCCGTGACCCCGGGGACCACCGTCGTCATGACATGAAGCGACCCCGCGGTGCCGTGGGCCCTCTCATGGACCGCGTTGTCGGCCGCAAGGTCACCCGCCGTACACTCCCGGGGTGACCGTCACCGCACCATCCGTGGACCAGCCGGACCGGGTCCGGGCGCGCCCGTGGTCCACGCGCGGCGCCCGACTGCTGCCTCTTGCCCCGGCCGTCGTCTCGGCGCTCTGCGGCGTGCTGCTCTACGTCAGCTTCCCGCCGCGCACCCTGTGGTGGCTCGCCCTGCCCGCCTTCGCCGGGTTCGGCTGGGTGCTGCGCGGCCGGGGCTGGAAGGCGGCCCTCGGCCTCGGCTACCTCTTCGGCCTCGGCTTCCTGCTGCCGCTGCTGGTGTGGACCGGTGTCGAGGTCGGTCCCGGGCCCTGGCTCGCCCTGGTCGCCGTGGAGGCGGTCTTCGTCGCGCTGGTCGGGCTCGGTGTCGCGGCGGTCTCGAAGCTGCCCGCCTGGCCGGTGTGGGCGGCGGCCGTCTGGGTGACCGGCGAGGCGGTACGCGCGCGTGTACCGTTCCACGGCTTCCCCTGGGGCAAGATCGCGTTCGGCCAGGCGGACGGCGTCTTCCTGCCGCTCGCCGCGGTCGGCGGCACCCCCGTGCTCGGCTTCGCCGTCGTCCTGTGCGGATTCGGACTGTACGAGGCCGTGCGCGTGGCGGCCGAGGGGCGGCGCACCCGTGCCGTGCGCAGCGGGACCGCCGCCGCGGCCCTGCTGAGCGTGGCCGTACCGGTGGCGGGGGCGCTGGCCGCCCGGACGCTGGTCAGCGACAAGGCCGAGGACGGCACGGTGACCGTCGCGGTCGTCCAGGGCAACGTGCCGCGCTCCGGCCTGGAGTTCAACGCCCAGCGGCGCGCCGTGCTCGACTACCACGCGCGCGAGACCAGGAAGCTGGCCGCCGACATCAAGGCGGGCAAGGTCGCCCGGCCCGACTTCGTGCTGTGGCCGGAGAACGCCTCCGACATCGACCCCTTCGGCAACCCCGACGCGGCCCTCGTCATCGACGAGGCGGCCAAGGCGGTCGGCGTGCCCATCTCGGTCGGCGGGGTCGTCGCGCGCGACGGCAAAGTGTTCAACGAGCAGATCCTGTGGGACCCGGTCAAGGGGCCCACCCAGACCTACGACAAGCGGCAGATCCAGCCGTTCGGCGAGTACCTGCCGCTGCGCTCGCTCCTCGACGCCGTCAACGACAGCTGGACGACCATGGTCAGCCAGGACTTCAGCCGGGGCACCAAGCCGGGCGTCTTCGACATCGGCGGTACCCGGGTCGGTCTCGCGACCTGCTACGAGGCCGCCTTCGACTGGGCCGTACGGGACACGGTCACCCACGGCGCGCAGATGATCTCCGTGCCGAGCAACAACGCGACCTTCGACCGCAGCGAGATGACCTACCAGCAGCTCGCCATGTCCCGGGTCCGCGCCGTGGAGCACAGCCGGACCGTGACCGTGCCGGTGACCAGCGGCGTCAGCGCGATCATCATGCCGGACGGGAAGATCACCCAGAGGACCGGCATGTTCGTGCCCGGTCACCTGGTCCAGAAGATCCCGCTGCGCTCCTCGCAGACCCCCGCCACCCGGCTGGGCATCCTGCCCGAGATGGCCCTGGTGCTGGTCGCCGCGGGCGGTCTCGGCTGGGCGATCGGGGCCGCTGCGCGCCCGTCGCTCGCGCGGGAGGAACGCCGACGGGCCCGTTAGGGTCGATCCATGGGTACTCCTGACTTCATCCGTACCATCCGGGGCTCGGCGGGCCACCAATTGCTGTGGCTTCCGGGCGTCAGCGCCGTCGTCCTGGACGACCGCGGCCGAGTGCTGCTGGGCCGCCGCGCGGACAACCGCAAGTGGGCGGTGCCCTCCGGTATCCCGGACCCCGGCGAGCAGCCGGCCGACTGCGCCGCGCGGGAGGTGTACGAGGAAACGGCCGTCCGGTGCGTCCCGGAACGGGTCGCGATGGTGAAGTCGGGCGATGTGGTCACCTACGGCAACGGCGACATCTGTCAGTTCATGGACATCACCTTCCGCTGCCGGGCCGTCGGCGGTGAGGCACGCGTCAACGACGACGAGTCCCTGGAGGTCGGATGGTTCGAGGTGGACGCCATGCCGACGATGAACGAACGCCAGTTGTTCCGGATCAAGCAGGCCCTGTCCGATGAACCCACATGGTTTATCCCTACGAGTTTTCAATGAAGTATGGGGTGTGACCACATGTGGTCGGGTCGGGGTGCTGCTTAGGGTCGAGCCATGACCTCGCCCAGCGCCCTGCCCGGTCCGCACACCCCCTCGCTCGACCTGTCCGGCCGCACCGCCCTCGTCACCGGTGCGGCGGGCGGCATCGGTGGCGCCTGCGCGTTGCGACTCGCGGCCGCCGGCGCCAAGGTGCGCGCCGTCGACCGGGACACGGCCGGTCTGGAGGCGCTGGCCGAGCGGGCCCGCGAGTCGGCGGGCACCATCGAACCGCAGGTCCTGGACCTGACCGACCTCGACGCCGCCGAACACGCCGCCGCCGGCACCGACGTCCTGGTCAACAATGCCGGGCTGCAGCTGGTCCGCCCCATCGAGGAGTTCCCGCCCGAGGTGTTCCACACCGTGCTGACCGTGATGCTGGAGGCCCCGTTCCGGCTCATCCGGGGCGCGCTGCCGCACATGTACGGTCAGGGCTGGGGCCGTATCGTCAACATCTCCTCCGTCCATGGACTGCGCGCCTCCGCCTACAAGTCGGCCTATGTGGCCGCCAAACATGGCCTGGAGGGCCTGTCCAAGACGGCCGCCCTGGAGGGCGCCGGCCACGGTGTCACCTCGAACTGTGTGAATCCCGGCTATGTGCGCACCCCCCTGGTGGAGCAGCAGATCGCCGACCAGGCGCGGGCCCACGGCATCCCCGAGGAGCGCGTGCTGTCCGAGGTGCTTCTGCTGGACAGCGCCGTCAAACGGCTCATCGAACCGGAGGAGGTGGCCGAGGCGGTCGCCTACCTCTGCGGCCCGCAGGCCGCCTTCGTCACCGGCACCTCGCTGGTCCTCGACGGAGGCTGGACGGCGCACTGACCGGCCCGGCGACCGGCGCATCGACCGGCCCGACCGGCGCACTGACCGGCCCGGCGACCGCGGACCGGGGAGTTTTCCACAGGCCGGACGCGATCGACGGGCGATGCGGAATCCTGGAAGCATGTCTCGCGATCACCTGCACTCCACCGGGCGCCCCGCCACCGCCGCGCAGCTCCCGGCCGGTGCCGCCGGCACACCGGACGGCGACGCCGGGACCGCGTTCCTCGACCTGCTGGCCCGCGGTGCCCCGGCCGAGGCCTACGAGCAGCCGGTGCTGCTCGCCCGCGCCGAGGGCCGGCCCGCCGACCGGATCGCCGCGCTGGAGCGGGCCAAGCTCCTCGCGCTCAGGGTCCGCGCGGAACTGGAGGGCCGGCGGCGGCGCGAGGCGGAGCTGTCCGCGCTCTTCGAGACCGCCCACGACCTCGCGGGACTGCGGGACGTGGACGCGGTCCTGCAGGCGATCGTGCAGCGCGCCCGCTCGCTGCTCGGCACGGACGTCGCCTACCTCAGCCTCAACGACCCGGCACGCGGCGACACCTACATGCGGGTCACCGAGGGCTCGGTCGCCGCCCGCTTCCAGCAGTTGCGCCTGGGCATGGGGGAGGGGCTCGGCGGGCTCGTCGCCCAGACCGCCCGCCCGTACGTCACCGAGGACTACTTCAAGGACGACCGCTTCCGGCACACGCTCACCATCGACACAGGCGTGCGTGACGAGGGCCTGGTCGCCATCCTCGGTGTTCCGCTCATGCTCGGTCCGCATGTCATCGGTGTCCTGTTCGCGGCGGACCGCCGCGCGCGGGTCTTCGAACGCGAACAGATCGCGCTCCTCGGCTCCTTCGCCGCGCTCGCCGCCGCCGCGATCGACACCGCGAACCTGCTCACCGAGACCCGGTCCGCGCTGGCCGACCTGGAGCGGGCCAACGAGATCATCCGGGACCGCAGCGCGGTGATCGAGCGGGCCTCGGACGTCCACGACCGGCTCGCCGAACTCGTCCTGCGGGGCGGTGGGGTCCACGACGTGGCCGCCGCGGTCTCCCAAGTCCTGGCCGCCACCGTCGAGTTCGCCGAGACCGGGGACGCACCGGCAGCGGCGCTTGAGGCCTCAAGGGCGGAGGGCCACGCGGTGCCCCACGGCGCCGACTGGATCGCCGCGGTCGCCGCGGGCGGCGAACTCCTCGGCGCGCTGGTGCTGCGCGGCCACCCCGGACTCGACCCCGTCGACCAGAGCACCCTGGAACGTGCCGCGTCGGTCACCTCGCTGCTGCTGCTCGCCCGCCGCTCGGCCGCCGACGCCGAGCAACGGGTCCGCGGCGAACTCCTCGACGACCTCCTCGACGCCCGCGACCGCGACCCGCGCCTGCTGCGCGACCGCGCCTCCCGGCTGCACGCCGACCTCGACGCCGTGCACGTCGTCCTGGCCGCCCGGCTCGGCGGGGCCGCGCCCGACGCCGAACACGAGGCCGCCGCCCGCCGCCGCCTCGGCGCCGCCGCCTCCCACCTCGCCGCGACCCGGCACGGCCTGGCCGCCGCCCGCGACGGCGGCACCGTCCTGCTGCTGCCGCTTGGCCGCGGCGACACCGCCACCGACGTGGCCCGACGCACCGCCCGCCACCTCGGCGCGGCCGTCCACGAGCCGGTCACGGTGGGGGCGTCCGCCCCGGTCGCCGACCTGCTCGCCCGCCCCGAGGCCGTGGCCGCCGCCTACGCCGAGGGACGTCGCTGCCTCGACACGCTGCGCCTGCTCGGCCGCTCGGAAGACGGCGCCGCGGCCGAGGAGTTCGGCTTCCTCGGGCTGCTCCTCGCCGGCGAGCGGGACGTCACCGGCTTCGTCGAGCGCACCATCGGCCCCGTGGCGGCCTATGACGAACGGCGCGGTACACAGCTGTTGCGCACGCTCGACGCGTACTTCGCCTGCGGCATGAGCCCGGCCCGCACCAAGGACGAACTCCACGTCCATGTGAACACGGTCGCCCAGCGGCTCGACCGGGTCGCACGGCTCCTCGGCGACGACTGGCAGGAACCGGCCCGCGCCCTGGAGATCCAACTCGCCCTGCGGCTGCACCGGTTGGCCGTGCCGTCACGGCACTGACCCCGTACGGACGTCCGTACGGGGTCAGTGCGACCGGAGCGCGAACCGGAACGCGGGTCAGACGGTGCGGGCGTCCGCCGCCCGGTCGGCGGTCTGCTCCCGGCCGGCCGCGGTCCCGGAGTCGACCTCGGCGAGGTCGCGGTGCCGGGTCTCCTTGGCCACCCCGATGGCCACCAGCGTCAGCACGGCCGCCGCGATCACGTACAGCGCGATCGGAGTGGAGCTGTCGTACTCGGAGAGAAGCGCGGTGGCGATGAGCGGCGCCGGCGCACCGGCCGCGACGGAGGCGAACTGGGCGCCGATGGACGCGCCGGAATAACGCATCCGGGTCGCGAACATCTCGGAGAAGAAGGCGGCCTGCGGCGCGTACATCGCGCCGTGCAGGACCAGGCCCACGGTGACGGCCAAAATCAGACTGCCGAACGAGCCCGTGTCGATGAGGGAGAAGAACGGGAACATCCACAGGCCGATCCCGGCCGCGCCCAGCAGGTAGACGGGCCTGCGTCCGACCCGGTCCGACAGCGCGCCCCAGGCCGGGATGACCGCGAAGTGCACGGCCGACCCGATGAGCACGGCGTTCAGGGCCGTCTGCTTGGAGACACCGGCCGAGGTGGTGGCGTAGACGAGGATGAACGCGGTGATCACGTAGTAGCTGATGTTCTCCGCCATGCGCGCGCCCATCGCCACCAGGACGTCGCGCCAGTGGTGCCGCAGCACGGAGACGAGCGGCAGCTTCTCCGGGTCGGCCGCCGCGGTCGCCCTGCGGGCCTCCGCCCGCGCCAACGCCTCCTGGAACACGGGCGATTCGTCGACGGACAGGCGGATCCACAGGCCGACGGCGACCAGCACGCCCGACAGCAGGAACGGGATGCGCCAGCCCCAGCTGCCGAACGCGGAGTCCGACAGCAGCGTGGTGAGCAGTGACAGCACACCGGTCGCGAGCAACTGTCCGGCGGGCGCCCCGGTCTGCGGCCACGAGGCCCAGAACCCGCGCCGCCGGGCGTCCCCGTGCTCGGACACCAGGAGCACGGCGCCGCCCCATTCGCCGCCCAGCGCGAAGCCCTGGACGAGTCGCAGCACGGTCAGCAGCACGGGCGCCGCGGTTCCGATGCTCGCGTGCGTCGGCAGCAGACCGATGGCAAAGGTCGCGGCGCCCATCATCAGCAGGCTGAGCACCAGCAGCCGCTTGCGCCCCAGCCGGTCCCCGTAGTGCCCGAACACCAGGGCGCCCAGCGGTCGCGCCGCGAATCCGACCGCATAGGTGAGGAACGACAACAGGGTGCCGACGAGCGGGTCGGAGTCCGGGAAGAAGAGCTTGTTGAACACGAGCGCGGCGGCCGAGCCGTACAGGAAGAAGTCGTACCACTCGATGGTGGTGCCGATGAGGCTGGCGGCGACGATGCGGGGGAGCCTGGCTTGGGTCGGTGGAGCGGATGCTGCGGGGGCCATGTGCGCCACTTCCTCGTGTGCGGTGGGGACGGTGGGTGTCGGCACACCGTAGGAAGAAGCAGGTCCAGCGGATATGTGCTGGGGATTTATAGGTATGAGCTGATGTGTGTGCGCAGCCACTACGCCGGGTGTCCCGTGCACAGCGTCGCGAGGCCGGCCGCCGCGACCGGTGGTGCAGGCCGCGGCGACCGGAACCGTCCGCTTCCGTCGGCTTCCATCCGCGTCCATCCGCGTCCGTCTGCGTCCGTCTGCGTCCGTCTGCGTCTGTCCGTCAGGTTCCGGACCGGAAGCGGGGACGGGGGATCAGGTCGCGGCGGCGGGACGGAGCACCGCGGTGCGTCGGCGCGGATCGGGAACCCGGAGCTGCGCGGTCACCTGGGACAGGTCGGAGACGAACAGCCGGGCCAGTTCGTCGGTGAAGCCGGTGCGCACCACCAGGCGCAGCACGGAGACGTCCTGGCAGGGGGCGGGGAAGGTGTAGGCGGGCAGGTGCCAGCCGCGGGCGCGCATCGCCTGGGACACGTCGAAGACCGTGAAGTCCTGGGTGCCGGGCGCCAGTCGGAAGGCGAAGGCGGGGAGTTCGGAACCGTCCGTGACCAGTTCGTACGGCGGCATGTCGGCGATCTGCGCGGCCAGCGCGCGGGCCGTCGAGCGGCACTGTCCGGCCAGGTTCCGCAGCCCTTCGAAGCCGTACCGCAGGAAGTTGTAGTACTGGGCGACGACATGGGCGCCGGGGCGGGAGAAGGCGAGGGTGAAGGTCGGGGACGTGCCGCCGAGGTAGTCCACCTCGAAGACGAGGTCGTCCGGGAGGGCGTCGGCGTCCCGCCACAGGGCCCAGCCGAGGCCGGGGAAGACATGGCCGTACTTGTGCCCCGAGGCGTTGACGGAGGCGACGCGTTCGAGTTGGAAGTCCCACATGAGACCGGGATCGAGGAACGGCGCCACCAGCGCGCCGGAGGCGCCGTCGACGTGCACCGGGATGTCGGTGCCGGTGGCGGCCTGGTAGCCGTCGAGGGCCATGCAGATGTCCGCGACGGGTTCGTAGGAGCCGTCGAACGTGGAGCCGAGGACGGACACCACCCCGATGGTGTTGTCGTCGCAGTAGGCGGTCAGGGTGTCGGGGGTGAGGTGGTGGCGGCCCGGCCCCATCGGGACGTAACGCGGCTCCACCTCGAAGTAGTTGGCGAACTTCTTCCAGCACACCTGGACGTTCGCGCCCATCACCAGGTTCGGACGGGTGACGTCCTTGCCCTGGGCGCGGCGCCGGGCCTGCCAGCGGCGCTTGAGCGCGAGGCCGCCGAGCATGGCGGCCTCGCTGGAGCCGGTGGTGGAGCAGCCGCGCACCCGCTCCGGGTGCGGTGCGTGCCACAGCCGGGCGAGCATCTGGACGCAGCGCTTCTCCATGGCGGTGATCTGCGGGTACTCGGCGCGGTCCGCGAGGTTCTTCTCCGCGGTCTCGGCCATGAGGTGCCGCGCCTGCGGTTCCATCCACGTCGTGACGAAGGTGGCGAGGTTGAGCCGGGCGTTGCCGTCGAGCAGCAGTTCGTCGCGCACACGGCGGTGGACCGCGTCGGGGGACGATTCCGCCGCGGGCAGTTCCTCGACCGGCACGAGCAGCGTGTCGGCGGGCTGGGGGAGGACTTGGGGGGAGACGACGAGGGTGTCTGGTTCTGCTTCCGGCAGGACGCCGGTATCCGGAATGGGCATGGGTGCCTGAAGACCTTTCTGGTCCGAGTGCGGTGCGGCCCGCGTACATTCCGGACGTTAGATCCCTTCGCGGCCCGGCATCCGTGCCGGTTACACCGATCTAGTGATCGATTTGCGGAGTGATGAACCGGATTTTCCCCGTGTGACAACCGGTCATGGGCTCACCGTGGCATTGCCCGTGTGCGACAACGCCCGTACCGGCCGCCGCCACACGGAGTGACGGCGGCCGGTGCGCGCGTTCGGTTCCGGCGCGGCGCAAACGCGCCTGGCCGGGCCCTACCTCACCGTCACGGAGACGGTCGGGGAGTGCGTGGTGCCGGACGCCACGCGGTAGTGCTGGATGCCCGGGGCGGTGGGCCGGGTGGTGAGCGTGTACGACTCGCCCTCCTCGACCGCGGAGTCCATCGGAAGTGTGGTCCACTCGCCGCTCTTCTCCTGCTGCAGCATCACCGGGTCGCCGGCAGGCAGACCGGTGCTGCGACCGGTGATCCGGATCTCCTCGCCGGGCTTCACGCTGGCGGGACTGACCTCGGCCGTGAGCGAGGCGGCGCGTTCTGGCAGGGACCTGTGTGTCGTGGTGGGTTTCGGGGCGGGGTCGGTGGCGGCATGGGCCGCCACAGACCCGGCGGACACCAGTGCCACGGTCAGGGCGCCGGCGGCGGCCGTCCGGACAGTGCGGCTGCGGAAGGTGAAGATCATGGTGACTCCCGTTCGGGTCGACGGATGCCCCCCTGGGCCGGGCATGGGCCATCGGGCCTTGCCATGCCTCCATCAGAGTGAACCGGGTCGCCGGGAGCGGCATCCCGATCCGGCCGCCACGGCCGTCGGGCGCAGTGACCCTCTGTGTGTCCGCGCAGGTGAAACGGCCGGCGCGGACCCGGGTCCTCTTACTTTTCTCTTACCTTCCGCGCTCGGGGGCCGGCTGTACGGGAGCACGCGGACCGGCGGGCGCGGGGCCGGTTCCAGGGGCCGGGCGCCGCCCGGCGGGGCGTGGCGAGGGTGTCCGGTAGCTTCGGGCAACCGTGTGGTGGAGCCACACAATTCCCCCGCTGAAAAGACATGATTCGTTCACTGATTCTCCACATATGGCGGGGCGGGCCGAAAGTATTCGGCCATTGACTCTCCCCGCACGGCACCTTCTCGGCGTCGTGCGGGGAGAGTTGCACCGGCATTGGGGGGACGCACGTGGTGTCCGCGTACGAGGGCTCCGGCAGCCTGGAGTCCGAAAGACCCGTGCCTCGGCGGCCGCATACGGCCGGGGGGCTCGGAGACCGCATCTTCCGGTACCAGTTGACGGCCACCGGAGTCGCGGTGCTGGCCATCATGGCGGCCGTCGGGCTGTTCCTGCTGCTCAGGGCGGGACAGGCGCTGCGGGCCACCGGATTCTCGTTCCTCACCACGGCCGAATGGCAGCCGGACGTGCACCGGTTCGGCATCGCGGCCGTGCTGACCGGCACCCTGCTGATCGCCGCCGTCGCGGTCACCATCTCCGTGCCGCTGGCCGTCGGAACCGCCCTGTTCATCTCGGACGTCGCACCGCGCCGGCTGCGCCGCACCCTGATCACCCTGGTCGACCTGATGGCCGCCGTGCCCTCGGTGGTGTACGGACTGTGGGGGCTGTTCTTCCTCCAACAGCACGTCATCGGGCTGTCCCGGTGGCTGTCGGACTGGTTCGGCTGGATTCCGTTCCTGGCGGTCGACGGCGCCCAGTCCGGTGAGCCGCTGGCCTCCGACAGCGTGTACACCGCCTCCACGTTCGTCGCCGGACTCGTCGTGGCGCTGATGGTGGCGCCCATCCAGTGCTCGGTGATGCGCGAGGTGTTCGCGCAGGCCCCGGCGGGCGAGCGGGAAGGGGCGTACGCTCTCGGCGCCACCCGGTGGGGGATGATCCGCGCGGTCGTCCTGCCGTACGGCAAGGGCGGCATCATCGGCGGCACCATGCTCGGGCTGGGCCGGGCCCTCGGCGAGACCATCGCCGTCTACCTCATCATCTCGCCGGTCTTCGTCATCCAGCCGCACGTCCTGCAGACCGGCTCGAACTCCGTCTCCTCGCTGATCGCCCTGCACTACGGCGACGCCTCCACCTTCGGAATGTCGGCGCTGATGGCGGCGGGCCTGGCGCTGTTCCTGCTCACGCTGGCGGTCAACTTCACCGCCTCGTCCATCGTGGCCCGCTCCCGGTCCGGCGCGCAGAGCGAGGCATGACATGACCGTCCTGAACGACACCGTGGCCCAGAGCGCCGCCGCGGCACCGCTCCCGGCACCGGCCGAACGGCCCGACGAACCCCGGCGGATCGGCGGCCTCAGCCGCTCCGGCGTGCTCGCCCCGACCGGCGCCGCGCTCTCCGCGCTGTGCGTCACCGTGCTGCTGTTCGGCCAACTCGCCCCGTTCTCCGGGACGCTGGGCTTCGCCGTCACCGCGTACCTGGTCTTCCTCGCCCTCTACGCGGTGCTCACCGGCCTGGAGGAGGACGGCCAGACCGTACGGGACCGGGTGATGACCGTCGTGCTGTGGACGGCGGCCGGGCTGCTGTTCTCGGCGCTCGCCCTGGTCGTCGGCTTCACCGCGTGGCGCGGACGCCAGGCGCTGCCGCACGGCAACTTCTTCACCGAGGACATGCAGTCCTCGGGGCCGCTCGACCCGCTCACCCACGGCGGTATCGCGCACGCCATGCTCGGCACGCTGACGATGATAGCCATCGCGCTCGCCATCACCGTGCCCCTGGGACTCGCCTGCGCCGTCTACCTCAACCAGGTCCCCGGGCGGTTCTCCCGGTTCGTGCGGACCATCGTCGAGGCGATGACCGCGCTGCCCTCGATCGTCGCCGGGCTCATGGTGTACGCCGTGTGGATCCTCGGTCTCGGCATGCAGAAGTCCGGGCTCGCGGCGGGCTTCGCGATCAGCGTGATGATGCTGCCGATCGTGATCCGCGCGGCGGACGTGGTGCTGCGGCTGGTGCCCGGGACCCTGACCGAGGCCGCGGAGGCGCTGGGCGCGTCGCGTCGGCGGACGGTGTGGCACGTGATCCTGCCGACCGCGCGCTCCGGACTCGCCACGGCCGTCATCCTCGGCACCGCGCGCGGCATCGGCGAGACCTCGCCCGTCCTGCTGACCGCGGGCTTCACGGCGGCGGTCAATGCCGACCCCACCGACGGGCCCATGGTGTCCCTGCCGCTCGCCGTGTTCAACTTCGTCAAGTCGCCCGAACCGACGATGATCGCCCGCGGCTTCGGCGCGGCGGCGGTGCTGATGGCGCTGGTACTGGTGCTGTTCGCGATCGCCCGCGTCATCGGCGGACGCGGCGCCGGGCAGCTGAGCCGCCGTCAGACCCGGCGCACCGCCCGCGCCTCGCACCGCGACACCGAGCGCTTCGCCCACCTGCACGCCCCCGGCCTCCCCTCGTTCCCGAACCCCGAGCCCGCCGACACCGCCGCCGCCGGCGATGGCAGGTCCGCCGGGGCCGGGGCCGCCGACGTCGAGCCCGTCGGGGCTGAGTTCGTGGACGCCGAACCGGGTGCCGCTGAGCCCCTTGGGGTCGAGTCTGTCGGGGCTGAGTCCGCTGACACCGTGCCCGTCGGGGGCGAGCCTGTCGATGTGGAGACCGTCGCGGCCGAGTCCGTCGGGGCCGGGGACGGTCGGGCCGTCGACGGCGAGCGCGCCGATGGCGGGGGCCGGTTCGCCGATGTGCTGCCGGGCGGCGGACCGCATGTGGACGGCCGGTCCGTCGGACCCCCGGCCGTCCGCGGTCCGCATGCCGATGCCCCCGCCCCCGCCCCCGTAGAGACCACCGGAGAAGACGACTGATGCTCAGCCACCTCACCCGCCCGCGCCGCCTGCGGGCGCTCGGGATCCTCGGCGCGCTGTTCGGCATGCTCGCCGGACTGCTGGCCGGACCCCTGGCCGCACCGGCCGCCGCCGAGAGCTACACGCCCATCGCGGGCGCCGGTTCCACCTGGGCGGAGAACGCCGTCGACGAGTGGCGCCGGGCCGTCAACCAGTACGGCATGCGGATCAGCTACGCCGGTACCGGTTCCTCCGACGGCCGCCGCCAGTTCCTCAGCGGTACCGTCGACTTCGCGGTCTCGGACATCCCCTTCCAGACGCACCCCACCGACGGATCGGCGGCCGAACGGCCGGCCACCGGCTCGTACGCCTACATGCCGATCGTGGCCGGCGGCACCGTCTTCATGTACCACCTGACCGTCAACGGCAAGCGGGTCACCAACCTGCGCCTGTCCGGCGACGTGGTCACGAAGATCTTCACCGGTGTCATCAAGACCTGGGACGACCCGGCCGTCAAGGCCGACAACCCCGGACTCCAGCTGCCGCGCCGCCCCATCGTCCCCGTCGTCCGCTCCGACGGCTCCGGCTCCACCGCGCAGTTCACGATGTGGATGGCCAACCAGCACAAGGCGCTGTGGCAGGCGTACTGCGGACGCGTCGGACGCTCCGGCGCCTGCGGGCAGACCTCCTACTTCCCGACCGTCTCCGGGATGATCGCCCAGTCCGGCGACCTCGGCGTGGCCGGTTACGTCGCCCAGAACTACGGCGAGGGCGCGATCGGTTACGTCAACTACTCCTACGCGCTCAACGCGCACTACCCGGTCGCCAAGGTCCTCAACCACTCCGGCTACTACACCGAACCCACCCCGCAGAACGTCGCGGTCTCCCTGCTCAAGGCGAAGATCAACTCCAATAGGAGCAGCCCGGACTACCTCACCCAGCAGCTCGACGGCGTCTACAACGACACCGACAGGCGCAACTACCCGCTCTCCAGCTACTCGTACATGATCCTGCCGCTGACGGTGCAGGGCACCTTCACCAAGGCCAAGGGCAAGACGCTCGGCGCGTTCTCCTACTACTTCATGTGCCAGGGCCAGCAACAGGCGCCCCAGCTCGGCTATTCACCCCTGCCCATCAACCTGGTCGAGGCGGGCTTCGACCAGATCCGCCGGATCCCCGGCGTCCAGGCGCAGAACATCAACATCAAGGGCTGCAACAACCCGACCTTCACCACCAGTGGGCAGAACAAGCTCGCCCAGACCGCGCCCTACCCGGCGGACTGCGACAAGAAGGGCGCGGCGCCCTGCACCTCGGGCAGCGGCGGCGCCAAGTCCGGTGGCGGGTCGGGCGGTTCCGCCGGTTCCGGCGGCACGTCGGGCGGCTCGGCCGGCGGCTCGGCGAACGGCGGTGCCACCGGCGGCACGGCCACCGGCGGCTCGACGGGCGGCGGTGCCGCGGCCGGCGGGAGCGCCGCGGCCGGCTCCGGCGGCGCCCGGCCGTCCGTCGACCCCGACACCGGACAGACCCTGGCGCCCGGCGGCTCGGCCTCCGGGGGCAGCGGCGCCGCCGCGGACGGCACCGTGGCCCTCGCCCAGCCCGTCGCCATCGCCGGCCGGCACGGCTGGAGCGGCACCCAGACCCTGATGCTGCTCGCCGCGTTCCTCGTCCTCGGCCTGCTGCTGTTGCCGTCGACGGTGTCCCGGCTGGTCGGCGCGCGTTCCCGGCCCGACGCCGGTGCACACCGGGGCGGCGACGGCACGAAGGAGGGCTCCCGGTGAAGCCGATCCGGACGCGGCTGCGTCGCGCCCTCGTCCGCCTGGTCGCCGGCGCCGCGGTCGGCGCCCTCGCCGGGCTCGCCGTGACCCAGGCCGCCGCCCCCTCCTCGGCCGCGGCCGGCGCCGGCGACTTGGCCGACTCCGCCGTCACTGTCTCGGGCCGCGGCGAGTTCAAGGACATGAAGTTCACCGTCGACCGGACCACCCGCCTCACCAGCCAGGCCGTCACCGTCTCCTGGACCGGCGGCACCCCGACCACCTTCGCGGGCACGCTGTTCAACACGGACTTCGTGCAGATCATGCAGTGCTGGGGCGACGACGACGGCACCGTCCCGGGCAATCCGGGACCGCCGCGCACCCAGTGCCAGTACGGCGCCTCCCCGACCACCGACCGCGGCAACTGGCCCGGCAACGGACAGGACGACACCCGCCAGGTCTTCTACAGCGCCGACCCCACCAACTACGGCCAGGACGACCGGTTCGGGGCGGCCAACCCCAATGCCCCAGCCGAGGTGCCGTTCAAGTCGGTGGACGGCACGGTCATCACCACCGGCACCCAGAACAACGCCTTCTTCAACCGCAACACCACGAACGAGGTCGACTTCGCCCGCACCGGCGCCGACGGCACCGGCCGCGAGTACGTCGAGGTGCAGACCGCCAACGAGGCGCCGCACCTGGGCTGCGGCGCGCCGGTCACCAGTGGCGGCAGCACCCGGCCGCGCCCCTGCTGGCTGGTGATCGTCCCCCAGGGCCACCTGGACCTCGACGGCCGCCCCTACGCCGACCACAGCCAGGTCAACGCGGGCTCCCCGGTGTCCTCCAGCAACTGGAAGAACCGCATCGCGATCCCGCTCGGCTTCAACCCCGTCGGCACCAACTGCGCCCTCGGCGCCCACGAACGCCCCACCGTCGGCAGCGAGTTGGCCGCCGACGCGATGACCAGCTGGCAGTCGGCCCTGTGCCCGGCCGGACGGGTCTACGGCTTCACCCAGCTCGGTGAGCCGGACACCCGCGCCCGGCTCGGCGCGGACGGCTCGCTGGGGCTGGCCTTCACCACCCGCGCGCTGGGTGCCGACGACGGCGCCACGGCCCCGCCCGGCACCACGACCTACGCGCCGGTCGCGCTCTCCGGCGCCGTCATCGGCTTCACCATCGAACGCAGACCCAAGGCCGGCGCACCCGACGACATCCGCACACTGGCCGGCACGAAGGTGGACTCGATCAATCTCACCCCGCGCCTGGTCGCCAAGCTGCTCACCGAGTCCTACCGCAACTCGCCCTGGGGCGCCGTGCTCGGCGACCGGGCGGCCAAGGGCTACGGCTGGGCGAAGGGCAACCCGGCGGGCCTCGCGAGCGACCCCGAATTCGTCGCCCTGAACCAGGAGTTCGCCCACCTCTCGGTCGCCGAGACCCCGGCCACCGACACCGATCTGATCACCTCGCTCGGGCACACCGACACCGCCCGCGCGCTGTGGCAGTGGATCACGTCCGACCGGGACGCCCGGCGCTTCCTGGCCGGGGTGTCCGACGACTGGGGCATGCGCGTCAACCCCTACTACAGCACCAACGCGGACCTGAACCCGAGCGGCTTCGGCTTCGACCCGTCCCATGTGGACAGCTACCCGAAGAGCGACCCGTGGTGCACGATCCCGCCGGGCACCGACGCCACCGTCCGGCAGTGCATGACCGACTTCCACCCCTACGTCGAGAGCATGCACTCCGGCGCCCTGCACGCCCGGCGCGCCGACACGCTGTGGAAGTCCAGCTGGGACGTGCTGGCCAATCCGCCCGCCTTCAAGAACCCCGGCCCGCAGACGGTCGGCTCCCGGTTCGTGATCACCGTCACCGACGCGGCCTCCGCCGCCCGTTACGGGCTGCAGAGCGCCAAGCTGCGCAACGCCGCGGGCCGCTTCGTCGCCCCGAGCGCCGCGGCCCTGACCGCGGCGGCACACAGCGCCTCCGGCAAGGGCGTCGCCGAGATCTCCCCGGCGACCGCAAAGGCACCGGGCGCCTACCCGCTGGCCCAGCTGGTGTACGCGGCGGTCCGGCCCGGCACGCTGGACGCCGCCGCCCGCAAGGACTACGCGGCCCTGCTGACGTATGCGGCGGGCAGCGGCCAGATCAGCGGCGCCGACCCGGGCCGGCTGCCCGACGGCTACGCACCGCTCTCCGCCGAGCTGCGCGCCCGCACCGCAGGCGCGGCCGACACGCTGCTCCACTACACCGGGCCTGCCTCCTCGGCCGCGCCCGGCGACGGCACCGGGGACGGCGGTACCGGCTCGGCCGGCGGCGGCTCCGAGACCATCCCCGACGGCGGCGGCGGAAGCTCCCTCACCGGCACTGGCACTGGCACCGGCACCGGCGGTGCGGCGGGCGCGGACGGCACCGCGCCCGGCGGCGTCGGCGCCCGGCCCAGCGCCGCGGCCTCCTTCGACGGCGGCAAGGCCGTGCAGACCACCGCCACCGGCACCACGCCCGACGACCCCGGCAACCCGCTGCGCTACGCCGTCCCGGTCGGCGCCGCGCTCGGCGCCGTCGCCGGGGTGGGCGCGCCCTTCGCCGGCGGCAGCAGGCCACGGCTCCCGCTGCGGGTGCCGCTGCCCGGCGGCCGGACCCTGACCGTCGTACCGGCCATCACGCTGCCCGAACGGCTCAGGCGCCTGCTGCCCTGAGGCCCAGCGCCCGCGCGGCGCTCCCCAGACGGCCCTCCGCCCCGAAAGGCAGTCGGGGCGGACGGCCGGTACCACCCTGCCAGATCCCTCTTGGAGCCACTGCTCCAGCTACGCACTACCGTCAGGAGACACTCGATGCGCACAACGCGCTCTACGGCGGCGCTCGCCGCCGCCGTGGTGGCTGGCGGCCTGGCTCTGACCAGCCCGGCGTACGCCGACCCCACTCCCGCCGGGACCTTCCGCCAGCTCGTCGGCGTGGGCTCCGACACCACCCAGGACGTGCTCAACGCCCTGGCCGGCGACACCGTGAACGGCAAGAGCTACACCGGCACCGCCGTGAAGGCGGCAAGCGGCGCCGGGATCGCCTCCTACGACGCGATCGAGCCCGGCACCGGCTCCACCACGTCGAAGATCACCACCCGCTCCGGCGGCCCCGCCTTCCTGCGCCCGAACGGATCCGGTGCCGGCCGGCTGGCCCTGACCGAGTCCCTGTCCGGCGACAAGTACCCGGACTCGGCCGGAGTGGCCATCAAGGGCCAGGTCGACTTCGCCCGCTCCTCCAGCGGCCCCAGCGCCTCCGGCAGCGCCCTCACCTACATTCCGTTCGCCCGGGACGCGGTCGGCGTCGCGGTGCGGGGCTCGGCGCTCGGCACCCTGACGGTGGAGCAGCTGCACGACATCTACTCCGGCTCGCTCACCAAGGTGAACGGCCAGACCGTGTACCCGAAGATCCCGCAGAGCGGCTCCGGCACCCGCAAGTTCTTCCTGTCGTCGATCGGCCTCAGCGACGCCACGCTCTCCCCGACCGTCGCGGCCGTCCAGGAGAACCAGGCCGACGCCGCGCTGACCCAGGACGGCGCGCTGGTGCCGTTCTCCGTGGGCAGCTGGATCGCCCAGATCAACGGCGTCTCCCCGGACTACAGCAAGTCCGCTGCCGCCGCCGGCGGTCAGCTGGCCTCCGTGAAGCTGCCCGGCGACGAGGGCGCCACCTCCCCGGTGACGACCGTCAACGGCAAGCTCGCCCCGGTCGACGCCTACTACGAGAACGCCACCTTCGGCCGTGACGTCTACAACGTCGTGCCGAGCCGGGCGATCGACCCGACCGGCATCTTCTTCGACAAGGACCTCTACGACGTCTTCGTCACCAGCGGCAGCCACACCGCCGCCATGGCCTCCGACGCCGCGGAGAAGGTCATCGCCGACTTCGGCTTCGTGAACGAGTCGTACAACGGCTCCGTCAACCTGACCAGACACGCCAAGCTGGGCGGCCTGGAGCAGTCCGGCCTCGACGTGTCGACGCCCGCCGCGCCCGCCCTCAAGGCCACCACCGGCGACGCGAGCCTGAAGCTGTCCTGGACCGCCCCGGCCGCCACCGCACTGCCGCTCACCGACTACCGCGTCACGCTGACCGGTTCGGACGGCGCCGTCGTGGCCACCAAGGACGTCCCGGCCGGCACCACCTCGTACACCTTCTCCGGGCTGGCCGTCGGCGGCTACAGCGCGAGCGTCGCCGCCGCCAACCTCAACGGCACGGGCCCGGCCGCCACGTGGAAGGGCTCCGTCAAGTACCTGAGCGCCACCAAGGCGACCGCCGCGACGACCGCCTACGGCAGGACGCCGAAGGTCGCCGTCACCGTCACCGGCTCGCACGGTGTCGCCCCCACCGGGAAGGTCACGGTCAAGGAGGGCGGCACCGTCCTCGGCAGCGGCACGCTCAGCGGCGGCAAGGTCACCGTCTCCCTGTCCAACCACCTCAAGGTCGCCACGCACACGCTGTCCGTCTCCTACGCGGGCAACACCAAGCTCAACGCGTCCGCCACGACGGCCACCCTGAAGATCACCAAGGCGACGCCGACCGTCACCTCCGCCGCGCCCGCCACCGTCAGCCACACGGCCCGGGCCAAGGTCTCGGTCAAGGTCACCGCGACCGGCACCACCCCGACCGGCACCGTCCGCATCTACGAGGGCACCAAGCTGCGCGCCACCGGCACGCTGAGCCGCGGCAAGGTGACCATCACCCTGCCGAGGCTGAGCCGCGGCAAGCACGTGCTGCACGCCTCCTACGCGGGCTCCTCGACGGTCAACCACAAGGCCGGCGCCAACTACACCATCAAGTCCACCTGACCCACCCGCGCCGGGGGGGGGACCACGCGCCCCCGTGGTCCCCCCGCCGGCTCCACCCGACGACCAGCGAAGGAGGCGGGCCGCCGTGACCGTCGCCGCACCGACCACGCTCGCCCCGGCCGCGCCGCGCACCCGTGTCCGCAGCGTCACCGCCGCCCGCCATCTGGCCCGCGGTGGCCTGCTCAGCCTCGCCGCGCTGCTGCTCGGCATCACCGCCCAGCTCCTGCTGGTCAGCGGGATCCAGCAGCACAGCGCGCAGCACGCGGCCTTCGACGAGCTGCGGGGCGAACTCGCCCTGGGCACCGCGCCGGTGTCCCAGACCGACCCGCAGGGCGACCTGCTGGCGCCCGGCACACCGCTCGCCCTGATCGACGTGCCGAAACTCGGCCTGAGCCAGGTGGTGCTGGAGGGCACCGACTCCAGCGTCCTCACCGACGGGCCAGGCCACCGCCGGGACACCCCGCTGCCCGGCCAGGCGGGCACCAGCGTCCTGATGGGCCGGGCCGCCGCGTACGGCGGTCCGTTCGGCCGGCTGGCCGACCTCGCCGCCGGTGACACCCTCACCGTGACCACCGGCCAGGGCAAGGCCGCGTTCCGGGTCAGCGACGTACGCCGGGCCGGTGACCCGGCGCCGCCCACCCTGGCCGCCGGCAAGGGCCGGCTGGTGCTGGTGACCGCCACCGGCCCGCGCTTCGCGCCCGGCGGCGTGCTGCGCGTCGACGCCGACCTGGTGTCCGCGCCGTTCCAGAGCCCGGCCGCGGTCATCCGCGCCGGCACCCTGCCGGCCGCCGAGGAGCCGCTGGCCCGCCCCTCCGGCATCCCCTGGCCTCTGGTGATGTGGCTCCAGGCGCTGCTCCTGACGGCGGTCGCCGCGGTGTGGGCGTGGCACCGCTGGGGCCGCCACCAGACCTGGATCGTCTTCGCGCCGGTCGTCGCCGTGCTGGGCCTCCAGGTCGCCACCCGCACCACCGAGTTGCTCCCCAACCTGCTCTGACCCGGCGCACCGCCGCCCCGAACCGAGGTAGCCCACCGTGACCGACACCGCCGTACTCCCCGTGACCGACGCCCCGCCCGCCGCTCCCGCCACCCTTGAGGCGCGGGCCGTCTCGGCGTGGTTCGGCAGCCACCAGGTGCTCAGCCGGGTGTCGCTGACCATGCCCGCGGGCCAGGTGACCGCCCTGATCGGTCCCTCCGGGTGCGGCAAGTCGACCTTTCTGCGGACCCTCAACCGGATGCACGAGCTGATCCCCGGCGCGGCCCTCGGCGGCGAGGTGCGCTTCGAGGGCGAGGACATCTACGACCCCGGGTGGCGGCTGACCGACGCCCGCCGCCGCATCGGCATGGTCTTCCAGAAGCCCAACCCGTTCCCCGCCATGTCGATCTACGACAACGTGGTGGCGGGGCTGAAGCTGACCGGGACCAAGGTGAGCCGCCGCGCCAAGGACGAACTGGTGGAGGAGTCCCTGACCCGCGCCGGCCTGTGGAAGGAGGTCCGCGACCGGCTCCGCCGGCCCGGCGGGGCCCTGTCCGGCGGCCAGCAGCAGCGGCTGTGCATCGCCCGCGCGCTGGCCGTACGGCCCCGGGTGCTGCTGATGGACGAACCGTGCTCGGCGCTCGACCCCACCTCCACCCGCCGGGTGGAGGAGACCATCCACGACCTGGCCGGCCAGGTGACGATCGTGATCGTCACCCACAACATGCAGCAGGCCGCCCGGGTCTCCCAGCAGTGCGCGTTCTTCCTCGCCGAGCAGGGCACACCCGGCGCCGTCGTCGAGCACGGTGCCACCGACGACGTCTTCCACACCCCGAAGGACCAGCGGACGGCGGACTACGTGGCCGGCCGCTTCGGCTGACCTCCCCCACGGGGCGATGGCGGGGCCCGCCGGGGACGACCGGCGCGAGAATCCCGGCCTCACAACGGGCCGACCGGACCGCAAGCCGCTGTGCCGCCTCCTTGTGCCGGAAACGGTACTTGTCGAACGCGTAGCCGCAGGCCACGGCGCCGACCACCGCGTACACCAGGCTGTTGAGGTACCACCGGCCGTACTGCCCGCCGTCCATGGCGAACAGGTCCCGCAGGTTCTGCACGAACGAGAAGTCGTGCGCGGACAGCAGGGAACTGCTGAAGAGCGCGTCCCGGTTCTTACCCGCGGCGAGCACCAGCCACAGCGCTCACGGCTCCTGTCAGCGGTACGGCGGCCGGCGCGGCGAGCACGGATCGACGGCTGTGTCGACCGGGCATTGTCCGGGGACACGCGGTTCGGGACACGGGAACACTGATCGGCCCACCATAAGCGGTCAATAGACCGATCAGAAGAAAAAGAGCGGTCAAACGCTCACTCGGCGGTTTCGGTGTGCGCGGCGGTCGAACCCCGCACGACCAGCGTCGGCAGCAATGCGACGCGCCGCACCGACCACGCGGCCCCGCGCGCCTTGTCCAACCGCTGGAGCAGCAGCTCGGCCGCCACCCGGCCGACCTCCGCCTTCGGCGGGGCGACCGCCGTCAACGGAATCGTGCCGATGCCGGCCACCACGTCGTCGTACGCCACCACCGAGCAGTCCTCGGGCACCCGCACCGCATTCTCCGCGTTCTCGGCCAGCTGCTGGATCAGCATCAGCGCGTCGACGTCGCCGTGCAGCACCGCCGCCGTCGCCCGCTTCTCACGCAGCAGCGCGGACAGCTCCGCGGTCTGCCGGACCGTGTACGGCCCGCCCTGGCCGGCCGACGGCGAACTCAGCGTCCACGCCCAGTCCTCCACCAGCGGATGCGCGTCGGCGATCTCCGCGAGCGCCGCCCGCAGCGTCCGCGCGGTGGGACTGTCGTCCCGGGTGGCGAACACGATCCGCCGGTGGCCGAGCGCCACCAGATGCTCCACGGCCAGCCGCGCGCCGTGCCGGTGGTCCGAGCACACCGAGTCCGCGGCGGACAGCGCGGTGCCGGGCCGGGGCCTGCGCTCCATCAGCACGGCGGGCACCTGAAGCGCGGCCAGCCACGCGTAGTCGGCCTCCTCCGCCGCGAGGGACCGCCAGCGGGGCGCCAGCAGCAGGCCCCGCGCGCCGTCCGCGAGCGCCCGTTCCACCAGCGGGCGCTCGGCCCCGGCCGCCTGGGGCGCGATGTGCAGCGCGATGCGCACCCCGGCATCCTCCAGCACGGTGCGCGCGCCGTGCAGCGCCTCGTACAGATACGTGTGCCGCTCGGGCACCACCACGGCGACGGCGTCCCCGTCCGGTACCTCGCCCGGCGGCCGCGGCGCGGGCAGCACGGACCGGACGACGCCGTGCCCGCGGCGCAGCCGGCCCGCGCGGGTCAGCTCCTCCACGTCACGGCGCACCGTCACCACCGACACCTGAAGCTCCGCGGCGAGGTCACTCACCCGTGCGGCGCCCCTGGCCTGGACCGCGGCCAGGATCCGCTGCCGTCTGACGTCGACCGGCTCCCGCATGAGCCCCTCCCACCGTGCGAGCCATGTTCGTTTGAACGATGCGCGCATCATAACGATCGCATGCGGGATCACGCGGGTTCACGCGGGACGGGCACCGGTCACCGTGGAAGGAGCTTCAGCGTGGTGCTCCTGGCGGCCACCATCGGGTCGACGTAGGCGCCGCCGTAGCGGCCGTACTTCGTGCGGTACGCCGTGTCGAGGCGGTCGTTGACGGCGGAATCGGCTTCCTCGGCGAAGGCGACGTCCCGGTCGACGCCGCCGGAGCGGATGTGGCCCTCGTGGCTCGCGCGGGCGGTGCGCCACCACACGCCGTCGTCGCCGCGGTAGGAGCGGACGTAGAGGTCGTCGCCGTCGCGCACCACCCACACCGGTACCGGCGCGCGGAGCGTGCCGTCGCCGCGGGCCGGGGCCATCTGGAGCTCGTCGGCCGTGCCGATCCTGGTCAGTTCGTCGTTCGTCCATGCCGTCATCGCGGGGGCCTCCTTCAGAACGTCGGACACGGAGGTGGCCGGGGAAAGAGAATCCTCGCCCTGACCGGGCGGCCCGCGAACGGTGCCGCACTCACCAGCATGACCAGCGATGCACCTCTCGACGACCGGGGCGGGCGCACGGCGCGGCCCATTCCGGAAGGACCCACCTCGGCCGGTCCGCTCCCGCGGTCCGCCGCGCGTACCCCCACCGGCGGCGGGCGGTGCTTCACCGGGCGTGGGGGAGCAGCCGGGCCGGCCCGGTGAGGTGGTCCGGGGCCGGGCCGCGGCGGATGGCGATGAGGGCGGCGTCGTCGCCGAGCAGGCCGCCGGTGTGGGCGAGCAGATCGCGCTGGATGTGGTGGAGCAGCGACTGCGGGGAGTGCCCGGCCCACTGGGCGGCGCGCTCCGCGAGGGGGTAGAAGGCGCCGCCGCGGTCCCGGGCCTCGACCACGCCGTCGGTGTACAGCAGCAGCGTGTCCCCAGCGGCGAACGGCAGCACGGCCACCGAGATGTCATCGGGTTTGGTCAGGCCGATCCCCAGCGGAGGGGAGGGAACCAGGTCGGGAGTGGTCACCGGGCGGTCGGCGGTCAGCAGCAGCGGCGCCGGATGACCGCAGCTGCTCAGCAGGGCGAAGGGATCACGGTCGGGGATCTCCACCAGGAGGACGGTGGCGAACCGCTCACCCGCCTCTTCCACGGGCTCGAAATCGGCCAGATAGCGGGTCACGCTCTGTTCCAGCGAGACGGCCAGGTCGGGCAGGGCCGCGTTGTGGTGCGCGGCCTCGCGGAACGCGCCGAGCAGGAGGGCCGCCTCCCCGACGGCCGACAGGCCCTTGCCGCGTACGTCACCGATGACCACCCGGGTGCCCTCCGCGCTGCGGGCGGCGGCGTACAGGTCGCCGCCGATCTCCGCCTCCTCCTCGGCGGCCATGTAGACACAGGCGAGTTGCAGGGTGCCGAGCCGTTGGGGCAGCGGCCACAGCAGTACCCGCTGGGCAGCCTCGGCCACGGACCGCACCTGGGCCAGTTCGCGGGTGCGTCGCTCACGCACCGCGCAGAACACCATGATCAGCAGCGAGAGCACGATCAGGGCGACGATCTGCATCATGGTGTTCCGTGACCACAGCATGCCGAAACGCCAGCCGATGAAGGCCTGGGCGGCCGCCGCGGTGGCCCCGATGACCCCCGTCAGCACCGGGCCCTCGAACCAGGCGGTGACCGCGGGCGCGATGACCAGCAGCGGGCCGAGCACGATGTCGGCCGGTGACACGGTGTCGGCCACGGTGATGACGACGATGAGTCCCACCGGGACCAACAGCAGCAGGCGGCTCGGCCGCCACGGTTGCCAGGGCCGCGCGAACAGCTGCTGCGAGGAGAACATGTTTCCCACAGTGCACCGCGCCGGCCGGTCGCGCGAGCACGGGCGCCGACCGGTCGCCGCACGCTGTGTGCCGCCTCTCCCCAAGAAGGTGGGTTTTCGGTAAGACCGCAGGTGGCAGCCGTCGGCGGGGCGCGTGTTTTCTCGTCGTTCTCTTGACGTCCTGATGCGCGGGTCCGGTCAGGACGTCATCACCAGCCAGGTGCCGCCCAGCGAGGCGACGTACAGGGCCGCCCCGAGTGGCAGAAACCACCAGGGCGAGCCGCCGCCGCGGTACACGACGAGGCCGGGCACCGCCGAGGCGGCCACCGCCAGGAGGAGACCGAGCCAGGGCAGTCCCAGCATCGTCAGGATCCCGGGCGTCGTGCACCGGAACGCGGGGTTCTGGGCCGAGCAGTTGTCCGTGGCGAAGATCGAGAGGTAGAAGACGATCGCGTCGATCAGGCCGCCGCAGCCGGCCAGCAGCCCCACCACGGTGAGGTAGGCGGCCGGCCATCGCTCCCGAGCGGGGGCCACGGTGTAGGCGTGGTGGTGGTCGAAGTGGTGGTCGCCGGCGCTCATGGTTCCCCCGAAGTCCCGCGGCCCGCACGTCCGTGGCCGCCCGTCGGGAGTGACCGTAGGAGCCGTACCGGCCGGTGTCCTGAGCATGCGTACTCAGTCCGGCCGGGGACAGCGCGCCGGGGACAGCGCCTCGTTGGGCCCGCCCGCGTCCGGGCGGGTGGCCGGGCAGGCGGGCGGGCGGTCAGTCGAGCGGCAGCGCCGAGGCGAAGGAACCCGCGTGGTGGACCAGCGGCGTGGCCTCGTCGACGACGGTGCCGTCGTCGACCTGGCCGACCACGAAGAGGTGGTCGCCGAGGGTCTGGCGCGAGGTGACCCGCGCGGTGAGCCAGGCGCTCACCCCGTCGAGCAGGGGCACCCCGGCGGTGTCGCGGCGCCAGGGGACACCGGCGAACCGGTCGATGCCGCTGGTGGCGAACCGGTCGGCGAGGGCGGTGTCCCCGGTGCCGAGCAGGTGGACCGCGAACCGGTCCGCCGTCCGCACGGCCGGTGCCGCCGACGCCGTGAGCCCGACGCAGAAGGAGACCAGTGCCGGCCGCAGGGAAACCGAGGTGAAGGAGGTCGCGGTGAAGCCGGCCGGGCCGGGGACGGTGATCACGGTGACGCCCGCGGCATGGCGCCGCAGGGTGCTGCGCAGGATCTCGGCGGACCCGGGACCGGCGGCACGAGGATGGAGGCGGGGGCTGGCGGAGGCGGTCACACGGCTTCCCTTCGGGCAGTACGGCCACCGGCCCTTGGACCGGGCCGGTGCGGGACAGGAGCGGAGTGGTCGTCGACCGTCACGGGCCACCGACGGCGCGGCGGCGGGCCGTCGGTGCGGGTGACTGGGTGTGCGGTCCGGTGGGCGCGCGGCCGGTCGGCGCGGTGGGCAGCAGTGTCCGGGGACGGTCGTGCATCGGGTGGGCGGCCCGGGGCTGCGGCGCCCGCGTCCGGGCGGGTGCGAGGGGCGACCGGTCGGACGCAAGAGGAGCGTCGCACCGGGACGCCGGGGCCCCGGGACGTCGGAGCCGCTCAGCGACAGAGGGCGCTGGAGGTGCGTCGGTGGTCGACGTGACGACAGGCGACGCCGGGGTGCAGCGGATGCATGGTCAACATCCTCACGTCGCCGTCACGGCCCTGTCAATGGACACCTCATGGTGTCTCATCCGGCGAGACCGGCGCCGCCCCCGCCGCCGTCCCCCCGGGCCCGGCCGGCGCCTCCGGGTGCGGCTCGCGCAGCGCCGGGTGGCAGGCCGCCTCCTCCGGATGGAGCCACAACACCCCGTGCGCGGTGGCCAGTTCGACCGCGCCGGCCGGCGGGGTGCGCCCGCCCGTGAGCAGTTCAAGCTCGGGCAGCGTGAGGGTGCGCCACCGCTCCAGCGCCGCCTCGGCCCGCACCGGTCCCGCCGTACGCAATGCGGCGCCGGCCGCGGCCCTTGCCGCGTCCAGGTAGGTCCGCGCCGGACGCCAGCCCGGCACGCAGACCCGTCCGCCGGGGCCGTCGAAGAGCAGCGTGGGCAGCGCGTAGCGCACACCGTCGGCCAGTTCCTTGGCCCGGCCCGGATGCGGTCCGGGGGCGTCGAGCAGCCGCACCTCGCGGCACGGCCTGCGGGTCTCGGCGTGGTCGGCCGCGACGGCCGCCCGTGCCCCGGCCGAGGCCGAGTCGGCGCGCAGCACATCGGGGTCGAGCCCCGGAACCCCGTGCACCGCCCAGGCCACGCCCGCCGCCGAGTCCGCGGGCGTCCCCGCGACGAACGTGCTCTCCCGCAGCCGGCGCAGCACCCGTTCGGCCGGCTGCGCGCCCTGCCGCTGCGCGGCCTCGGCGGCGAGGGAGGCGGGCCAGCTGGTCCGGGTCAGCCAGTGCAGCCGCGCCGGGCGCGGCGCGCCGGTGTGCGCGGTGACGTCCCGCACGAAACCCTCGTACCAGCGGGCCTCGGCCGCGGGATCGGGCGCCGGGTCGTCGGTGTCGTCGAAGAGGATGCCGAACACCCGCCGCCACCGTAGCTGGTCCCCGAAGACCGTCCGCAGCAGCCTTACAACGGGCTCGGAGCCCCAGGCCCACGGGCAGGCGGGGTCGGTGAACTCGGTCACCGCGACCAGGGGTTCGGCGTCCGGCGACGCATCCGTCATACGCCGACCGCCCGCCGCGGGGCCCCGGCACCGGCCCCGTCCTGCGCGCCCGCCGCACCCCGCCGGGCGAGTTCGGCGATGGTGGTGCGCCGCAGCAGCGCCAGCGCGACGGCCTCCACGTCCTGCCATACGCCGGGTACCGCGCGCCCCGTCCCGGGATACACCAGATCGGCCGGGGCCTCGTCGCGCACCGTGAAGAACGTCCCGTCCACCGCCGTCATCACCTCGGCCACCGTGATCCGGGCGGCGTCCCGCCCGATCCAGTAACCGCCCTCGCAGCCGCGCTGGCTGCGCACGAGTCCGGCGGCCCGCAGCTCGCGGAAGACGGACTTGAGGAACCGGAACGGGATCTCCTGGGCCGCGGCTATCCCCTCACAGGTCAGGGGGCGCGTGCTGTCCGCGGCCAGCTCCACCAGGGCCCGCACCGCGTAGTCGGCCTTCGCCGAGATATGCATCTGTACCGTCTTCCGTCTCGTCGGTCGCCCGCCGCGGCGCCGGACCGCGTCCCGGCAGCCGAACGGGCGAGGCGGCATTGGATACATCTTGACATCCATTTGGCGGGCTCTCTACCGTCACCGCAGGATCGTGCGCGTACGCGCCGACGGGCGGACGGCACCTGCGACGCCGCGGTCGTCCAGGTATCCCAACCGTCGAGGCCGCCCGAGCCGCCTGGGCTGCGCGAGCTGCCTGATCCGTTCCGTTTCGGCCGTGTGTCCCGCCCGGCCCGGCCGCCCCCGCACCTCGACGAGCAGGAACCGCCATGACCTCGCACGAGACATCCCCCGCCGCCGCGTCCCGCCAGGAAGGCGGACGCGACGCGTTCCACCCCGACCTCACCCGGCCCGCCGGACCCGTCGAGCCGCTGCGGGCGCGGCTGCACCACATCCGCGCCGGCGCGCTCGACGACGGCACCGCGCAGACCGAGGGCATGCGCCGCTTCGCCGCTGTCAGCGGCGCCACCGTCGGCTCGGAGCGCATCTGGATGGGCCAGACCCATGTCTCGCCCCGCACCGCCTCCTCCAACCACCACCACGGCGCCTCGGAGACCGCCATCCATGTCGTCGCGGGCAACCCGGAGTTCGTCTTCCTCGACGACTCCTCCGGGGCGCCCGAGGAGATCCGGATCCGTACGGCACCCGGCGACTACGTCTTCGTACCGCCGTTCGTGCCGCATCGCGAGGAGAACCCCAGCCCCGACACCGAGGCGGTCGTGGTCATCGCCCGCAGCACCCAGGAGGCGATCGTCGTCAACCTGCCCGAGCTGTATGTGCTGGGCACCGAGCAGCAGCCGGAGTAACCGGAGTAAAGCGGTAAGGATGCCGCGAGGTGTCCTTTGCCGCGCCCGCGCTCCGTCGGCGGGTGCCGCCCGCGGCGCAGGTTCCCGTCCGTCCGGACCCACCGGCCCCCTGACCCACCGTCAGGGGGCTTTTCGTGTGCCACCCCTTGGATCCGTTCCACCGAATGAGACATCAATTGGTGTCCATTGACAGTGGCTTGCGGCTGCCCCCAGGATGAACAGCATGCTCACGACGCACCCCGGTGTGGTGTGCCGCTATGTGGACCTGCGGCGCACCTGTAGCGCCCTCTGTCGCTGACCGCCGTCCACTTCCGCCCACGGACGCCGACCGCCGGCCGCCACCCACGCCCACGCCCTACGGGGCGGGCGCGTTCGTGTCCGTCCTCCTGCCGCCCGTCGCCCACCGCCGCGCAGCACACGCACGGCCACCGGTACCCGCCCGGCGGTGAACCCGCCCTGCCCGCCGCTCCGGCGGCGTCCGACGTGTGCCACCGAGCCTCTCCGGCCCCGCCCGCCCGGGTGCGTGCCGACGCCCTCACCCGCCCGTCGGGCCGTCCCGCGCGCCCGGACCGCCCGCCCCGGCCCGGGACCGTCACAGAAAGAATGAGATGCCCGCACGAGTCACCTTCCGCCGCTCCGGACCCGGCGCACGCCCGTCCCGACGGGCCGGCCGCCTGCGGCCCGCCGCCCTCGCCGCCGCCTTCCTCGCCCTGCTCGCCCCCGCCCTGAGCGGCTGCGGCGGCGACACCGCCTCCGCGTCCGGCAACGCCACGCTGAAGTGGGCCTCCTCCTACTTCCCCGCCCACTGGGACCCGGTGGTCTCGGGCAGCGGCGCCCAGTTCCGTGAACTCGCCCTCGTATACGCCTCGTTGACCCGCACCGACGCGAGCGGCAAGGCCGTCCCGGACCTCGCCGAGAGCTGGAAGTACAACGCCAGGGGCGACCAGATCACCTTCCACCTCCGCCCCGGCCTGAAGTTCGGCGACGGCACCCCTCTCGACGCGAGCGCGGTCAAGGCCGCCGTCGAGCGGGCCAAGAAACAGCAGAACTCGGCCCTCTTCGGCGACCTCACCTCCATCGAGTCGGTCGACGCCAAGGGCCTCGACGCCGTCGTCCACCTCACCCAGGTCGACTACCAGATCCCCCAACTGCTCGGCGAGCGCGTCCTGCAGATCGCCAGCCCCAAGGCCGCGGCGAACCCGTCGAAGCTGGACCAGAACCCGGTCGGCGCCGGACCGTTCGTCGTCGAACAACTGGTACCGGGCACCAAGGTGCTGCTGAAGAAGAACCCGGACTACTGGGACGCGAAGAACATCCACATCGACAACGTCGAACTGACCTCGGCCCCCGACGCCGCCACCGTCGTCTCCGGCCTGCAGACCGGCGTCTACAACTTCGCCGACATCGACCCCAGCCAGGCCAAGTCCGCCGAGCAGGCCGGCCTGGACGTCTTCATCCAGCCGGGGTTCAACGCCTCCAACATCAGCCTCAACGTCAACAAGGCGCCGTTCGACGACGACAAGATCGTGGACGCCGTGCGCCACGCCGTCAACCGCAAGGAGTTCGTCGACAAACTGACCTTCGGCTACGGGGAGGCCACCGACCAGCCGTTCCCCAAGGGATACGTGGCCTACGACCCGCGGTCGGCAGACGCCTACCCGTACGACCCCGCAAAGGCGAAGCAACTCCTCGCCGAAGCCGGCTACCGCAGCGGCGAGATCCGGCTCGACCTCGTCATACCCGCCGAGGACCCCGCGGCCGAGATCGTCCAGTCGCAGCTCGCCGCGGTCGGGATCAAGGTCACCATCAAGATCGACAAGAACTGGTCCACGCCGTTCTTCGCCAAGGACCTGACGTTCTCCCTGTACAGCACCACGGGCCGTGACTCCGCCGTACAGACGCTCACCGCCCACTTCGGCCCCGACGGCCCGCTGAACCTCAGCTCGCCGTACGAGCCCGCCGGTTTCGAGGCGGCCGTCGCCAAGGTGCGCCGGACTCCGCTGGAGGCGCCCGCCTACCCGAAGGTCCTGCAGGCGGCGACCCGCGCCGGTCTGCAGAGCAGGGCGCTGGTGTTCACGTACTCCTCGCCGAACCTCTTCGCCAAGAGCAAGTCGGTCTCCGCCCTGCCCAAGAACCCGGCACACCTCGACTGGACCGGCGTGACCATCGGCGGCAGCTGACCCGGCCCGCCACCACCGACAACCCGTCCACGACAGACAGCAACAGAAAGGGGGCGATCCCCATGACGACGACCGCGGCACCGGCGACACCGGCCCGCCGCCGGGGGGCCGCCGCGATCCGGGCACGGTACGGGCTCGGCCGCGTCCTGGCCACCGTCGCCCGGTCGGTCGGGATCTTCGTGCCCGTGTTCCTGGTCGCGACGTTCGTGACGTTCGCGCTCCGGTCGCTGAGCGGGCTCAGCCCGGCACGGATCCAACTCGGCGAGAATGCCACCCCCGAGGCGATCCAGCGGGTCGAGGCCCAATGGGGGCTGGACCGGCCGTTCCTGACGCAGTACGGGGACTGGTTCACCGGAGTGCTGCACGGACAGCTCGGCGCCAGCTGGGTCAACGGGGCCGACATCTCCACGCTCATCGGCCTCGGCCTCGGCGTGAGCCTGTCGATCGCGACGTTCGCCCTGATCCTCGGCGTGCTCATCGGCTTCGTCCTCGGCACGGTCGCGGCGCTGCGCCGCACCACGTGGATCGACCGGGCGATCACCGGATTCGTCACCGTGATCTCGGTGATGCCGGCGTTCGTCGTCGGCATCGTCCTGGTGGCCGTCCTCGCGGTGGGGCTGCACCTGTTCCCGTCCGCCGGATACGTACCGGCGCGGCAGGGGATCGGCCCCTGGCTCGCCCACATCACCCTGCCCGCGCTCGCGCTCAGCCTCGACGTCGTCGCCGACGTCGCACGCCAACTGCGCACGAGTCTCATCGCCGCCTACCGCGAGAACTACGTGACCGGCGCGGTCGTCCGCGGGCTGAGCCCCCGGCGGATCTTCTTCGGGCACGTCCTGCGCAACGGCCTCGGGCCCGTGCTCGCCACCCTCGGCCTGAAGTTCCCCGCGCTCGTCGGGGCCTCCGTCGTGACCGAGTGGATCTTCGGCCTGCAGGGCTTCGGCCGGTTCGCCAACGACTCCGCGCAGGCCGGCGACGTGCCCGCCGTACAAGGGGTGCTCGTGGTGTCCATCGTCCTGGTCGTCTCCTTCAACCTGGTCGTCAACCTGGTGCTGGCCCGGGTGACGCCGGCCGCCCGGCGGGGGGTGTGACCATGGTGCGCCGCGTCCTCGCCCTGACCTCCGCCCGGATCGCCGTCGGCATCCTCGCCGTGATCGCGCTGCTCGCGCTCCTCGGCCCCCTGCTCGCCCCCCAGGACCCCCTGGCCACCAGCGACAACACGCTCGCCGCCGCGTCGGGTGCGCACTGGCTGGGCACCGACTACCTCGGCCGCGATGTGCTGAGCCGGCTGCTCGACGGCTCCCGCGTCAGCGTGCTCGGGTCGCTTGAGGTCGCCGTGATGGCCCTCGTCGTCGGCGCGATCCCCGGCATCCTCTCGGTCTACCTCGGCCGGGTCTTCGAGTGGGTCACCCTGCGCCTCGCCGACACGCTGGTCGCGCTGCCGTTCCTGCTCTTCGCGGTCGCCGTGATCGCGCTGCTCGGCAACGGCATCACCCAGGCCATGCTCGTCACGGGCGCGCTGGTCTCCCCGCTCTTCTACCGGGTCGCCCGTGCAGCCACGCTCTCCGTCGCCCGCTCGCAGTACGTGGAGGCGGCGCTCATCTCCGGCGCGTCCATCGGCTGGGTGGTGCGCCGGCATGTGTGGGTCAAGGTGCTCCCGCCCCTCGCCGTCGCGTTCGCCCAGACGATCGGCGTCGGCTTCGTCATCGTCTCCAGCCTGACCTTCCTCGGCATCGGGGTGCAGCCGCCCGAGCCGACCTGGGGCGGGCTGCTCGCCTCGGACCTGGGCTATCTCAGCCACCAGCCGTGGGCGCCGGTGGTGCCCGCGCTGCTGATCATGGCGACCGTCTGGGCCGCCAACCTGCTCGCCGACGCGATCCGCGACGTCTCCGGCGAGGCGGGGCGCGCACTGGTCAACTCCCGCAAGGCCCGCGCCAACCGCCGCGCCGCGGCCGACCCCGTCTCCGCCGGAGGTGCGCGATGACGACCCTCTCGAAGAACACGGACTCGCTCCGCGACGCCGGCGAGCCGGACGACGCCGGCACGTCGGCGGGCGGCGGTGGTGGGGTGGACGGTGCTGGTGATGCTCGGGTGGGTGCCGGTGGTGGGGTGGACGGTGCTGGTGATGCTCCGGTGGGTGCTGCTGGGGGGTTGGGTGGTGCGGTTGGCCCGTCGGTGGGTGCTGGTGGTGGGTCGGACGTCGCTGCCGACGCGTCGGCCGACGCTGCCGCCGGTTCGGCTGTTGCCATTGGTGGGTCGGTTGTCGGCGCTGGTGGACCGGACGGCGCCGTTGCTGCTGCGGTGGGTGCCGCTGGCGTGTCGGTTGGCGCCGCTGCCGGTTCCGCTGGCGTCGCCGCCGATTCGGCTGTCGCCGTTGGTGGGTCGGCTGTTGCTGCTGGTGGACCGGGCGACGCTGTTGCTGCTGCGGTGGGTGCTGCCGGTGGGTCGGATGGTGCCGTTGGTGGGTCGGTCGGCGCCGCTGCCGGTTCCGCGGGCGCCGCCGCCGGTTCGGCTGTCGCCGCTGGGGTCTCTCCTGGCACCGCTGCCGGACCGGACGTTGTCGCTGCTGCCCGGCCGGACGGTGTCGTTGTTGTCGGTGCGGGGGGTGCCGTCGGTGCAGGAGCGGGCGGCGCTACCGGTGTCTCGGGCGGTGTCGCCGGGGTCTTCGCCCCGGTCGGTGCCGCGGCCGTGCCGGTGCTTGCCGTGCGTGACATCCGGATCAGTGACCGGGCCGGCGGCCGGGAGATCGTTCATGGGGTGAGCTTCGAGCTGACCCCCGGAAAGGTGGTCGGCATCGTCGGCGAGTCCGGCAGTGGCAAGACCCTCACCTGCCGGGCCGCGCTCGGCATCCTGCCGCCGCACTTCGAGGTGTCCGGCGGTTCGATCGAGATCGCCGGCACCGACATCGCGACCCTGACGCCCGCTCAGTGGACCGCCCTGCGCGGCGCCACGATCAGTGCGGTCTTCCAGGACCCGGCGTCCTACCTCAACCCGTCGATCCGGGTGGGCCCCCAGATCGCCGAGGTCGTCCGGGTCAAGAAGGGACTGAAGCGGCGAGCGGCCCGGCACCGGGCCGAGGAACTGCTGGCCGCGGTACGGCTGCACGATCCGGAGCTGGTCTACACCCAGTACCCCCACGAACTGTCCGGCGGCATGCTCCAGCGGGTGCTGATCGCCGCGGCCGTCGCCGCCGACCCGCGTGTCCTCATCGCCGACGAGGCCACGACGGCCCTCGACGTGACCGTGCAGGCGGAGATCCTCGACCTGCTCGCCGACCTGCGCGATGGGGCCGGCCTCTCCCTGGTGGTCGTCTCGCACGACCTGGCCGTCGTCGCCCAGCTGTGCGACGAGGTCGTCGTCCTGCGCGAAGGCGAGGTGGTCGAGCACGGTCCGACACGGGAGGTCCTGCACGACCCCCGGCACGAGTACACCCGGCTGCTCATCGCCGAACACGAGCAGTACGGCCTGGAGAAGTTCCTGACATCCCGGGAGGCATCGTGACCGGCGACCAGCAGCGAACGACCGACCCCGTCCTGGAGGTCACCGGCCTCGACGTCCGCTACGGCCCGCGCCGCCCGTCCCGGCCCGCGCTGACGGGGGTGTCGCTCGCCGTCGCCGCCGGCGAGACCGTCGGCGTCATCGGGGAGACCGGCTCGGGCAAGACCACCCTCGCCCGTGCCGTGCTCGGCCTGGTGCCCGCCTCGGCGGGTTCGATCCGCATCGCAGGCGAGGACGTCCGCGGATACGGCCGCCGCCAGTGGCGCGGGCTGCGCCGCCGGGGTCTCGTCCAGTACGTCTTCCAGGACCCGCTGCGCAGCCTCGACCCCGACCTCACCGTCGCGCAGTCCCTGACGGAGCCGCTGCTCGTCCAAGGCGTCCCGGCCGCCGCGGCGGCCGAACGGGCGCGTGCCTTCCTGGACCGCGTCCGGCTCCCCGCGGACCTGCTCGACCGGCTGCCCGGAGAACTCTCCGGCGGGCAGCGGCAGCGGGTCGCGGTGGCCCGCGCCCTGGTGACCGAGCCACGACTGGTCATCCTCGACGAGCCGGTCAGCGCCCTCGACTCCGCCAACCGGGTACAAGTCCTGGAGATCCTCAAGGAGTTGCGGGCCGCCGGCGTCGCCCTCGTCCTCATCTCCCACGACCTCGGCTCCGTCGTCGGGACCTCCGACCGCATCGCCGTGCTGTACCGGGGGGAACTCGTCGAGGCCGGGGCCGCCCGTGACGTCGTCAACCACCCCCGGCACCCGTACACGCGCCTGCTCGTCGGCTCCGCGCCCACCCTCCGCGCGGCCCCCACCGACCGGGCCGGCCGCGCCGCGCTGCGCGCGCTGCTGAACGTCTGACCACACCATGGAGAGGAACGCCATGTCCCGCACGATCCACCTCGCGCTGCACCCCTACGGCGTCGGCGGCCCCGGACAGCACGGCCTGTGGAAGGACCCGCGCGTCGCGAAGAACGCCAGCATCGACATCGACTACTACATCCGCCAGGCCCAGGCCGCCGAACATGCCCTGTTCGACGCCCTGTTCATCGTCGACAGCCAGTTCATCAACGCCACCTACCCGGCCCACTACCTCAACCGGCTGGAACCGCTCACCCTGTTGTCGGCCGTCGCCACCCACACCCGGCACATCGGGCTGGTCGGCACGGCGAGTTCGACGTACAACTCGCCCTTCAACCTGGCCCGCCGCTTCGCCTCCCTCGACCACATCAGCGGCGGCCGGGCCGGCTGGAACGTCGTCACGAGCTTCGACGTCGGCGCGTCCCGCAACTTCGGGCTCGACGAGCACCCCGACTACGCCACCCGCTACGGCCGGGCCCTGGAGTTCGTCGAGGTCGCCCGCGGGCTGTGGGACTCCTACGAGGACGACGCGTTCCCCGCCGACGTCGCCGGGAACGTCTTCCTCGACCCGGCCAAGCTGCATGAACTCCACCATGAGGGCGAGCACTTCAAGGTCGCCGGGCCGCTCAACATCTCCCGCTCCCCGCAGGGCCAGCCGGTGATCTTCCAGGCCGGGGTCTCCGACGAGGGCCGTGACCTCGCCGCGCGGGTCGCCGAGGGCATCTACGCGCCCGGCGGCTCGCTGGAGCAGGCCCAGGAGTACTACGCGGACATCAAGCGCCGCACCGCCGCGCACGGCCGCGACCCCGAGCACATCAAGATCTTCATCCACGGCGGCCCGGTCGTCGCCCCGACCGACGAGGAGGCCCGGCGGCGCGAGCGGGAGATCTTCGAGGAGGACAACGACTTCGACCGCAACCTCGCGCTCCTCGGCCGCTCCTTCGGCGCCTACGACTTCAGCGCACACGACCTGGACGCGCCGTTCCCGGACGTGGCGCACCTCGCCGAGAAGGGCGGCCGGACCGGCGCCGCTAAGCTCATCGAGCGGGCCCGGTCGGAGAACCTGACGTTGCGTCAGGTTGCGGAGTCGGTGAGCGAGTTCCGCCGGTCGCCGTTCGTCGGGGCGCCGGAGACCGTCGCCGACACCATCGAGCACTGGTTCGGCGCCGGCACCTTCGACGGCATCAACCTCGCCTTCCGTACCGACGACGACCTCGCCCTCTTCGTGGACGGCGTGGTCCCGCTGCTGCAGAAGCGCGGGCTGTTCCGCACCGAGTACACCGCCGACACGCTGCGCGGCAACCTCGGACTGCCGGTCCCCGTCAACCGCCACAACCGTCCCGCCCAGGCATGAGGGCCGCCCCCGCGAACGAGCCGCAGTACCCGTTCGTGGCCGCCGGCGACTTCACCGCCCGGATCCGGCACCGCACGGCCGGCGCCGCCGGGCCGCACGGCGTCCGGGTTCAGTGGGGTACGGCGTCTGTGGGTGGGCGCGTGCCCTGTCGCTGGGCGGTGGCTGTGCCCGCCGCCGGTCGGGCTGTGCCGCTCCGTGTTCCCGGCTCGGTGCGGTGCCTGTCGCCGGGGCCGGAGGCACTCCGGACCGGGCTGTCCCGCCCCGTGCACTCGGTCAGGGCCCGGCGCGCGCCGCGGCGGACCGGCGACGACGTGCGCCGCCCGGCCCGGCGCACGGCCCGGCACGGCGCCCCTGCCAGGGGCCTCGACGCACAGCAGGCACCGCGCGGGGGCGGCCCCGCCGAGACCGCGCCCGCGCCACTGCGGGAGCGGGTCCGCGCCGTCGCCACCCACCCAGTCACCCCCTTCGGTCCCGCCGTCCCCGACCAGCGCGCCGTGATCCACGCCGAACCGCGTCCCGGAAGGCGTCGCGACGACGTGGCGTCCGTCCCGGTCCTGCGGCCCGCGACCGAGCCCGAGCACACAGGAGTGTGAGCGCGAGATGACCGAGAACACCGAGCAGCCGGGCGAGGCCGCCGGGCACGCCGACCACCACGCCCCCGACGGCATCCGCACCCGCGGCACCGTCGTCGTGGTGCCCGGCAGGGGCGAGAGCCCGGCGACCTACGCCCGGCTGGGCAGGCGGCTCGCCGCCGACGCCTACCGCGTCCGCGTCGTGGACACCCCCGACATCGACCCGGACGATCTGTCCGGGTCGCTGGCCCGCTTCGGCGCCCGGCTCGCCGACGCCGTCGCGGCCACCGCGTCCGGCGACGGCGTGGTCCAGCCCGTCGTCCTGGTCGCCGCCGACACCGGCGCCGCCGCGGTCGCCGCGCTGTTGAGCCGGACGGACCTTGCCGCGGCGCGGCTGCCGCGGGCCGTCGTCCTCGCCGGGCTGCCGGGCCGCGCCGCGGCGGCGGGCGGCGGCTGGGAGGACGAACTGGACGTACGTACCTCCTGCCCCGTCCACCGGGACACCCTCACCCACGACCCCCTGGTGCGGCGCGGCCGGCTCGCCGCCCCGGTGCCCGAGGCGCTGCTCGCGGCGGCGTACGGCGGCGGCATCGCCGTCCCGGCCCTGCTGCTGATCGGCGACGCGGATCCGCTGGCGGACCGCGACGCCGTCGCCCACCTCGCCAAGTCCCTTCCCCGCGCCCGCCTCGCCGTGGTCCGCGGGGCCCACCACGACGTCCTGAACGACGTGCAGCACCGCTCGGTGGCGGCCGAGACCGTCACCTTCCTGGAGACCCTGCGCAACGACCTGGTGCCGGTGATCGCGGTCGAGTCGAGCGGTTGGTGACCGGGGCCCGCGCCGGCACCGCACGCCCTCCCTCAGCCGGGTCCGAACGCCCGTTACCGACGCGTACGCTCACCCGTCCCGGGTGAGGCCGTCGCGCCTTCGCCCCGTGCACGCTGGCGACGAAGCGGTACACGACGAAAGCGGTACCCGGTGGGCGGCTGCCCGGGACGGAGGACGGCAATGACCGCGCAGACGTACCTCGCGTACGACTATCCGCTGTTGAGCGCGTTCTGGACGATGCTCTGGTTCTTCCTGTGGATCATGTGGTTCGTCCTGCTGTTCCGGGTCGTCCTGGACATCTTCCGCGACGACGCCCTGAACGGCTGGGCCAAGACGGGCTGGCTGATCTTCGTCATCGTGCTGCCCTTCCTCGGCGTCTTCGTCTACCTCATCGTCCGCGGCAAGGACATGGGGCGCCGCGAGCGGACGCAGGCGCATGCGCAGCAGGAGGCGTTCGACAGCTACGTCCGCCGGACCGCCGCGGGCGCGACGCACCCCAGCAGCGCCGACGAACTCACCAAGCTCTCCGAGTTGCGTACCCGCGGCGACATCTCGGACGACGAGTTCCGGCGCGCCAAGGAACTGGTGCTGGCCGGCCACGGCGCCGGTGCGGGAGCGAGCGCCGGGGGCGGACCGGGCACCGCCCCGGGCCCCGCCGATCACTGACCGGCGCGGACACGGCGAGGGCCGGCGGGATGCACGGGGCACGGTGGGGGCGATCGGCCCCGGGATGCGGGCCGTTCGGCCCCTGTGGGGGTGACGCAACCGGGTGCGAGGGTGTCCGCAGGCCCGGGAGATCCGCGGTGCGGGCGCCCGTCCGTCGGGCGCTCCTTGCCTCCTCGGCACCTCGCTCCGCCCGTACAGCATGACGGCGCGGAGCGGCGGTGATCGCGGGCGGGCGGGCCCGCGCGGGGGAACGCGGGGACGGCGGTGTCCGTCGTCGCGTATCCCCGGACGGCCGCGCGGGCCCGGCTCCCGCCCCGGCACGCGGACGCAGCCCGATCCGGGGACCGGCACCGCCGCCCGGCAGCGGGGCCCGCCCGCGGGGCGGGCGGCACCGGGCGAGCGAGCGGAGGTGCGTGTCATGGCCGTCACCCTCGCCCTGGCGGGCGACGCCATGCTGGGCCGTGATGTCGCCCAGGCGCTCGCTCACAAGGCGCCCCGCCCCCTGTTCACCCCCGCGGTGCACCACGCCGTACGGGACGCGGACCTGTTCCTGGTCAACCTCGAATGCTGCGTCTCCGACCGCGGCGCCCCGGTGGACCTGCCCGGAAAGACCTTCTTCTTCCGGGCCCCGCCGCGCGCCGCCGACGTACTGGCCGCACTGGGCGTCGACGTGGCGGTCCTGGCCAACAACCACGCCCTCGACTACGGCCCCGACGCGCTCCTCGACACCCGGACCCGGCTGGCCCGGGCGGGCATCCGCAGCGTCGGGGCCGGCCCGACGGTCACCGAGGCCCGCGCACCGCTGCGCCTGGACGTCGGCGGGCTGCGCATCGGCATCGTCGCCGTCACCGACCATCCCCCCGAGTTCGCCGCGGACACCGACCGCCCCGGCGTGGCCTACGCCGACCTCTGGCGCAAGGACGTACCCGCCTGGCTCACCGGCACGATCGGCGTCCTGGCCGAGGAGACGGACCTGGTGCTGGTCAGCGCGCACTGGGGGCCGAACATGACCGCGCGCCCGGTCCCGCACGTCCTGCGTGCCGCGCCCGCGCTCACCGGGTCCGGGGCCGGCCTGGTCGTCGGGCACTCGGCACACGTCTTCCACGGCTTCACCCGGCACGTCCTGTTCGATCTGGGCGACTTCATCGACGACTACGCCGTCCACCCGGCGCTCCGCAACGACTTCGGACTGCTCTGGCTGGTCACCCTCGACGGGCACGGCCCGCTGCGCACCGAGGCGGTTCCCCTCGCCCTGGACCACTGCCACACCCGGCTCGCCGACCGGGCGGAGTACGCCTGGATCGCCGACCGGCTCGTGCGCGCCTGCGCCGAACTGGGCACCGACGTCGTCGACGAGGGTGAGCGGCTCGCCGTCACCTGGTCGCGGCCGGCGATCCGGGCGGGCTGACCCCGCGCGCCGGGCCACCCGGATGCGCCGCTTCGGGCCGCTCTTCCGCGGCGGTGCGGCCGGGAGCGGTGCAGCGTGGAGGAATGGAGGAAAGGGGAGGAAGGGGGAGGAAGGGTATGGAAGGGGGCGTAAGAGGGTGGAAGAGCGACGCACGGCGCGGCGGGCAGCGGGCAGCGGTCAGCGGGAGAGGTGGGACGGATGGACACGGAGGTCGCGGGGCCGCGGATCGTGGTGGGCGTCGACGGTTCGCCGTCCTCGCACGCGGCGGTGCGCTGGGCCGTACGCTATGCCGGACTCGTCGGCGGCCGTGTGGACGCGGTGGCCGCATGGGAGATGCCCGGGATCGAGACCTGGTCGGCTCCCCCCGTCGACAGCGACTTCGACGAGGACAACGCCCGGCAACGGCTCGCCGAGCAACTGCGCGAGGCCCTGGGGTCCGAACCGGCGGGCTCGGTCAGGGCACTGCTGGTGCGCGGCCATCCGGTGGACGTGCTGCTGCGGGCGGCGGAGGGCGCTCAGGCGCTCGTCGTCGGCAGTCACGGGCGGCGTGGCTTCGCCCGCGCCCTGCTGGGCTCCGTCAGCCAGCACATCGCCCAGCACGCGCGCTGTCCCGTGGTGATCGTGCGCCCCGACGGGTCATGACCGCGCACGCCGGGCCGCAAAGGGACCTTGGGGCCCCGGGCATGGGCTGTTCGGCCTCAGCGGGCCGACGGGCCGCGCGGTGCACTGGGAGCTAGCAGGCGCAACCACGGACGAGGAGGTACGGCGATGACGTCACTGACACGCAGGCAGAGGTTCTCCTTCCCGGAGATCCCCGACTGGTTCGAGACCTTCCCCGCGCGGTTCGCGATGCCGACCATGGGCGACCTGTACACGGTCCGTGTCGAGGACTACCTGGAGGAGGGCCGCTACGTCCTGCGGGCGGAGCTGCCCGGTATGTCCGCGGAGGACATCGACGTGGTCATCGGCGACGGGATGCTGACCGTCAAGGCCGAACGCAGCGAACGGGACGTGGAGAAGAACCGCAGCGAGATCCGTTACGGCACCATGAGCCGCAGCGTCACCTTGCCGCCCGGCGCCGACGAGGACGACGTCAGGGCCGACTACACCGACGGGATCCTCACCGTCAGCGTGGGGCTGGGCAGCGAGAAGGCCGAGGCCAGGCACGTCGAGATCCACCACGGCGCCTGATCCGCCGGCCCGGACGGCCCCGCGGGAACGCCCCGGGCCTTCGGGGCCGTCACCTGGCCGGGCGTCCGCCCGGCTCCGGCTGATCCAGATGGGAGGCGAGCACCGCGGCCTGCACCCGCCGCTGCACGCCCAGCTTGGCCAGCAGTCGCGAGATGTGGTTCTTCACGGTCTTCTCCGACAGATAGAGCCTCCTGCCGATCTCCCGGTTGGTCAGCCCGTCCCCGATCAGGGCGAGGATGTCCCGCTCGCGCGGCGACAGACTGGCCAGTTCGGACGGCACGGCCGGAGTCTCCGCGGGGTCGGCGCGCAGGGAACGCATCAGCCGGGCCGTCGTCGCCGGGTCCAGCATCGACTGGCCGGAGGCGACGGTCCGCACCGCGGAGACCAGGTCGGAGCCCTTGATCTGCTTGAGGACATAGCCCGAGGCACCGGCCATGATGGCGTCGAGCAGCGCGTCCTCGTCGTCGAACGACGTCAGCATCAGACAGGCCAGGTCCGGCATGCGGTCGCGCAGTTCGCGGCAGACCGTGATGCCGTCACCGTCCGGGAGGCGCACGTCGAGCACGGCGACGTCCGGGCGCAGCGCCGGACCGCGGACGAGCGCGTGCTCGGCCGTGTCCGCGTCGCCGACCACCGTGATGTCGGGCTCGGAGTCGAGCAGATCGGCCAGCCCGCGCCGTACGACCTCGTGGTCGTCCAGCAGGAACACGCGGATGGGGTCCTGCTCCGTGAAGGTGCGTGTCTCGGTCATGCGTCCCTCGTTCCCGGGTGGAGGGCAGACGGCCGGCTGCCCACGACAAGGATCATCACGCCCGTCCCGTCGGCACTAGGGCCGACCGGCCCCCTCGCCGAGGCCGCCGCACGGGCCGGGCGGACCCGTCGCGGGACCAGCGGCCCCTGCCGCGCGGCGCCCCGCGACCACCAGGATGGCACCGGACGGCATTCCGCATCCCCCCTACCGCGGAGGTGGACCGACATGGCCCGCGTCATCGGCCCGCGCACCCCGGGCACCCCGGGTGCCCCCACCCCTGCTCGGGGAGCCCTCGATTCGAGCGTGGGACGGTGAGCGCGATGGACGGGCCGATCGTCGCCGGCGTCGACGGCTCCGAGCACAGCCTGCGGGCGGTCGACCTGGCCGCCGACGAGGCAGCGCTGCGCCGGGCGCCGCTCAAAGTGGTGTACGGCTCCCTGTGGGAGCGGTACGAGGGCGCCGCGCTCGCCCAGGACCTCGGCAGGCCGTCCGGGCAGGTCACCGGCGAACACATCCTCGCGAGCGCGGTGCTGCGCGCCCGGCGCCGCCAGGACGGGTTGCAGGTGACCGCCGAGTCGGTGCCCGAGGAACCGGAGTACGCGCTGATCCGGGAGAGCCGCTCCGCCGCCGCGGTGGTCGTGGGCTCCCGCGGGCGCGGCGGCCTGGCCGAGGCGCTGCTCGGCTCGGTCGCGACGACGGTCGCCGGCCGCGCGCACGGCCCGGTGATCGTGGTGCGCCGCGGCCCCGACGACAAGGCCGGCTCCGGGACGCGCGGCCGGGTCGTCGTGGGCGTCGGCGAGAAGCCCGCCGACTCGGCGGCCGTGCGCTTCGCCCTCGACGAGGCACGGCTGCGCGGGGTGCCGCTGGACGTCGTACGGGCCTGGCGGACCCCCGCGTTGGCGAGCGCCGACAGCCCGCTGTTCGCCGACGAACCCGCCCGGCTGTACGCGCAACTGGCCGCGGAGGCGCTTGAGGAGGCGCTGCGGCAGGCACCGGCCGACGTGCAGGTGCACCGGCACACCGTCGAGGGCCCGGCCCGGCGGGTGCTGGCCGAGTTCTCCGGCGGCGCCGATCTGCTGGTCGTCGGGGCCAGGCACCGCGACGGTCACTTCGGCCTCAGGCTCGGCCGGGTCGCGCACGGCGTGCTGCACCACGCCGCCTGCCCGGTCGCCGTCGTCCCGCAGCCGGGATGAGCGGCTCACAGGCTCGCCGCATGGTCCGGTACGTAGGTCTGCAGATCGCGCGGCGGGCGTTCGTACCCCGTCGGCGGCGGCCGGTGCGGCAGCTCAAGCACCGGCGGGGGCACCTCGTGGTACGGCACCGAGTCCAGCAGATGGGCGATCATGTTCAGCCGCGCCCGGCGCTTGTCGTCGCTCTCGACGACGTACCACGGCGCCTCGGAGATGTCCGTGTGCACCAGCATCTCGTCCTTCGCGCGGGAGTACGCCTCCCAGCGGGTGTTCGACTCCAGGTCCATCGGCGACAGTTTCCAGCGCCGCACGGGATCGTCCAGCCGCCGCCGGAACCGCTCCTCCTGCACCGTGTCGCTCACCGAGAACCAGTACTTGCGCAGCAGGATCCGGTCCTCCACCAGCATCCGCTCGAAGACCGGGCATTGCCGCAGGAACAGTTGGTACTCCTCCTTGGTGCAAAAACCCATCACATGCTCGACACCGGCCCGGTTGTACCAGGACCGGTCGAACAGCACGATCTCCCCGGCGGCCGGCAGATGCTCCACGTACCGCTGGAAGTACCACTGGGTGCGTTCGCGCTCGGTCGGCTTGGGCAGCGCCACGATCCGCGCCACCCGCGGGTTGAGGTACTCCGTGACCCGCTTGATGGTGCTCCCCTTGCCCGCCGCGTCCCGCCCCTCGAAGATGACGACGAGGCGCGCGCCCCGCGTGCGCACCCACTCCTGGAGCTTGACCAACTCCGTCTGCAGCCGCAGCAGTTCCTTCTCGTACGTCTTGCGCGGCAGCCTTTCCGCCTGCTTGCCGGCCATGCCGCCTCCACCCCCGATGACCCGTACCGATGACTTCCGGAGCCCCCATGTCCCCTGCCGAACACCAGGACGCCACCGTACTTTCCGACGAGGAACTGCGCACCCTGGATGCGCACTGGAGGGCCGCCAACTACCTCGCGGCCGGGCAGATCTACCTGCTCGCGAACCCGCTGCTGACCGAGCCGCTGCGCCCCGAGCACATCAAACCGCGGCTGCTCGGCCACTGGGGCACCTCACCCGGCCTCAACCTCGTGTACACCCACCTCAACCGGGTGATCAAGGCGCGTGGCCTCGACGCCCTGTGCGTGTGGGGCCCCGGGCACGGCGGGCCGTCCGTCGTGGCCAACTCCTGGCTGGAGGGCAGCTACAGCGAGACCTATCCGGACGTGCCGCGGGACGCCGCCGGGATGGCGCGGCTGTTCCGGCAGTTCTCCTTCCCCGGCGGCGTGCCGAGCCATGTCGCCCCGGAGACGCCCGGCTCGATCCACGAGGGCGGTGAACTGGGCTACTCCCTCGCCCACGCCTACGGGGCCGCGTTCGACCACCCCGATCTGCTGGTCGCCTGCGTCATCGGCGACGGCGAGGCGGAGACCGGCCCGCTGGCCGCCTCCTGGCACTCCGACAAGTTCCTCGACCCGGTGCACGACGGCGCCGTCCTGCCGATCCTCCACCTCAACGGCTACAAGATCGCCAACCCGACCGTGCTCGCCCGGCTGCCCGAGCCCGAACTGGACGCGCTGCTGCGCGGCTACGGACACGAACCGATCCATGTGTCCGGCGACGACCCGGCGCAGGTGCACCGCGCCCTGGCCGCCGCCTTCGACGACGCCCTGGACCGCATCGCACGGGCGCAGCGCGCCGCCCGGGAGCAGGGCAGCACCGAGCGCGTGCACTGGCCGGTGATCGTGCTGCGCACCCCCAAGGGCTGGACGGGGCCCGCCGAGGTCGACGGCGTACCGGTCGAGGGCACCTGGCGCGCTCACCAGGTGCCGCTGCCCGGCGTCCGGGAGAACCCGGGGCACCTGCGGCAACTGGAGGCATGGCTGCGTTCCTACCGGCCCGAGGACCTGTTCGACGCGGACGGCCGGCCGGTCGCCGACGTCCTCGCCTGCGTCCCGGCCGGCCGGGCGCGGCTCGGCGCCACCCCGTACGCCAACGGCGGCCTGCTCGTCCGCGAACTGCCGATCGGCTCCCTGGACGACTTCGCCGTACCGGTGGACAAGCCGGGCAGGGGCCTGCACGAGCCGACCCGGGTCCTCGGCGGCCTCCTCGAACAGATCATGGCGGACACCCGGGACCGCCGGGATTTCCGGCTGGTCGGCCCGGACGAGACCGCCTCCAACCGGCTGGAGGCCGTCTTCGGGGCCAGCGGAAAGGCCTGGCAGGAACGGACCCTTCCGGTGGACGAACACCTGGACCGGCACGGCCGGGTGATGGAGATCCTCTCCGAGCATGTGTGCCAGGGCTGGCTTGAGGGCTATCTGCTGACCGGCCGGCACGGGCTGTTCTCCTGCTACGAGGCGTTCGTGCACATCGTCGACTCGATGGTCAACCAGCACATCAAGTGGCTCAAGACGTCCCGCGAACTGCCGTGGCGGGCGCCGGTCGCCTCCCTCAACTACCTGCTGACGTCCCACGTATGGCGGCAGGACCACAACGGCTTCTCCCATCAGGACCCCGGCTTCGTCGACCACGTACTCAACAAGAGCCCCGAGGTCGTCCGCGTCTATCTGCCGCCGGACGCCAACACGCTGCTGTCCGTCGCGGACCACGCCCTGCGCAGCCGCGACTACGTCAACGTCATCGTGGCCGGCAAACAGCCGTGCTACGACTGGCTGTCCATGGACCAGGCCCGCGTGCACTGCGCGCGCGGCGCCGGGGTCTGGGACTGGGCCGGCACCGAGAACGGCGACGAACCCGACGTGGTGCTCGCCTGCGCGGGTGATGTGCCCACGCAGGAGGTGCTGGCCGCCGCGCAGTTGCTGCGCCGGCATCTGCCCCAGCTCGCCGTGCGCGTCGTCAACGTCGTCGACATGACCCGGCTGCTGCCCCACGAGGAGCACCCGCACGGCATGACCGACTTCGAGTACGACGGCCTGTTCACCACCGACAAGCCGGTGATCTTCGCGTACCACGGCTACCCGTGGCTGATCCACCGGCTCGCCTACCGCCGCCACGGCCACGGGCAGCTGCACGTACGGGGCTACAAGGAGTCCGGCACCACGACCACCCCGTTCGACATGGTGGTCCGCAACGACCTCGACCGCTTCCGGCTGGTCATGGACGTCATCGACCGGGTCCCGGGGCTCGCCGTGCGTGCCGCCGGGGTGCGTCAGGCGATGGTGGACGCGCGTACCCGGCATCACGCCTGGATCCGTGAGCACGGCGCGGACCTGCCCGAGGTCGCGGAGTGGAGCTGGACCGGCTGACGGCGCTTGCGGCGAAGCCGGGAGCCTACGCGAGCGTGCCCTGGCGTGCCGGGCAGGGGCCTGCGGGACGGACACGGTCGCGGCGGCGCCCGGTGCGCCGGATGGGCCTGCTCCTGTTCGAGGACGGTGGGGAGCGTGCCGGGCGTCGCGGGGCGGCCGGGCGGTTCGACGACAGGGCTCAAGGCGCCCGCTCGCCCGCCCTGCGGCGGAAGCGGCGGGCGGTGGGTGACAGATGCCCGGTCACAACGGCTGCCGGGGGGTCGCGGTCGGCCAGGTCAGGGCGCGGGTGATGTCGGCGAGGGCGACGATGCCGACCAGCCGGTCGCCGTCGAGGACCAGGGCCCGGCGGATGCCGCTGTCCTGGAGCCGGGGCAGCAGGTCCACGACCGGCTCGTCGGGGGCGACGGTCACGACGTCCGGCAGGCGGCGCATCACGTCGCCCACCGTCGTCCGGGACCGGGCACGGTCCGGAACCCGGTTGGCCATGGCCATGGTGAACAGGCCGGCCACCGAGCCGTCCGGTGCGACGACGGGGAAGGCGGAGTGCCGGTAGGGGCCGAAGGGCCCCTCGGCGAGGAAGCCGGCGATGGTCGTCCAGGACGGGACCGTGACCGGGTCCGCGGTCATGACCCGGCCGACCGGCACGCCCTTCAGCGCGCCCTGCATCTCCGCCTGCCGCACCTCCGCGGTCGCCGCCGCGATCAGGAACCAGCCGATCAGCGCCGACCACAGGCCCGAGAGGTTCCCCGCGAACAGGACGGCGGCGAAACCGGCCGCCACCAGGAACCAGCCGAGCCCCCGCCCCGCGGCCGAGGCGCCCCGGGTGGCCCGCAGCCGGTCACCAGTGCGGTGCCACAGGAACGCCCGCAGCAGCCGTCCGCCGTCCAGCGGGGCGGCGGGCAGTGCGTTGAACACGGCCAGCACGACGTTGATCGCGGCCAGCCAGGCCACGGCCTCGACCAGCAGCCCGGAGGCCCGCAGCGCCGCCAGCCACTCCGCAAGGCCGACGAACACACCGCCGGCCAGGGCGCTGGTGAGCGGTCCCACGCCCGCGATGCGCAGCTCCGCGGCCGGCGACGGTGCCTCGCCGTGCAGCCGGGCCGCGCCGCCCAGCATCCACAGGGTGATGCCGTCGACCTGGACGCCGTTGCGCCGCGCGACCACCGCGTGCGCGAGTTCGTGCACCAGCAGGGAGGCGAGGAAGACCACCGCGGTCAGCAGGGCGAGCGCCCAGTAGACCGTGGCGGAGTGGCCCGGATGGGCCGCGGGGAAGCGGCCCCGGGCCAGGACGAGCGTCACCAGCACGACGATGACCAGCACGCTCCAGTGCAGCCCGACGCGCACGCCGGCGATCCGGCCGAGGGACAGCGTCTCTTTCACGAACCTCTCGCCTCGCCCTCCGGCTCCCGGTCCCCGCGGAGCACTCCCGCGGTACGTCCATTGTCCGGCGCCACACGGCAAACCGAACAGAGCGAACAGAACAGATAAAGCAGACAAAACACAGAGAGCGAACAGGGTGGACGGGCCACCGGCGAGCGGACCGGACGCCGTGACAGGCTCCACAGCGCGGAGAACGGCCGCCCGGACACCGCGCCCGCCGCACCGGTCGCCCCTCGACGTCTCCGCCTTCGGCCCGCGCGCCGCTCAGAGCGCCATGCGTCGGCGGCGGGCCGCTCACGGTGCCGCCCGACGCGACCCTGGTCGAGGGAGCTTGGCCAGGTCAGGCCGAGCGCGGCGGCGGACGGTCGGCGCCCGGACGGCCCGCGTCGGGTCCGTCGGCGCCGGACGACTCGGCTCCCGGCCCCTCCGCATCGGACGTCCCGGGCTCGGGCCTCGCAGCCCCCGGATGACCGAGGTGTCCGCTGAACCAGTCGCGGGCCAGGACCGCGGCCGTGGGCAGGGTGCCGGGTTCGACGAACAGATGACTCGCCCCCGGCACGACGGCCAGCCGGTGCTCACAGCGCAACCAGTCCGCGGCCAACCGGTTCAGGCTCAGCACCCGGGTGTCGAGACTGCCGACGATCAGCAGCGTCGGCGCCCGGACCCGGGCCAGCGCGGCGGGGGAGGCGAGGTCGGGACGGCCACCGCGGGAGACCACGGCGCCGACGCCCGGATCGTCGGCGGCGGCCTCCAGCGCCGCCCCGGCACCGGTGCTCGCGCCGAAGTAGCCGACCGGCAGGCCGGTCTCCCGGCGCAGCCAGGCGGACGCGCCCTGCAGCCGGCGGGCCAGCAGCACGATGTCGAACACGTTGTGCCGGTCGCGTTCCTCGTCCTCGGTGAGCAGGTCGAGCAGCAGCGTGCCCAGACCGGCCCGGTTGAGGACGGCGGCCACATACCGGTTGCGCGGGCTGTGCCGGCCGCTGCCGCTGCCGTGCGCGAAGGCCACCACGGCCGGGGCCCGGTCGGGCAGCACGAACCGGGCGGCCAGCCGCACCTTCCCGGCCGGCACCTCGACCTCCCGGTTCGGCGGGTGCGGCCCGGCGGCGGGTGCGGGCCGCGCGGCCCGCCCGAGCAGCGCCGCGACCTCGTCGTCACCGGTCTGGGTGAAGTCGTGGTACCAGGCGCCGACCGCGCCCAGATGGCCCGGCGTCTCCAGGCACACGACCTGGTCGGCCACGCCCCGCAGCCGGGCGAGCGTGCGCTGCGCACCGACCGGGACGCCGAGCACGATCCGGGCCGCACCCGCGTGCCGCACGACACGGCAGGCGGCCTCCGCGGTGGCACCGGTGGCCACGCCGTCGTCCACGATCACCACCGTCCGCCCGGGCACCGGTACCGGGGCGCGGCCGGCCCGGTACCGGCGCAGCCGGCGTTCCAGTTCCGCCCGTTCGGACTCCTCGACGGCGGTCAGCTCGCCCGGTCCGAGGCCGGTGTCCGCGACGACGTCGTCGTTGAGCACCCGCACGCCCCCTTCGCCGATCGCGCCGAATCCCAGTTCGGGCTGCCAGGGCACGCCGAGCTTGCGCACCACCAGCACATCCAGGGGCGCGGCCAGCTCCCGGGCCACCTCGTACGCCACCGGGACGCCGCCACGGGGCAGCCCGAGCACGATCACGTCCGCGCCGCGCAGCGGCTCCAGCCGCCGGGCCAGGCGGCGTCCGGCGTCGGTACGGTCCTCGAATCGCATGCGGCACCTCCTTGCCCCGCCGCACGGACGACCGCCCCCCGTCCACAGGGAGCGCGCTCCGGCCGAGCCGGCCGGGTCCCGGCCGCGTCAGTCGTCGCCGAAGGCCGGGAGCCGCGGGTACACCTCGAAGACGTCCATCAGACCCGTGGCCTTCAGCAGCCGCCGGAAGGCGGTGCTGTCGGTCACCAGGCGCAGCCGGCCGGCCCGGTCGTACACCCGGTTGCGGGTCCGGCACAGCACGCCGAGCCCGGCGCAGTCGATGAACTCCACCGCGCGCAGGTCGAGCACCAGGTCGGGGCGGGGCCCGGCGGTCAGCGCGTCGAGCCGTGCGGACAGCCGGGAGGCGACCAGCAGATCGATCTCACCGTGCAGCGTCACGACCGTCGCCCCGTCGACGACCCGCGCCGTGGGCGACGGGCCGGAACCGGTCCGGTTCTGCGTCATGGAATGAGGGAAGCCCGCGGAGCCGGTCGTGCGGAAGGGCCGGTCGGTACCCGACGAGGGGCCCGCAGGGTCCATCGGTCCCTGCGGCCCGCGGACGGCTGGGCCCCGTCGGCCGGACAACGGGACCCGACCGGCCCAAGCGCGACCCCGGGCCCGCGCACAAGCTGAATCCGGGGGGCAGTCCCGGCCCCGAAGCGGCCGGCCGGCGTGGGCCGCCGGGACCGCCCGCTCAGGGTGGCGCTCGGTGCGGAACCGCACGACGTGGCCGTTCGGGACGCCTGACGAAAGGACGTGACGGCCATGGCCGAACACTCCCTGACGAACGTGGCGGAGGGTACGCCCCTGGGCGATCTGGGCCGGCGGCTGGCGGCCCGGCGCACCCAGCTCGGCCTGTCGCGGCGGCAGACGGCCGCGCGGGCCGGCATGGCGCCCAGCTACCTCCGCTACCTGGAGGAACACCCCGGCGCGGCACCGGGCAGCGGCTCCCTCATGCGGCTGGCCGAGGTTCTGCAGACCACGGTGAACGACCTCACGGGCGGCACGGTGGACCTGCCGCCGGGCCCCGGACGGGCCGCGCGCACCCCCGAGTTCACGGACCTGAGCGCGGGCGAGTGCCGCTCCCTGCTGGCGTCGCACGGCGTGGGCAGGCTCGGCGTGCCCACGGCCTCGGGCCCGGTGATCGTGCCCGTCAACTACAGCGTCGTCGACGACACGATCGTCTTCCGGACCGAGCACGGCACCACACCGGCGCTGGCGGCCGGCTGTCAGGTCGCCTTCGAGGTCGACCGCATCGACGACGCGTTCAGCCAGGGCTGGAGCGTACTGGCGCGCGGACACGCCCGAGCCGTCACGGACCCGGAGGAAGAACGCCGGCTCGCGGACCGGGCCTACAGCACGCCGTGGGCGGGCGGCCACCGGCACCTGTGGGTGCGCATCGACCCCTACACCCTCACCGGACGCCGGATCACCGTCTGAACGGGGACCGGGCCGGCCCCGGATCGATCCGGTCCGGGTCCTTCGCCGGACCCCCCGGGACCGACGGCCCTCGTGCCCGGTCCGTACCCCCGCGCAGGATGGACGCGGCAGCACGGCCGTACCCAGGTGAGAGGCGGGACGCAGATGTACGCGAACGACGGATTCCGCGAGCTGGACCGGCAGGAGTGCCTGCGGCTGCTGGCGAAGGTGCCCGTCGGCCGCATCGTGCACACGCGTCAGGCGCTGCCGGCGGTGCTTCCCGTGAACTTCTCCCTGGACGCCGACGGCACCGTGCTGCTGCGCACCTCCGCGGCCTCGGAACTCGTGCGGGCGATCCACGGAGCGGTGGTCGCCTTCGAGGCCGACCAGCTCGACCCGGACCGGCAGTCCGGCTGGAGCGTCGTGGTCACCGGCGCGGCCACCGTGGTCACCGACGCCGCCGAACACGAACGGCTGGTGCGCAGCGGCCCGCGCTCCTGGGCGCCCTCGCCGCACGAGGTCTTCGTACGCATCGCGCCGGAACTGGTCACCGGGCGGGAACTGGTCGGCGGCCGCACCCTCTACGGGCTGGACCTCGCTCCCTGAACCGCGTCACCCGGGTACGGACCGGGGCGGCGGCGCACCGTCCGCGGTGAGACGGACGCCGGAGACCAGGTCCGGCCGGATACGGACCGCGTGGTCCATGGTGCGCGCCACCCACGGGTGCAGCAGCCGCTGGTAGCGGGCCAGTTCGTCCGCGTCGGTGACCAGCCGGGCGTAGCCGGTGACCACCACGCTCCAGCCGAGGCGCGTGTCCGGGTCGATGGCGTCGGCCTCGTAGGCGACGACCACGCCCGAGCCGTCGGCCCACCGGGCGTGCGAGGTCAGCTCCGCGCCCTCGTGGGTGCGGATGACGATGTCACCGCCGTCCAGGACGTGATTGACCGGGCGGATCGTGGGCAGCGCGTGCCGGGTGAAGACGATCCTGCCCAGCGGCACGCTGCCGAGCAGCCGCAGGGCTTCGGCCCGGTCGAGTTCCACGCTCCGGCGCGGTCGGTCGTCGTTGCTGGTCATCGCAGCTTTCCGTACGGGTGCGCGGCGCGCTTCGCGGTGCTGCGGTGACATCGCGAGCGGCCGTGGACGGATCGGACAGATCATTCGAACCGCGCCGCGGGTGGTTTCGCTAGGGTCTTTCGGCCCAGGAAGCGACCTTCGCCCGGCCGGCCGGAGTCCCGCCGGCCGGCCCCGCCCGGGACGGTCGGGCGGGGAGCGGCGGTGCCGCGGCACCGGGTTCGGGTCGCGCCGGGGCACCGGGTACGGACGGAGCGGCACCGCGGGGGATCGGTGCCGCTCCTCATCCCACTGTCGCGGCTGCCGAGCGGCCGCCACCAGGGCCGACCGGCCCTGTCCGGTGCGCCGTGCGGCCCCGCGGGATTCGCGTGACCTGTACCGCCTGGGGCCGTGGACCATTACCGTGGCACATGACGGGCCGGGCGGTGCCCACGAGGGGAGCGGGAGGAACGCTGGTGGGAAGCTCAGACGAGTTCCAGGAGGCCCGTGTCCGGCTGCCGCAGCTGAAGCTGGACGAACTGCTGGAGGAACTGCAGGCCCGTATCGACGCGGCCCGCGGCACGCGTGATCGCGTGCACAGCCTGCTGGAGGCGGTGCTCTCGGTCGGCCGGGAACTGGATCTCGAACAGGCCCTGTACTCCATCGTGGAGGCCGCCTTGGTGCTGGTCGACGCCGAGTACGGCGCCCTCGGCGTGATCGGACCCGACGGGCGGCGGCTGTCGGCCTTCCACACGGTCGGCGTCACCGAGGAGCAGATCGCCGGGATCGGCCCCTTCCCCGAGGGGCACGGCATCCTGGGCGAGCTGATCCGTCACCCCGAGCCGCTGCGGCTGGCGAAGATCTCCCTGCACCCGGCGTCCTACGGCTTCCCGCCGAACCATCCGCCGATGAACACCTTCCTCGGCGTCCCGATCCGGGTACGCGACCAGGTCTTCGGCAATCTGTACCTGACCGAGAAGCGCGGCGGGGCGGAATTCGACGAGGAGGACGAGTCGGTGCTGTCCACGCTCGCCGTGGCGGCGGGCGTCGCGATCGACAACGCCCGGCTGTACGAGGAGTCCCGGCTGCGCGAGCGATGGCTGGAGGCCAACGCGGAGATCACCCACAGCCTGATGGCGGGCAGCGAGCGCGCCCAGGCCCTCGGTCTGATCGCCGACCGGGCCAGGGAGATCACCGGCTCGGCCCTGGCGGCGGTGGCGCTGCCGATGGAGGACACCGGGTTGCTCACCGTGGAGATCGCCGTCGGGACGGACTCGGACGCGCACCGCGGTCTGGTGCTGCCCATGGACGAGAGCCTGATGGGGCTTGCCTACTCCGCCGCCGCGCCGGTCACCAGCGCGGACGTCTCCGACGACGACCGGGTGTCCCAGCAGCCCCCGCGGTTCAACGGGCTCGGGCCCGCCGTGGCCGTCCCCATCGGCACGGGCGGCGGCGTACGGGGTGTGGTCCTGCTGGTGCGCGAGCTCGGGCAGGCGCTGTTCTCGGCGCAGGAGACCGAGACCATTCAGGGCTTCGCCGCCCAGGCCGCGATCGCGCTGGAACTGGCCGAGCGCCGCCAGGACGCCCAGGAGATCGCGGTGCTCAAGGACCGCGACCGGATCGCCCGCGACCTGCACGACCTGGCCATCCAGCGGTTGTTCGCCACCGGGATGACGTTGCAGAGCGCGGGCCGGTTCATCGAGCATGCGGAGGCGTCCGAGCGGGTGCTGCGGGCCGTGGACGACCTGGACGAGACCATCAAGATCATCAGGTCGACCATCTTCGGGCTGCGCGCCCGCGAGGGCGCGGCGGACGGCGGGGGGCTGCGGGCCCGCGTGGTACGGGTGGCCGGGGAGGCCGCGCCGGTGCTCGGGTTCGCGCCCAGTGTGCGCATGGAGGGCCTGGTCGACACCGATGTGCCGCGGGACGTCGCCGACCATGTCGTGGCCGTGCTCTCCGAGGCCCTGACGAACGTCGCCCGGCACGCGCACGCCGACCGGGCCGAGGTGGTGCTGAGCACGGACGGCCGGGAGGTACGGCTCACCGTCGCCGACAACGGCGTGGGCATCCCGCCCGGGGGCCGGCGTAGTGGCCTGAGGAACCTGGCGGAACGGGCCGAGCAACTGGGCGGCGGCCTGGACCTGACCAAGCCCCCCACAGGCGGCGCCACCCTAACCTGGCACGCCCCCCTACCCTCCCCCTAACCGAAGCAGCGCGGGCAACGCCAAGCCCGAAGGAGCGCGGGCAACGCCACGCCCAACCCCAACCCTCCCGCACCCGCCGCCCCCCCGAGTCCCCCGCCCCCTTGGGCGCCCCCGAAGGGGCGCGGGGAACGGCGCGCTCAACCCCAACGCTCCCGCACCCGCCGACCCCCCCGAACCCCCCACCCCCTTGGGCGCCCCCGCCAAAGACCCCCGTCAGGTGCCGCTGCCATACGGCGCGTACAGATCGAGAAGACGGATACGCGACGCATGCAGCCGCTGGGCGACCACCCGGCCCACCCAGACCGCGACGGCCCGCCCGAACTCGGCGTCCTGCGCGCACATCGACCGCACGGTCCCCGCGTCGAACTCGTACGCCCGCACCGGACTGGCCGCCTCGGCCCCCAGCTGCCACAGGTACGGCGGGAAGTGCCAGGACCAGCCGACCAGTTCGCCCGGACCCAGCGACTCGACGACGGCCGCACGCCGGCCCGGCACATGCAGGTCGAGGGCGACGGTACCGGTGCGCACGATCCACAGCCGGTCGGCCCGTCGGCCCTCCTCGAACAGCCGGGTGCCGGCCTCGAAGGAGACCTCGCGGGCGATCCGCATCAGCCGTTCGCGGTGCTCGGCCGCGAGGGCCGTGTTCATGGTGGTGGCGGAGGTCATCGCATCGGCTCCTTTCGTTCGCTGCCCGCGGCGGGGCGGCGCCCAGCGCCGTGGGGTTCTTTCTGCCAGCGTGTCCGCGTTCCCGGCCGCACGCCACGGGCCGCACGGACCGCACTGCGGGTCGTTCGGCCCCGGTGCCGGGCGAACCGCCCGCGCCGGTGGCGCACCGCGTCCGCTGCCCGGACAGTGGGGGAGAAGGACAAGGACCGGACGGGCCCGCAGGATGCGACGAAGGGGGCCGCAGTGACCGGCTGGACCTGGGAGTACGACGGCTACGACCCCGCTGACGAACGTCTCAGGGAGTCGCTGTGCACCCTGGGCAACGGCTACTTCGCCACGCGCGGGGCGCTGCCCGAGTGCGTGGCCGACGACGTGCACTACCCCGGCACATACGCGGCGGGCTGCTACGACCGGCTCACCTCCGAGGTGGCGGGCCGGCAGATCGAGAACGAGGACATGGTCAACCTGCCGAACTGGCTGCCGCTGCGCTTTCGTCCCGCGGGGCAGGACTGGCTGACCCCCGACACCGCGACGGTGCTCGGCCACCGCAAGGTCCTGCATCTGGACTCCGGCCTGCTGGAGCGGCACACCCGCTACGGGCTCGGCGACGGCCGGGTGCTGTTCGTGCGGCAGTTGCGCCTCGTCCACATGACCGACCCCCATCTGGCCGCGCTGCGCACCGAGTTCACCGCCGAGGGCTTCGCCGGGGAACTCGATGTCGAAGCCGCCCTCGACGCCGGGGTCAGCAACTCGGGCGTGGCCCGCTACCGCGATCTGGACGGCCACCACCTCACCCATGTGCTCACCGGTGCCACCGCCCCCGACACGGTCTGGCTGCGCTGCCGCACCCGCACCTCGGACATCCGCATCGGCCTGGCCGCGCGTCTGACCACGGACGTGCCGGTGACCGTCGCGCACGAACACCCCCGGGCCGTGCAGCGGCTCCGCCTGAGCCTCACCCCGGGCCGCACCGTCCGCGTCGACAAGACCGTCGCCCTGCACACCTCCCACGACCTGGCGATCAGCGACTCGCTGCGCGCCGCCACCGACCGGGTCGGCGCCGCGGCCGGCTTCGACGAACTGCTCGCCGGGCACCGCACGGCCTGGGACCAGCTGTGGACCCGTACCGGCCTCGACGTCCCCGGCCGGGCGGGTCACATCCTGCGGCTGCACCTCTTCCATGTGCTCCAGACGCTCTCGCCGCACACCGCCGACCTGGACGTGGGCGTGCCCGCCCGCGGGCTGCACGGGGAGGCGTACCGCGGCCATGTCTTCTGGGACGAACTGTTCGTGCTGCCCTACCTCAACCTGCACTTCCCGGAGGTTTCCCGCGCCCTGCTCCGCTACCGGCACCGGCGCCTCGGCCAGGCCCGCGCGGCGGCCCGCGCGATCGGCCGGCGGGGCGCGCTGTACCCGTGGCAGAGCGGCAGCGACGGCCGCGAGGAGGCGCAGCGACTGCACCTCAACCCGCGCTCCGGGCACTGGCTGCCGGACCACTCCCATCTCCAGCGGCATGTCGGCTCGGCGATCGCGTACAACGTGTGGCAGTACTGCGAGGCGACCGGCGACACGGAGTTCCTGCACTCCGAAGGCGCCGAGATGCTGCTGGAGATCGCCCGTTTCTGGGCGGACTCCGCCCGCCACGACGCGCACCGGGGCAGGCACCGCATCCTCGGCGTGGTCGGCCCCGACGAGTACCACGACGCCTATCCCGACGCGCCGCGACCCGGCCTGGACGACAACGCGTACACCAATGTGGTGGCCGCCTGGGTGCTGGCCCGCGCCGTGGACCTGCTGCGCACCCTGCCCGAGCCGCGGCGCCGCGAACTCGCCGAGCGCATCGGCCTCGCCGACGACGAGCCCGAACGCTTTGAGGAGGTGTCCCGCACCCTCCACGTGCCCTTCCACGACGGAGTGATCAGCCAGTTCGAGGGGTACGGCCAACTCGCCGAACTCGACTGGGACTACTACCGCAAGCGCTATGTCGACATCCGGCGCCTGGACCGGATCCTGGAGGCCGAGGGCGACACCGTCAACCGCTACAAGGCGTCCAAGCAGGCCGACGTGCTGATGCTCGGCTATCTCTTCTCACCCGCCGAACTGTGCTCCCTCTTCGAGCGGTTGGGGCATCGGCTCGACGAGGAGACCTGGCGGCGCACCGTCGAGTACTATCTGCGCCGCACCAGCCACGGATCCACCCTCAGTGGCCTGGTCCACGGCTGGATCCTGGCCCGGGCCAGGCGCGCGGACGCCTGGATGTTCTGCCAGGAGGCCCTCCGCGGCGACATCGCCGACCTCCAGGGCGGCACCACTGGCGAGGGCATCCACCTGGGTGCCATGGCCGGCACCCTGGACCTCGTCCAGCGCGGACTGACCGGACTGGAGACCCGGCAGGGGGCGCTGTGGCTCGATCCGGTGCCGCTGCCGCAGCTGTCGTCGTACGGGTTCTCGCTGCGTTACCAGGGGCACTGGGGCATCCGGCTGCGCCTGGAGCACGGCAAGCTGGAGGTCGCCGTCCCGCCGTCCGACCTTCCGCCGGTCGAGCTGCGGCTGCCCGACCGCACGGTCGGCGTCCGTCCCGGCGAGACGTTCCTGCTGATGCTCCCGGACTGACCCGCCGGCCCCCGCGGACCGCGGGGGTGCCCGCGAGCGCGCCGCGGTCTCGCCACCCGGTGGTCTCAGCGGTGGACGGGGCCGGCCATCTGCACGATGTCGTCGGCGGCCACGTCGTGCAGCCGTACGGCGAGATCCTCCAGGGCCCGGCTTGCGGCCAGTTCGTCGCCGACCTCCGGGATCGGCCGGTCGACCGGATTGCGCCGGGCGAGCCCCCGCCCGGTGAGCCCGGATGCGTCGCGGGTGGTCAGCACGGCACGCGCGTGCGTGTCGTCGCCCTCCTCGGTGATGTAGATCTGCACGGTCCACTGCTTGGCTTCCACCGTGTCCACCTCCCGTGGGCAGCCCCCTTCGCGTCCAGGCTGCCGCGGGTGCGCGGGGCCGGTCCAGTGCCGAACGGCCCTTTCCGTGGCGCCCGGCGGTCAGGCGCCGTTGTCCGGCAGCGGCCGGACGGTGAGGATCTGCTGGGCCTGTCCGAGCGGCCCGTCGGCGTCGTGCAGGACGGTGCTGGTCAGCCCCTGCCCGGTGGGGCCGAAGACGACGGTCGTGTCGAGGCCGGCCCAGCGGCCCGCGGGCCTGCGGTGCAGATGGAGGGTCAGGTCCACGTTGGGGAACATCCACGCCGTGGGCGACTGGCGTACGGCGATGCCGTTGGCCGTGTCGACGAGGGTGACGTAGCGGGCGAGCGCGCTCGCCCGCTCGCCGGCGACCAGGTCGAGGTCCGTGGTGACCCAGGCGGTGGTGCGGCCGGGCCGGGGCGGGACGACGGTGCGGACGTCCAGGGAGGCGATGTAGCCGCCGGGCCACAGCTCGCTCATCGCCCACCGGTCGCACCCGTCCGGCGCGGGGAGCCGGTCGCCCGCGCCGCCGGCGACACCCGTGGTGTCCAGCCCGGCCAGCAGCCACAGGCGGGCCCGGACCACCGGGCGGCCCGCGATCAGGACGACGGCTTCGAGCAGTTCGATCGTGCGGCCGGGGCGCACGGTCTCCACCCGGATCTCGCACTCGTCGAGCGCCGGACGCCCGAGGATGTCGTAGCTGATCCGGGCCGGAACCAGGCCGGTGTCCGGGCGCCCGGCCAGATATCCGTCGACGGCATGCACGACGAGCCCGCCGAGCGGGCTGAAGTGCTGCTCGTCCGGGCCCCAGGCGCCGCTCGCATGCGGGGTGGGCTTGTATCGGTGCTCGTCGATGCGCTCGTAGTAGCTGCCGGTGTTCAACTGACTCCTCTTCCTCCGGTTGAACCCTATGGTGACCGCCACGGCGAGCGGCGCGTACCCCGGGGCACGCGGATCGGCCGGGGACACTCCCGGGCGGCGCGGTCTCGGCACCCGCCCCGGTGCGGGCGGGCATTGCCCGGACGGGCACCGCGGTGCAAGGTTCTTCCGTGGACGGGGCCGGACGCACCGGCGCCCCGCCGCGCCGCACGGAACGGAGGACGCACATGCCCGACCGGATGCCCGTCACCCTCCAGGACGTCCGGGACGCCGCGGCCCGGCTCGCCGGAGTGGCCCACCGCACCCCCGTGCTGCGCTCACGCACCCTGGACCGGCTCGTCGGCGCCGAGGTCCATGTGAAGTGCGAGAACCACCAGCGCATCGGCGCGTTCAAGTTCCGCGGCGCCTACAACGCCGTCTCCCGGCTGCCCGCGGACCGGCTCGCCAAGGGCGTCGCCGCCTACTCCTCCGGCAACCACGCGCAGGCCGTCGCGCTGGCCGCCCGCGAACTGGGCACCACCGCGGTGATCGTGATGCCCGAGGACGCCCCGCGCTCGAAGCGCGAGGCGACCGCGGGCTACGGCGCCGAGATCGTCACCTACGACCGGTACACCGGCGACCGGGTGGCGATCGGGCAGGCGCTGGCCGCGGAGCGCGGGCTGGCGCTCGTGCCGCCGTACGAACATCCGCACATCATCGTGGGACAGGGCACGGCGACCCTCGAACTCATCGAAGATGTAGGGGAGTTGGACGCGCTGGTGGTGCCGGTCGGGGGCGGCGGGCTGATCGCGGGCAGCGCGGTGGCGGCCACCGCGCTGCTCCCCGGGATCAGGGTCGTCGGGGTGGAGCCGGAGACCGGCGACGACACCAAGCGGTCCCTGGAGGCCGGCCGGCGCATCGCCGTCCCGGTGCCCCGCACCATCGCCGACGGTCAGGCCGCGGAGATCCCCGGGGAACTCACGTTCTCCGTCAACCGGCGCCTGCTGGACGGCATCGCGCTGGTGAGCGACGACCAGATCAGGGAGGCGATGCGGTTCGCCTTCGAGCGGATGAAGACCGTGGTCGAACCGAGCGGCGCGAGCGCCCTGGCCGCGTTGCTGGCGCACCGGATCGACCCGCTTCCCCGCCGAGTCGGCGTCATCGTCTCCGGCGGGAACATCGACGTGCGGCGGTTCGCCGAACTCCTCGACGGCTGACCCGGGACGGCCCGGCCCCGTGCGGTCTCAGCAGTCCCGCAGCTCCGGTGACTGGTTGAGGATCTGGGCGCGCGGCGAGGTGAAGCGGCTGTGGACCGCCCCGCCGCGGGCCCCGGGCCGGAAGGCCGCGACGCGGTGGCAGTTCTGGAAGGCCAGGGCGACGCCGAAGTGGCGCTCCAGGCAGCCGCGGATCGCGTCACTGGACAGTGCCCGCAGCAGCTGCCCGCGCTCCCGCTCCGAGGGCGGCGGAGTCTGGTTGTCCGCGAAGTCCGCAGTGCCGCTTTGCAGTTCGGCGGTCAGACGGGCGATGAGGTCATAGGCGTACGGCAGGGAGGCACGGACGGTTGCCACGAAGTCCTCCTCCCGTACCTCGCCGTTCTCGGCTTCGGCGAGCAGCTGCGGGGAGACGTCGAGCGACATGAGGTGTCCTGTTCTGTTGCGTTGATGTAGGGACGGTGCTGCGAGGAGAGCGGGCCGGGCGGTCCCGGTCAGACGAGGGCCCCGAGGGCCGCCGGGCCGTGCTCGAACTCCGGGTCGACCTGGTCGGCCAGGCGATGGCCGGTGGCGGCGTCGGCCCAGGCGGCGGCGTTGCGCAGATGGAAGTCGACGGCGTGCCGCTGGAATGCCGTCCAGTCCTTGGGCCGGGCGTCCACGGCGGCGCGCAGCCGGTCCAGTGCGAGGGCGTTGTGCCGCTCCAGCGTCCCCTGGCCCCGGCCCTGCTCCTGGGCGCGCACGAAGGGCGACAACTCGCAGTGGGTGAGCAGCCCTTCGCCGACGTGCCGGCGCAGGAAGTCCAGGTCCGCCGCGTCCGTGACCTTGTTGCCGACCACGGCGACCGGGATGCCGAACTCGGCCGCGTGCTCCCGGTACTGGCGGAGCACCGAGACGCTCTTGCGCGTGGGTTCGACCACCACGAAGGTGAGGTCGAACCGGGTGAACAGGCCCGAGGCGAAGGCGTCGGCGCCCGCCGTCATATCGACCACGACGTACTCGCCGGGCCCGTCCACGAGATGGTTGAGATACAGCTCGACCGCGCCCAGCTTCGAGTGGTAGCAGGCCACGCCGAGGTCGCTCTCGTCGAACGCTCCGGTGACCATGAGCGGTACTCCGCCGACCACCTGGAGATGACGGGAGTGGATCTCGTCGTCCCCGCCCGGCCGCAGCAGCCGCGAGCCGCGGCCGGGCGGGGTCGTCTTGACCATGGCCTCGCGCGAGGCGATCCGCGGATTCGTGCCCCGCAGATAGTCCTTGATCTCGCCGGTGCGTGTGCTCAGCGGCGGCACCGTGAGGTGTTCCTCCTCGGCGAGGCCCAGGGCGTGGGCCAGGTGCTGGTTGATGTCCCCGTCGATGGCCACGACCGGCGCGCCGGAGTGGGCCAGACGGCGGGAGAAGAGGGCCGACAGGGTGGTCTTGCCGCTGCCACCCTTGCCGACGAATGCCACGCGCATGTCTAGCCGTTCCTATTGGAAATGGATTTCATGAGCGTAGCGTGCTGCGGGCGTGGAACGGCTGTCAAATCGACTGAGCGCCAACCGGGTTGCGTACTGGCCCAGTTGGAGTGCCCCGGCCCGACGCAGGACCCGACCGGCCGGGGCACTCCGGACGAGAACGAGGGGCGCCGAACCCGCCCACCCCCCTCGGCGGTCTCCGAGCGCCGAGACCAAACGGCGGAGGTCGACCACGCCGCGCGGGCCCCGGCGTGCGCACCGGTCCGGGCGGCGGCTCGGGATGTCCCATGGATGACGGTGTTCCGCGTCGAGGACCTGGCTGCCGGTGGGGTCCTGCCGTATGTGTCTCGCGTCGGCGCCCGGGGCCCCGTGCCGGACGGGCTGTGCGCCGCGGCCGGCCGTCTGCGGCCGGACGGTGCCGGGCGCGCGGCCTGCGGGTCGCGTCGGCCGGCCGCGGGCGCGCACGGCGGTTTCGCCGGGCCGGCCCGTCACCCCGGTTGCCGCAGGGTCCGCACCCGCATCGGCAACACGAACCCGCTGCTCGACCCCGCGTCGCCGGCTCGCGGGCAGCCGGCGGCCCGGCGGGTGGGGCCCGGCCTGCCGTGACGGGGCCTAGCCGGCCGGGTCGGTCAGCGTCCGGGCCAGCACCGCCCGTTGCCGCGGCAGCACCTCGGTATGCAGGTCGCGGCCCTTGCGGGTGAGCGCCACCCACACACCGCGCCGGTCCTCCGCGCACACCGAGCGCTCCACCAGACCGTCCTTCTCCAGCCGTCCGATCAGCCGGGACAGCGCGCTCTGGCTGAGATGCACGCGCCCGACCAGGTTCTGCACCCGGCACTGGTCGCCCTGCCGGGGCGACTCGGCGGCCAGGATGTCGAGCACCTCGAAGTCGCTCGCGCCCAGGCCGTAGGGGTGCAGGGCCCGGTCGATCTCGCACATGGTGCGTGCGTGGACCGACAGGATGTCCCGCCAGCGATCCTCCAGTCGGGCCTCGGCCGTCTTGACTGCCATACCCGCACGGTAACACCGATCCGGCCAATTGTTGAGCGTGCAACTAGTGCGGCTGCATGCGGCCCCGGAGCCTGCCCCTTCGCCGCCGTTCGGGGTCATTCGCCGTGCAGCACCTCCGCGACGGTGAGCCGCGCCGCCCACCGCGCCGGCACCACCGCGCCGAGCAACGCGATGACGATGCCGGACACCGGCGCAGGAGTCCGGAACGCGGCCGTGCCGGCCGAGGGGCAGCGGGCCGCCGGGGCGCGAGGGCGGCTGCGTCGTCCCGTCGGCACGCCACGCCCCGGGTTCGGCAAAACCGGACGATACGGGCGTGCAGAGTAAGAAGTCGTTGTGAACCGCCGAGGGACCGGCCGGTGCCGGACCGCGTGCGGCGCCGCGCCGTCCGGCCGACCGTACGGTGGGGTCGCGGCCCGACCCTGCCCTCCTGCGGGGCGCCCGCGCGGCGCACACCGCGGGTCGCCCGGTCCCGGCCCGTCGGCGGCCGGGCGGACGTCCGGGCGCGGGTGCTTGCGGTACGCCCGAGCGTAGTAAGACTGTCTACAGCACTGTCGACCAACTCCTCAGAACTGGATCACATGAGCGCCATCTCCGTCGGTCAGGCCGTCGTCCTCGGAGTCGTCGAGGGGGTGACCGAGTTCCTTCCCGTGTCCTCCACCGGCCACCTCAAGATCGCCGAGGGGCTCATGGACATCCCGGTCGACGACAAGTCCGTCGTCGGGTTCTCCGCCGTCATCCAGGTCGGCGCCATCGCCGCCGTGTTCGTGTACTTCTTCAAGGACATCGTGCGGATCGTCTCCGCCTGGGGCCGCGGTCTGCGCGACCGCGAGGAGCGCGTGCACCACGACTACAAGTTCGCGTGGTGGGTGATCTACGCCACCATCCCCATCGTCCTCGTGGGTCTGGCCGCCAAGCCGCTGATCGACGGCCCGCTCGGCTCGCTGTGGGTGGTCGCCGGCTCGCTGATCGTCGGCAGCGGCGTCATGTGGGCCGCCGACCAGATGGGCCGGCACAAGCGCGGTGAGGACGACACCTCCTTCAAGGACGCGATGCTGGTCGGCTGCTCGCAGATCCTCGCCCTGCTCTTCCCCGGCTTCTCCCGCTCCGGTGCCACCATGTCCACGGCGCTCATCCTGGACCTGGACCGGGTGGCCGCCACCCGCCTGTCCTTCTTCCTCGGCATCCCGGCCCTGACCGGCGCCGGCCTGTACGAACTGAAGGACGCCCTGGGAGCCGGCGTGGGCGCCGCCCCCCTCGCCATCGGCACGGTGGTCTCCTTCGGCGTCGCCTACGCCTCGATCGCCTGGCTGCTGAGGTTCGTCGCCCGGCACTCCTTCAACGCCTTCGTGCTCTACCGCATCGTCATCGGCGTAGTCCTCTTCGGCCTGCTGGCCACGGGCGTGCTCGGCAGCTGAGACCCCAGGCACCCCGCGCGGCCGGGCGAGCGCGGGGCACCTGGCCCCGTCGCGCCCTCTGCCCGCCGCATCCTCTGCCCGCTGGACCCTTTGGCCGCTGGACCCCGTCGGCCTGCGGAACCCCTTGGCTCCGCCGTACCCCTTGATCCCGCCGTACCCCTGGCGGACCCCATGCCTCCCGCCGGACCCCATGACCCCCTGCCGGACCCCATGACCCCCTGCCGGACCCCATGCCCCTGCCGTACCCCATGACCCCCGTCGGCCCCCGGCCCGGCCAGGCGCTCCCAGACCTGGTCCGCCCCGTGGAGATCGGCGCCCTTGACATTTCGCCGGTGTCACCCGGAACATCTCTCCCGTGAACCTGTCAGACAGCCAGACAGGTGGTGCGGGACCGCGGCGCGTCAGCGCGATGGAAGCGGTGCTCGCCCACCTCCGCGGCGCCATCGAGCGCGGCACCTACGCGATAGGCGACAAGCTGCCCTCCGAGGCGGAGCTGTGCCGCACGCTCGAAATCTCCCGGCCCGTACTCCGCGAGGCCCTGCGGGCGCTGCAGACGATGGGCCTCACGGTCTCCCGGACCGGCAAGGGCACCTTCGTCGTCGCGAACGCCGTCGAGGACCCCACCTTCGGCGACTACGCGGCCAGCGACCTGCTGGAGGTCCGCCGTCACGTGGAGATCCCGGTCGCCGGATACGCGGCGGTGCGCCGCACCCCGGAGAACCTGGACCACCTCGCGCACCTCCTCGACCGCATGGAACGGGAGACGGACACCACCGCGTGGGTCGCCATGGACACCCTCTTCCATCTCACGGTGGCCGAGGCCGCCCAGAATCCCGTCTTCCGCCGGGTCATCGAGGAGATCCGGGACGCGCTGGCCCGCCAGTCCGCGTTCCTCAACGAACTCGGCGACCGGCGCGAGCAGTCCAACCGCGAGCACCGGGCGATCGTCGAGGCGCTGATCGACGGCTGTGAGCATGACGCGGTGGACGCCATGTCCCACCATCTGGACCGCGTCGAGAACACCCTCGCCGACATCGTGCGCCGCGGCCGCGCGGACCTCCCCACGGACGGCGGACCCGAGGCGTGAGCGAGCGGTTCCCGAGGACAGGCCACGCCCGTGCTGTGCCTGCCGCTGATCGTCGCAGCGCCCGTCGCGGGCCGGTACACCATCCGCGGCCGGACGGCGCGCACGTCCACCGGAGCCGACGCGTCAACTCCGCTCACGTCCACCGGAGCCGACGCGTCAACCCCGCGCCGCTCCGTCCCGACTCACCCATGACCAGGCAGTGATGTACAACAGTTCGCCCGCGGACGCGCCCGTCGTCCGTGCACCCCGCCACGTCCCCGTCGCCCACGTCCTGCGCGGCGGGATCGTCGAGGGCATCCACCACGGTTCCGTCGTCGTGCTCGGCCCCGACGGCGCGGTCCTCTTCCGACTCGGCGACATCGAGGCCGCGTTCTATCCGCGCTCGGCCGTCAAGCCCGTCCAGGCCGTGGCCATGGTGCGGGCCGGGCTGCCGCTCGACGGGGCCCTGCTCTCGCTGGCCGCGGCCAGCCACTCCGGCGAGGAACGCCATCTCGCCGGTGCCCGGCGGATCCTCGAAGGGGCCCATCTCACCGAGGACGATCTGCGCAACGTGCCGGACATGCCGTACGACCCCGTCGTCCGCGACGCCTGGGTGCGCGAGGGACGGCCGCCCTCGCGGCTCGCCCAGAACTGCTCCGGCAAGCACGCGGCGATGCTCCACACCGCGCGCGTCAACGGCTGGTCCCTGCCCGACTACCTGGACCCGGCCCACCCGCTCCAGCAGACGATCGCCGAGACCGTCGAGGACCTCACCGGGCAGCGGATCGCCCGGGTCACGGTGGACGGGTGCGGCGCCCCGCTGTTCGCCGTCTCCCTGCACGGGCTGGCCCGCGCCGCCGCCCGGATCGCCACCGCCGCGCCCGGCACGCCCGAGGCGCGCGTCGCCGACGCGATGCGCGAGCACCCCGAGATGGCCTCCGGGTCCGGGCGGGACGTGGCCGCGCTGATGCGGGCCGTGCCCGGGCTGCTCGCCAAGGACGGATTCGAGGGGGTCGAGGTCGCCGCGCTGCCGGACGGCCGCGCGATCGCCGTCAAGATCGCCGACGGCGCGTCCCGGGCCCGGATCCCGGTCGCCGCGGCGGCCCTGACCCGCGCCGGGGTCGACCCGGCGCTGCTCACCCGGTTCGCGGGTGAGCCCCTGCTCGGCGGCGGGGCACCGGTCGGCCGTGTACGCCCGGTGCGCGCACTCGACCCCCTGCCCCTGCCGGCCCGCGCCTGACACCCCGGACGGGCGAACGCCCCGCCGCCCACCCGCACCCTCCCGAAAGAGGACCCGCCGCGTCATGACCGCCGTCGCCACCCGCCGTGAACACGACCTGCTCGGGGACCGCGACGTCCCCGCCGACGCGTACTGGGGCATCCACACCCTGCGCGCCACGGAGAACTTCGCCATCACCGGCACCCCGATATCCGTCTACCCGCACCTGATCGACGCCCTCGCCGCCGTCAAGGAGGCCGCCGCCCTCGCCAACGAGGAACTAGGGCTGCTGGCACCTGAGAAGGCCGCCGCGATCGTGGCCGCCTGCCGGGAGATCCGGGCCGGCGAACTGCACGACCAGTTCGTCGTCGACGTCGTCCAGGGCGGCGCCGGCACCTCGACCAACATGAACGCCAACGAGGTCGTCGCCAACCGCGCCCTGGAACTGCTGGGGCACGACAAGGGCCGGTACCGGCATCTGCACCCCAACGAGGACGTCAACCTCGGCCAGTCCACCAACGACGTCTACCCGACCGCAGTGAAGATCGCGACCGTCTTCGCGGTGCGCGGCCTGCTCAAGGCCATGGCGGTCCTCCAGGACGCCTTCGCCCGCAAGGCCATGGAGTTCCGCGACGTGCTGAAGATGGGCCGCACCCAGCTTCAGGACGCGGTGCCGATGACCCTCGGGCAGGAGTTCTCGGCGTACGCCGTGATGCTCGACGAGGACCGCAGCCGGCTCGCGGAGGCCGTCGAGCTGATCCACGAGATCAACCTCGGCGCCACGGCGATCGGCACGGGCCTCAACGCGCCCGCCGGGTACGCCGAGTCGGCCCGCCGCCACCTGTGCGAGATCACCGGGCTGCCGCTGGTCACCGCCGCCAACCTCATCGAGGCCACCCAGGACTGCGGCGCCTTCGTCCAGATGTCCGGCGTGCTCAAGCGGATCGCGGTCAAGCTCTCCAAGAGCTGCAACGACCTGCGTCTGCTGTCGTCCGGGCCGCGGGCCGGCCTCGGCGAGATCAACCTGCCGCCCGTGCAGGCCGGTTCGAGCATCATGCCGGGCAAGGTCAACCCGGTGATCCCCGAGGTGGTCAACCAGGTCGCCTTCGAGGTCATCGGGAACGACATCGCCATCACCATGGCCGCCGAGGCGGGACAGCTCCAGCTCAACGCCTTCGAGCCGGTCATCCTGCACTCCCTGTCGCAGAGCATCACCCATCTGCGCAACGCCTGCGTCACGCTCGCCGAGCGGTGCGTCGCCGGTATCACCGCGAACACCGAGAAGCTGCGCGCCACCGTGGAGAACTCCATCGGGCTGGTCACCGCGCTCAACCCGCACATCGGCTACACGGCCGCCACCGACATCGCCAAGGAGGCCCTGGCCACCGGCCGCGGTGTGGCCGAACTCGTCCTGGAGAAAGGTCTGTTGCCCGCCGCCACTCTGGCCGACCTGCTGCGCCCGGAGATCGTCGCGGGCAACGGCGCACGCACCGCCTGAGCCGCGGCGAGGCACCCCGACCCCTCCGGCGGCACAATGGCGATCATGGCAACGACGTCGTCACCCGCCTTCCTGCCGGTCCTGGAGCGCATCGCCGAGGAGATCGAACGCACCCCGGGCCGCGGGCGCCCCGCCGACTACATCCCGGCGCTCGCGGCCCGCGACCCGCGCAGCTTCGGCATGGCCCTCGCCGAACCGGACGGGACGGTGTACGGGGTGGGGGAGTGGCGCCGGCCGTTCTCGGCGCAGTCCCTCACCAAGGTGTTCACGCTCGCCCTCGACCTGTCCCGCGAGGGCGACGCACTGTGGGAGCACGTCGGCCGCGAGCCCTCCGGCAATCCGTTCAACTCCCTGGTGCAACTGGAGTACGAGAACGGCATCCCGCGCAACCCGTTCATCAACGCGGGCGCCCTCGTCGTCACCGACCGGCTCCAGACCCGCACCGGGGACGCGGCCGGCGAACTGCTGGCCTTCCTGCGCGCCGAGAGCGGCAACCCGGACCTGGACTTCGACCTTGAGGTCGCCGCCTCCGAGAGCGGGCACGGCGACCGCAACGCGGCCCTCGCCCACTTCATGGCCGCGTACCGCAACATCGACAACCCGGTCCCCGTCCTGCTCGACCAGTACTTCCGGCAGTGCTCCGTCGCCGCGTCCTGCGCCGACCTCGCCCTCGCCACCACCTTCCTGGCCCGGCACGGCGTCCGCGCCGACGGCACCCGGCTGCTCACCCGCAGCCAGGCCAAACAGATCAACGCGATCATGCTGACCTGTGGCACCTACGACGCGGCGGGCGACTTCGCCTACCGGGTGGGCCTGCCCGGCAAGAGCGGCGTGGGCGGCGGGATCATCGCGGTCGTGCCGGGCCGGTGCGCCCTGTGCGTATGGAGCCCGGGCCTCGACGAGCGCGGCAACTCCGTGGCGGGGGTGGCGGCCCTCGACCGTTTCACCACGCTCACCGGGCTGTCCGTCTTCTGACCGGCACAGGGCGCGGACCCGGTCACACGCCGGTCACGAGCAGGTCTCCCCCCGGTGAGTGGCCCGTCGCCTCGCGGCCACCCGGCGTTGACACGCTTGCCGAGTGTTGGCCATGGCTTTCCCCGTCGATCTCCGCCGCTGCCAGATGCTCGGCCTGGCCGGTACCGCCTTCCTTGCGCTGGGTGGTGAGAGCGCCGGGGCCCTGCCCGTCCGGGACCTCCTGGCCCCCGCTTCGGCGAGGGCGGCCCTCGGCCTGGTCGGGGTGTATTTCGGCGTCGTCCTGCTGATCGCGGCCTGGGCGCTGCTCGGCCGGGTCGTGCGCGGCCCGGAACCGCCAAGCCCGCGCGCCCTGCTGCTGGTCCTCGTGATCTGGGCGAGCCCGCTGCTGCTCGCCCCGCCGCTGTTCAGCCGGGACGTGTACAGCTATCTCGCACAGGGCGCCATGGTCGACGCCCACATGGACGTCTACTCGTACGGGCCCGCGCAGTTCGGCGGCCCGCTCGCCGACGAGGTGGCCCCCGTGTGGCAGAACACCGCGGCCCCCTACGGCCCGGCCTTCCTCGCCGTCGCCTCGGCCCTGTCCGGTGTGACCGGCGGCGAACTGCCCGCCGGGCTCGTCGGCATGCGCCTCGTCGCGCTCCTCGGCGTCGCGCTGATGGCGGCGGCGCTGCCCCGGCTCGCCCGGCACAGCGGCGCCGACCCGGCCGCCGCGCTGTGGCTCGGCGCCCTCAACCCGCTGGTCCTGCTGCACCTGGTCGCGGGCGCCCACAATGACGCGATCATGCTCGGTCTGCTCGGCGCCGGCCTGGTCGCGGCGCTCGGCCGGTGGCCCGCCGTCGGCGCCGTCCTGGTCACACTGGCCGCCCTGGTCAAGGCGCCCGCCGCGCTCGGCCTGCTCGCCGTCGTGGTGCTCCAGGCGCGCGCCGGCCGCGGTCCGCTGCGTGCCTTGCTGACCACGGCGGGCGCGGCCGGGGCGACCACGGTCCTCGCGACGGCCGTGGCCGGTACGGGATACGGCTGGATAGGCGCCCTCGACACCCCGGTCTCCTCACACAACTGGGCGCTCACCAGCCTGCTGGGCCGGGCCACCGGCGCGCTGCTCGCCCACCTCGGCAGCGATCTGGCGCCGCTTGCCGTCCCCTTCTGGCACACGCTCGGCCTCGCCGCCACCGCCGTCGCCGTCCTGCTCATCTGGCTGCGGCTGCGCCCGCGCCCGGTGTACGCGCTCGGTCTGAGCCTCGCGGTGGTCGCCGCCTTCGGCCCGGCGATCCGCCCCTGGTACGCCCTGTGGGGTCTGTTCCTGATCGCGGCCGCCGCGCCCAGCACCGAGGTGCGGCACCGGGTGGCCGCGGTGACGGCCGCGCTCGCCCTGGCCGTGCTGCCCAGCGGAGCCCCCGCCGACACCGGGCAACTGCTGCTCGCCGTCTCCGGCGGCGTGCTCGCCGTGGTGGTGCTGTGGCAGGCCCACCAGGCCGCACAGGCCCCGGCGCTGGGCCGGGCCGCATGAGGCCGCCGCGCACCGAACGGGGCCGGCTGCTGCTGGTCCTGGTCCTCGCCGCCGCCGTGACCGCGTTCACGGCCACCGTGCCGCTGCTGCGCGACTTCTTCGACCTGCGGGTGTACCAGGGGGCGGTCGACGCCTGGGTCCACCACGGCGGCGGGCTCTACGACTACCGGGTCCCCGGTACGCCGTACGGCTTCACCTACCCGCCGTTCGCGGCGGTCGCCATGCTGCCGATGGCCCTGCTGGGACCGCACACCGCCATCGCGGTCTGTCTGCTGCTCAACCTCGGCGCGCTGGCCGTCGTGCTGCGCCTGCTGGCCGGACCGGACTGGCGGCGCCACGGCTGGTTCGGCTGGTCGCTGGCCGCGTGCCTGCTGGTGCTGTTCGAACCGCTGCGCGACACCTTCAGCTTCGGCCAGGTGAACCTGCTGCTGCTGGCCCTGGTCCTGGTCGACGCCCGGTTGCTGGCGACGGGCCGAGGCCGCTGGGCGGGCGTGGGGATCGGCCTGGCCGCCGCCGTCAAGCTGACGCCCGCCGTCTTCATCGGCCTGCTGCTGCTGACCGGCCGCCGGCGGGCCGCCGCGAGAGCGACGGCCGTCGCTCTCGCGGCCACCGCCCTCGCGGCTTGGGTGGACCCGCGGGCCTCGCGCTTCTACTGGACCGAGGCGCTGTGGGACACCACCCGGGTGGGGCGCCTCGACTATGTCTCGAACCAGTCGGTGCAGGGCGTGCTGGCCCGCCTCGGCGAGACGGGCCGCCCGCTGTGGGCGGCGGCGGTGCTGCTGGTGCTGTGCGTGTGGGCCTGGCGGGCACGCCGGGCCGCCGCGGCCGGGGAGTGGACGGCGGCCTTCGCCCTCACCGGTCTGGTGGCCTGCCTGGTCAGCCCGATCACCTGGGTGCACCATCTGGTGTGGCTGCTGCCCTCCTTCGCGGTGCTGGTCCGCACCGGACACCCGCGGATCGCGGCCGCCCTGTACGCGGTGCTGTGCACCAGCGTGGTGTGGCTGTGGTTCGACGACGCCTCCGGCGTCGACGGGTTCCTCGGCAGCAACCTCTACACCTGGATCACGCTCGGCCTGCTGCTCGGTCTGCCGGTGGGTCAGTCCCGCGCGCCCCGCTGGTTCTTGGCCCGCAGCGCCAGGGCCACGGCGCCCGCGCCCAGCCCGGCCACGCCCGCGATGACGCCGGTCTCCGACCAGCCGGAGTCGGTGTCGGGCACGGATGCGGCGACCGCCGCCGGGGACGGCGCGGCCGACGGGGCCGCGGCCGGCCGTGGCTTGTCCCGCAACGCGTCCAGCGAGCCGACCGGGTCGACCCGCCCGGCGGCGGCGAAACCCCAGTCCAGCAGCGCGCGTGCCTCCTCGTAGACGGTGAGGCCGTCGTCCTCCTGGGGATTGAGCACGGTCACCACGAGGGTGCGGTCGCCCTGGTGGGCGGCGGCCACCAGCGTGTTGCCGGCATCGCTGGTGTAGCCGTTCTTGATGCCGAGCAGGCCGGGGTAGCGTTCCACGCCGTCCGCGCCGGTCAGCAGCCGGTTGGTGTTCTCGATCCCGTACGACCCGCCGAGGCCCGGGAAGCCGGCCGACACGGTGGAGCAGTAGCGGGCGAAGTCGGGGTTGCGCAGTCCGGCCCGGCCGAAGACGGCCAGGTCGAACGCCGAGGACACCTGGCCGGGGGCGTCGTAGCCGTCGGGCGAGACGACCTGGGTGTCGCGGGCACCCAGGGCGCGGGCCTTGGCCTGCATCCGGGTGACCGTGGCATCCCAGCCGCCGCCCAGCGAGGCCAGCACATGCACGGCGTCGTTGCCCGAGCTGAGGAAGACGCCGCGCCACAGGTCGGACACCTGGTAGCTCTCTCCCTCCTGGATGCCGACCAGGCTGCTGCCCGGCCCGATGTCCGCCAGCTCCTTCGCGGTCACCGTGTGCCGGGCGCCGCCCGGCAGGACCGGCAGCACGGTGAGGGCGAACAGCGTCTTCAGGGTGCTGGCCGGCGGCAGCTTGAGATGCGCGTCGTGCGCGGCCAGTACCTCGCCGGTGCCGGCGTCGGCGACCAGCCACGACAGCGCGGTGAGGTCCGGCAGTTCGGGCGCGTCGCGGTGCGGTCTGACCTGGGTGCCGTCGCCGAAGAGCACCGAGGGCTCGGGCACCGCGGCTTCGGGCGCGCCCGACGGAGAGGGGGCGGCGGTTCTCGGCTGGGCGACGGCCACGGTGGGCGTGAGGGTCAGCATGCCCGCCACACAGAGGGCGCAGGCCGACACGACCCACCGGGAAGAAGGTCCGATTTCCATATGAGAAACGTAGGAACGGAGCTGCCGTGGCGCGCGCTGCCTGGGCCGCATGGAGTCCGCGAGCAACCCGGATGCCTCACACGGGGCACCTCCGGCCCGTCATCGCCCGTGCGGACCGGGACACCTGTCCGGCACGTCGGCCGCCGCGCCGCGGTGCGCGCGCTGCGCTTTTGGCGGCCCGCCCCGCCGGGGCGTTCGGCCGGACGGCTCACCCGGACGGCAGCGTCGGCTGGACGCGGCGCAGAAACGTCACGTTGTCGGGGGTCTCCCGCATCCGCTCCAGCAGGGTCTCCACGTGCGCCGGCCCGCCGTCCCTGCCCCGCAGGGCCCGGCGCAGGCCGCGTACGGCCGTCAACTCGGCGGGCGTCAGGAGAAGTTCCTCGCGGCGGGTGCCGGAGGCGGGCAGGTCGACGGCCGGGAAGACGCGGCGCGCGGCGAGCTGCCGGTCCAGGCGCAGCTCCATGTTGCCGGTGCTCTTCAGTTCCTCGAAGAAGAACTCGTCGGCGCGGGAGCCGGTCTCCACCAGCGCGGTGGCGAGGATGGTGAGCGAGCCGCCCTCCTCGGCCTGGCGGGCTGCGCCGAAGAACCGTTTGGGGCCGAGCAGCGCCGCCGCGTCGACGCCGCCACTGAGGGTGCGGCCGCTGCCGGCCGCCGCGTTGTTGTGGGCCCGGCACAGCCGGGTCAGCGAGTCGAGCAGGACGACGACGTCCGCGCCGTCCTCGACGAGCCGCTTGGCCCGTTCGATCACGAGTTCCGCCAGCGCGATGTGCTCTTTGGGCGACCGGTCGAAGGTCGAGGCGTACACCTCGCCGTGCACGGAGCGCCGCATCTCGGTGACCTCCTCGGGGCGCTCGTCGAGCAGTACCACCATGAGGCGGCACTCTGGGTGGTTGCCGGCGACGGCGGCGGCGAACTGCTGGAGCAGCACGGTCTTGCCCGTCTTCGGCGGGGCCACCAGGAGCCCGCGCTGGCCCTTGCCGACGGGCGTGAACAGATCGGCGACCCGGCCGGCCTGCCCGGAGGCGGGGTGCTCAAGCCGGAGCCGTTCGTGCGGATGCAGGGGGGTGAGGTCGCGGAAGTGGGGCCGGCCGCGCTGCTCTGCGGGTGCGCGGCCGTTGACGCGGTCGACGGCGGTGAGCGCGCGTTGCGGCCCGCGGACCCCTTCGACGAGGTCGCCCTTGCGCAGGCCGTTCCGGCCGATCAGCGCGGCCGGCACCTGCGGGTCGGACGGTGTGGGCAGGCAGTCCTCGGCCCGCAGCCGGCCCTTTCCCTGCGCGTCGATGTCGAGGACACCGGTGACGGACCGGTCGGCCGAGGGCTGTGCGGGCAGCGAAGGGTGTTCGAGTGTGACGGTCATGTGGGTGGTCCTTTCACGGACGCGGGGCCTGGCATCAGGCGGAGGAAAGGGCGAGGAAAGGGAGGAAAGGGAGGGAGAGAGCCGCGAGGAGGGCGCGCGAGCGCGCCTGGGCGGCGGACGACACCTCGGCGAGGGCAGGGCCACGGCCACTGCCGACGAGGTGTGCGGGAAGCCGGGGCTCCGAACGGAAGACGGCGGCCGCATCGGCGAACCGAGGAGAGAACAACTGAAGAGAAGTGCACCGGCGCCCACGACGGGGCGTACACAAGTGCTGCCGGAACTTTACCACGCGCTGCGCGACGCCGCTGAAAGAAACGTCCTGCACGCTGTGTCGATTCCGTCCGGCCCTGTTCGTCAGAACCCGATGACCGCCTTCGACACCGTCCGAACCGGCCCGTCCGCCCGCCGCACCGGCGCCTCCCACATCGACACCGCGCCCGCGGTCACCGCTGTCGACACGGACGCCGATGCCCGTGCCGGTGCCGCTCGCCCGGCCGTGCGTCGGCCCGCCGCCCTCCGGTGGCGCCGCCGCACGGCGCACCGCCCCTCACAGCGTCCACGGAACAGGCACCCACCGTCCCGGACCACTGGCTCGCCTTGACGGCATCAAGGTCGCGCTGCGCGCCTTCGCCGCTGGGCCACCCCGCCGGGCCAACCGCCATCCGCGACGAGCCGCCGATCAAGATCCAGGCCATGGACGAGGGCGACCCGGACGCGGCCCGCTCGCCGGTCGAGAGGAGGCGCACCCGCGCTGGTGTGCACGCGTACGAGCGGCGCTGAACCGGCGCGTACCCCTAGGCTGAGCGCATGTTCCGCCCCGAGGGTCCCAGCCTGCGCGAACTCGCCGTCCAGGCGCTGTCGTCGGTCGAGCACGGCTACGACCTGCTCGCCCCGAAGTTCGACCACACCCCCTTCCGCACCCCGGACGACATCCTGGAGGCCGTGGCCACGGCGCTCGGCCGGCTCGGCCCGTTCGACGACGGGCTCGACCTGTGCTGCGGCACGGGCGCCGGGACACAGATGCTGGCGCGGGTGTGCCGGCGGAGCGTCACCGGTGTCGACTTCAGCGCCGGCATGCTCGCCGTGGCCGCCCGGCACGCCCACCCGGCGGGGCCGCGCCGCCACCTGGTGCGCGGTGACGCGCGTGCCCTGCCGTTCGCCCCCGTTTTCGACCTGGTCGTGAGCTTCGGCGCGTTCGGTCATTTCCTGCCGCGCGAACTGCCGGGGCTGTTCCGGCAGGTCCACTCCGTGCTGCGGCCGGGCGGCGGCTTCGCGTTCCCGGTGCTCGCCCCGCCCCGCCCCACGAGTGCCTGGTTCTGGATCCTGCTGGGCTTCGACACGGTGATGCGGGTGCGCAACGCCGTATGGCGCCCGCCGTTCGTCATGTACTACCGGGCCTTCCGACTCGGCACCGTGCTCGACGAGTTGGAGCGCGCCGGCTTCGGCACGCGGCTGTACGCCCTGCCCGAGTTCGGCCGGCGCGCCGACGGCAGCCCCCGCGCCCGCCTGGTCGTGGCCCGGCGGCCGTCCTGAACGGCCCGGCACCGGAGCGCGGCGCCCCGCGCTCAGGCGTACGAGCGCAGCCAGCGCACCTTCGCCGCGTCCTGGAACGGGCCGCCGCCCTCGTGGTCGTTGAACTCGTACACCTCGATCGACTTGTCGTCGTGCGCCCAGGCGTTGTACGCGGCGAACACCGTGGACGGCGGGCAGGTCTGGTCCTCCAGCGCGGCCGAGAACAGGGCGGGGGCCCGGCCCCGGGCCGCGAAGTGCACGCCGTCGAAGTAGGACAGGGTGCGCAGCACGTCCGCGGAGCGCCCGCGGTGCGTCTTGAGGTAGAGGCCGATCTCGCGGTAGGGGTGACGGTCCGTCAGCTTCGTCGCCCGCGGGAAGTCGCACAGGAACGGCACGTCCGGGGCGACGGCCACCAGGTCGGGCACCAGTCCGCCCACGGCGAGCGTGATGCCACCGCCCTGGCTGCCGCCGACCGCCACGGTCCGTGAGGCGTCCGTCAGCGGATGCGACCGGGCCGCCTCGATCGCGCGCACGGCGTCCGTGAACACCCGCCGGTAGTAGTAGTTCTCGGGCGCGTCCACGCCCCGGGTCATGAACCCCGGGTACGCGGGCACCGCCCCCACGGGATCGGCGGTGCCGCCCCCGCCGCCCCAGCCGCTGCCCTGCCCGCGGGTGTCCATCACGAAGTGCGCACGGCCCGTCGACGCCCACAGCAGATGCTCGTACGGCAGCCCGCGACCGCCGCCGTAGCCGACGAACTGCACGACCAGCGGCAGGGGTTCGGCGGCGTCGGCGGGCAGCACCAGCCAGCCCTTGACCGGATGGCCGCCGTACCCGGCGAACGTCACGTCGTGGACCCGCACCGTGGACAGACCCGTGTCGACCGGTTCGAAGCGGGCGTCGAGGTCGTGTTCGCGCGCTTCCTGGAGTGTCTTGGACCAGAAGGCGTCGAAGTCCTCGGGCTCCGCGGACGGGCTGCGGTACGCACGGAGTTCGTCGAGCGGTAGGTCGAACAGGGCCATCGGCAGCCGCCTTTGTGAAGGGTGAGCGCGGGCGATCACACCGTACGTCGGTGGTCGCGGCGATCGCCAGAGCCGTGCGCGGGCCGCCGGCCCCCGTGACCGCCCCGTCGAACCCCTGGTCAAGCCGCAGGAACCGCTTGCTGTGGACGGCGGCCGACCGCCCGGGAGGGCCGGTGACCGTGCCGGGCGACCGGGCCTACCGGTCGCGCAGGCGAGGCGACCGGTCCCGCGGGTGGGGCGCCCGGCCCGCGGTCGGTGCGGCCGGCGGATTCAGGTCCGTCCGCGGCTCCAGTCCGGGCCGGTGCGGGCCCACTCCCGTTCCCACTCCGTCAGCCGGTGGCGCAGCGCGACACGGCGCGCGACCCCGTGGCCGAGGAGGATCACCGCCGCCGCTCCGCCCGCCGCGCACATGCCGACGACGACACCGTGCTGCCGGACCGCGGTGTCGTCGGGCGGCGCGCCGACGCCGCGTCCGCGGGAGTCGAACCAGACGTCCACCACCTGCCCGGTGCGCGCGCCCGCCGGGACGCGGGCCACGGCCGTGCGCTCCCGGGCACCGGGCTCCGTCCAGCGCACCATGGCCCGGCGGGCGCCCGCCTGTCCGTCCTCGGTCGCTGGCAGCGGCAGGGCCGCGCCCCCGACCACCCGTGCGCGCACGGTGTGCCGGTCGGCCCGCTGCACCGCGGCGATCGCCGCCGCCTCGTCGTGGGCCCACCGACCCGCCCACACCCCGGCCAGGGGCACGCCCACGACCAGCAGCACGGCGACACCCAGCGCCGTCCACGCCTCCACGACGTCCGACCGGCGCCGCAAGGGATTGCCGCGCCGGTGCCGGCCACGCACCAGGACCCGCATGTCGACCTCCTCGCCGTCACCGGAGCCGGCCATCTGACGGCATCCTGCCGCCGCGGTCCGCGCACCGCCCACGCCTGCGAGCGCCCACACCGCTCTCGTACCCCGTTCGGTGTGGCTCGCCCACCTCGCGCCCATCGGGGACGGTGCGGTCGTGGCGAGGGAGCCCGCCGCGGCGCTCGACACCCGCGGACGCGCCCCCGAACCGGGCCCGCGGGAGCGGCCCGCGGGAGGGGCCGCGCACCCAGGGAACGTCGACCCGGGACGGGGCCGACCCGCCGACCCGTCCGAGGAGCGGCAATCCCCGCCTCAGCCGAAGCGTTCGATGCGGATGCGGTCCACCGGCTGACCGGCCTCGACGAGCAGCCGCGAGGCATGCTCGGCGAACCCGTTGGAGCCGCACACATAGGCTTCCCACCCACCGGACGGCTGCTCGGCCAGGAGCGGCGCCACATGTGCGGCCGCCAGACGTCCGACCGGCACACCCCGCGGTGCGCTCCGGGTGAACACGGGGGTGGTCTCGGCGCCCAGCTCCCGTGCGTAGATCAGCTCCTCGGGACGGCGCGCGGACACCAGCAGCCGCAGCGGCACGGTGAGCCCGCGCGCCCGGTGGTGCCGGACCATCGACATCAGCGGTACGACCCCGGACCCGGCGCCGATCAGCAGCGCCGGACGGTCGCCCGGCCAGGCGAAGAAGCCGCTCAGCGGGCCGCGCACCTCGACCGTGTCCCCGGGCCTCGCCACCGTGTGGAACCAGCCGGACACCTCGCCGCCCTCGATGTGGTCCAGGGTCAGCTCGATGTACCCGGAGTCGTCCGGCGCCGACGCGATCGAGTAGTGGCGCTGCGCCACATAGCCGTCGCCGGCCGTGAGCCGCAGCATCAGATGCTGGCCGGGCAGATGCCCCGCCCAGTGCGGCACCGCGAGCCGGAAGGTGGCGGCGCGCGGGGTCTCGCGCCGCACCTCGGTGACGGTGGCCGTCTGCCACACCGACGCCGCCTGACGGCCGACGACGATGCGTCCGGGCACCGCGAAGCGCGTGCGGGGAGCGAAGGTCTCAGTCACCGGAGTACCGCTGCTCCTCCCAGGGGTTGCCACGCGCGTGGTAGCCGTTGCCCTCCCAGAAACCGGGTTCGTCCTGGTCGAGGAGGGTGAGACCGGCGATCCACTTGGCGCTCTTCCAGAAGTACAGGTGCGGCACCAGCAGCCGCGCCGGGCCACCGTGCTCCGGCGCCAGCGGCGTGCCGTCGTACTCCCAGACGATCCAGGCGCGCCCGCCGGTGAGATCGGCGAGCGGCAGGTTCGTGGTGTAGCCCGTGTGCGAGAACGCGACGGCATGGGTGGCGGACCCATGGGGCCGGACCACACTGAGGAAGCAGTCCAGTGACACACCGCCGAACCGCACCCCGAACTTCGACCAGCCGGTCACACAGTGGATGTCACCCTCGTAGGCGGACGCGGGCAGCGCGTGTGCCCCGTCCCAGTCCCAGGTGTGCGGCTCGGCCACCAGCCCGTCCACGCGGAAGGACCAGTCGGCGGGCGCCAGGTCCGGGGTGACCTCCGCGGAGAGCACGGGCCAGTCGTCCCCCGCGTCGTACTGGCCGGGCGGCAGTCCCGGATCGAGGACGCGCGGACGCCCGGTGAAGCCTCGGGTGACATTCATGAGGCAACCGTAACGCCGCCGCCGGCCGTGCTCCGTCCCAGGTCAGTCCCCCGAACATTGCGGCTTCGTGAACTGCGCGCCGGAGGGGGAATAGCCGCCGCACGCCCGTCCTTGGCGCTGAGTGCCGGCACCGGTACGCCGGTGACAGCGCAAGGAGAGTGAGGAAAAAATGCCCAAGGCGTACGTCTTCACACGGTACGGGGGGCCGGAGACCGAGGCGTTCACGGATGTCGCCCGGCCCCGGCCCGGCACCGCAGAGGTACTGGTCGCGGTGCGCGCCGCCGGGGTGAATCCCGTCGACTGGAAGCTGCGCGAGGGCCTGCGCCGCCCCGGCGACGTCGCGGAACGCGCCTTCCCTGCCGTGTTCGGCAGCGAGGTCTCCGGCGTCGTGGCGGAGGTCGGCGAGGGCGTGACCGGGATCGCCGTCGGCGACGAGGTCTTCGGCAACACCGTCGCCGGGGGGTACGCCGAGTACGCGCTGCTGCCCGCGGCGGTCACCGCGCACAAGCCCGCCGGGCTGTCCTTCACCGACGCGGCGACCCTGCCGGTCGCGGCGGCCACGGCCTACGACGGCATCCGCCAGCTCGACCTGCCCACCGGAGCGACGCTGCTGGTCACCGGGGCGGGCGGCGGCGTCGGCGCGGCGGCCGTGCAGATCGCCCGGTCCCTCGGGGTGCGCGTGGTGGGCGTGGCGGGCGAGGGCAAGAAGGACTTCGTGGAGTCGCTGGGCGCCGTGCACGTGCCCTCGGGCCCGGACCTCGCCGACCGGGTACGGACCGCCGCGCCCGACGGGATCGACGCCGTCTACGACCTGGTCGGCGGCGAGGTGCTGACCGAGGTGGCCGCCCTGCTCACCGACCGGACCCGGCTGATCACCGCGGGTGCCCCGCCCGAGACCGTCGCCGCGCTGGGCGGCGCCCGGGTCACCCGGGCCCGCACCGCGGCCGTGCTCGACGCGGTGGCTCAGCTCGTGCTGACCGGCGTGCTCGACCCGCACGTCACCCGGACCTTCCCGCTGGAACAGGCCGCAGCGGCACTGCGCGCCGTCGAGGACGGCCACGCCCGCGGCAAGATCGTGATCGAGGTCGCCCGGTGAGCGAACCGAACCCGCCGGCCGGCGCCGGCACCGGACACGTCCTCGACAACCCGGCCCTGGCATCGCTGACCGGCCCGCACACCCGCTTCGCCGAGCGCCGCGGCCGAGTGCTGCGCTACCCGGCCGAGGTGTCCCCGTGGCTGGCGCTGCCCGACGATCCCGACGCCGACGACTGGGCGGACCTCGCGGCGCTCGCCGGTCCGGGCGCCGAGGTGCCGCTGGCCGGCTTTCGCGGACAGGTGCCGCAGGGATGGGAGGTCACCTTCCGGATGGCGGGTGTCCAGTTGGTCGACGACTCACTCACCGCCGCCCCGGACGCGGAGGCGGTCCGCCTCGGGCCCGCCGACGTCCCCGAGATGACCGACCTGGTCGAACGCACCAAGCCGGGCCCGTTCCTGCCGCGCACCGTCGAACTCGGCACCTATCTCGGCATCCGCCGCGGCGGGGCCCTGATCGCCATGGCGGGGGAGCGGCTGCACCCGCCCGGCTGGACCGAGATCAGCGCGGTCTGCACCGATCCCCGCTTCCGCGGCGAGGGCCTGGCGACCCGGCTGATCCTCGCCGTGGCGCACGGCATCCGGGCCCGCGGCGAGACGCCGTTCCTGCACGCGAGCGCGGAGAACACCAACGCCATCCGGCTCTACGAGTCGCTGGGCTTCCGGCTGCGGCGCAGAACCGTGTTCCTCGCGGTCCGGGTGCCGCAGCGCCTGGCGGACGGCCGGGAGGCCGTGCCGGTCTGACCGTGACCCGTTCAGTCCGGGGCGGCGGGGGAGCGGGCGAGATCCCCGGGGGCCCGAAGCGGCCGTCGGTGTCCGACCGTTGGGGTAGGGTGGCCGTCCGGCCGTGGAACGTCCAGGCCGTGCCCTGAAGGAGGTGAGACCCATTACCGCTGTGTCAGCTCGGGTGCTCACCCCTCACCGCGGCGTGCGTCGCCGGTAACCGGTGCCCGCGGGAGCGCCCTTCGGCCCCAGGTCACCGAAAGGCTCTCGGCCTCCATGCCCCTGCTCACCCCCTCCACCGTCGTCGCCGCGCTGCGCGCGGCCGGCTGCGTCTTCGCCGAGGACGAGGCGGAGTTGATCCTCGCCACCGCCCGCACCCCGGACGAACTCAGCGCCATGGTGGACCGGCGCGCCGCCGGACTGCCCCTCGAACACGTCCTCGGCTGGGCCGGGTTCCACGGACTGCGGATCACCGTCGAACCCGGCGTCTTCGTGCCACGCCGCCGCACCGAGTTCCTTGTCGACCAGGCCCTCGCCCGCTCGCCGGGCGCCCGGGTCGTCGTGGACCTGTGCTGCGGCTCCGGCGCCGTCGGCGCCGCCCTGGCCGCGGCGCTCGGCCGGGTCGAACTGCACGCCGCCGACGTCGACCCGGCCGCGGTGCGCTGCGCCCGCCGCAACCTCGCCGAGTACGGCGGACACGCCCATGCGGGCGACCTGTTCGAGCCGCTGCCCCGCACGCTCAGGGGCCGCGTCGACATCCTCGCCGCGAACGTGCCGTACGTCCCGAGCGGCGAGGTGGGGCTGCTGCCCGCGGAGGCTCGGGAGCACGAGCCGCTGCGCGCCCTCGACGGCGGCGCGGACGGCCTGGACGTGCTGCGCCGCGTCGCCACCGCCGCGCCCGACTGGCTCGCCCCCGGTGGCTGCCTCCTGATCGAGACCAGCGAGCAGCAGGCACAGGAGGCCGCCCTGATTTTCGCCCGCGCCGGTCTGACCACCTCCCTCGCGGTCTGCGCGGAGCTGCACGCGCACGTGGTGATCGGGGTCGGCCCCTAGGCGGCCGGGACCGGGGGCGGTGCTCGGCGCGGTGGCCGGGCGGGCGGTGCTCGGCGGCGGGACCGTGCGTCACCGCTCACCGCTCACCGCTCACCGCTCACCGGCGGTCCCGGGATCCAGGGAGCGCGCGATGAGGAGCGCCACGTCGTCGTGGTTGTCGGGGTGGTGCAGCGTCTGCAGCAGCAGGTCGCAGACGTCCTCCAGCGGGCGGTCCGGGCCCTCCAGCAGGGCCAGCAACGCGGCCAGCCGCTCGTCCAGCGAGTGCCGTCGGGTCTCCACCAGGCCGTCGGTGTAGAAGACCAGCCGGTCGCCGGGGGCGAAGTCGACGGCGGTGGTGGAGAAGGCGACACCGCCGACGCCCAGCGGCACACCGGTCGGCAGCGCGAGCAGTTCCGGCGGCTGCCCGGCGCGGACCCGGACCGGGGGCAGATGCCCGGCGTTGGCGATGCGGCACTGGCCCAGCCGGGGGTCGTGGACGGCGTACACACAGGTCGCGATGGAGTGGTCGGGACCCGCGGCGATCTTGTCGAGGTGCCGCAGGAGCACGTCGGGGTCGAGGCCGAGCGAGGCCAGGGTGGCGGTGGCGGTGCGCAGCCGGCCCATGGTGGCCGCCGCGCCGATGCCGCTGCCCATCACGTCACCCACGACGAGCGCGGTCCTGCCGCCCTCCAGCGGGATCACGTCGAACCAGTCGCCGCCGACCTCGACGGCGGCGCCCGCCGGCTGGTAGCGGGAGGCGACCTCAAGGCCGGTCGTCACGGCCGGCCGGCCGGGCAGCAGGCTGCGCTGCAGGGTGAGGGCGGTGTCCCGGGCGTTCTGGTACCAGCGGGCGTTGTCGATCTGCACCGCCGCGCGGGCGGCCAGCTCCCGGGCCAGCAGCACGTCGTCCTCGCCGAAGGGCAGCGGATTGCCCGCACGCTTCAGGTCGAGGGCGCCCAGCACCTCGCCGCGTGCGATCAGCGGCACCGCCAGGTAGGAGTGCACGCCCGCCCGGCGCAGCAGCGCGGCCGCCTCGGGGGAGCGGGCGATCCGGTCGAGGTCGCCGTCCGTCACCCGCGGCACGACGACCGGGTTTCCGGTGCGTACGCACGCGGTGACCAGCCGGTCGGGGGCGTACCGTACGGGCTCACCCGGCGGGTCGGCGGCCCGCAGCGCGTCCGTCTCCCGCTCCGCGCGGACCGCGAGGGGCCGGATCACCGCGGACTCGGCCGGGCCGAGGGTGCTGCGGCGGCCCTCGACGACGGCGTCGAGCAGGTCCACGGCGGCGATGTCGGCCAGTTCCGGCACGGCGACGTCGGCCAGTTCACGGGCGGTGCGGTTCAGGTCCAGGGTGGTGCCGATGCGGGCGGAGGCGTCCGCGACGACGGCCAGCCTGCGCCGCGCGGCCTCGGTCTCGACACGGGCCCGGTACTGCTCGGTGATGTCCACGACCGACGCCGCGACGCCGAGCACCCGGCCCATGGCGTCCTCCAGCCGGTACAGCGACACGGACCAGGCGTGCTCCTGGCCCGGGTCGGCCGGCGTCCGGCCCACGGTGGCCTGGTCGACCAGCGGGCAACCGGTCTCCAGGACCCGGCGGAGCGCGTTCTCCAGGGCGTCGGAGTCCAGCAGCGGCAGCACCTCGTGCGGCATGCGTCCGAGGAGTTCCTCGGCCGGGATGCCGTTGATCCGGATCAGCGCCGGGTTGACCGAGACGTACCGCAGCTCCGTGTCCAGCACGGCCAGCCCGATCGGTGACTGCGTGACCATCCGCTCCGACAGGGCCACGTCCTGTTCGAGCCGGCGCACCGTGGAGCGGTCGGCCGCGAGCCCCAGCGCGAACACGTCGCCCCGGTCGTCCGTCAGCCGCATGTTGCGGAACTCGACCAGGCGCGTGCCGCCGTCCTTGGTCCGGACGGGAAACGCGCCGGCCCAGCTCCGGCCGGTCGCCATCACATCGGCGAACAGCTTCCGGACCAGTGCGATGTGCTTGTCGTGCACCATCAGGCGGGCCGCGTACTGGCCGAGGGCCTCCCGTGCCGAGTAGCCGAACAGCTCCTCCGCCTGGGGGCTCCACAGCACGATGCGCCCCTCGACGTCCAGCACGACCGAGGCCACGCCCAGCACGTCGAGCAGCCCGCTCGGCCGGACCGGGCCGCCGCCCTCGGCCACGGGAGCCTCGGCTGCACTCATCGCACGCACCGCCTTAGACCGTCCTTGCGGCACAGCACCACCCGTGCCGGCTCCCCATGTGTTCCGCGCCCACACCCGACTCTCCGACGCCGCCGTCCGCTATCTCCACCATCCCTCAACACGGGGGTCCGTGTACGGCGAACCGACCAGCAACCGGATCGTCGGCCACCGGTGCCGGTCGCGCATCGCTGCCCGACGATCACCGGTTCACTCGCTCACCCGTTCAGTCGATCAGTCCGTTCACGGATCGCCACGCGCGTGTTCACCCCCGCGTTCCTCCATTGGTCTGTACATGCCCATCGCGCTCGGGCCAGACTGTCCGCCGAACACGCCAGCCACCCCCCACCACCGAGGAGTCGGCATCCATGCCCGTGTCCGCCCGGCAACGTTGTCACGCAGTCCTGACCGGACTTATCGCCCTCGCCGCCGCCGTCGTCGTGTCCGTGTCCGCCGCCCCGCCCGCCTCCGCCGCCGACACCTGGACCGAGGCCGGCTCCGACCGCGCCGACCCGCTCACCGAGAGCCAGGGCCTGACCTCCGTCGAGATCCCGTCCGGCAGCCCCAACCGGTACACCGGCATCGGCACCATCCCGCTCGCCGTGGCCACCCGCGGCTGGAACCATGTGGGCGACCCGGACGCCTCCTACGACGGCTACTACATCGAGCCCTACCAGCGGGACTCCGGCACCACCAAGATGTTCCGCGTCCAGGCGCCGGGCGGCGCCTGGTCCGAGTACGTGCACACCCTCGATCCCGGCGAGGCGCTGAACAACTCCTGGGTCGCCGTCTCGCCGGACGGGCAGTGGATGCTGGCGGGCGAGTACGGCACGATGAGCCGCCTCCTGGTCTTCCCGACCCCGGGCGTCAACCCGGGCACGTCGCCGTCCGCGAACCTTCCGCGGGCCACCACCGTCAACCTGGACCATGCCGTGCGCGACGTCCAGGGCTGCGACTTCTCCGGACCCACGACCCTGCTGTGCTCGTCCGACGACCCCGAGGGCAGTCTCTTCGGCGTCACCAAGCCGCTCCTGCAGATCGACCTGTCCGCCGAGCCGAACGGCACGTCGGACGTGTCCGGCCATGTCACGGCGCTGCGTCAACTCCCGCTGCGCAGCGCCTGTTCCGGCAGCTTCGAGGCGGAGGGCATCGACTACGACCGGCGCACCGGCACCCTGCGCGTGATCGTCGTCTCGCCCGGCTTCTGTGTGCTCACGGACAGCAAGACGTACCGGTTCTCCCGCGGATGAACCTGCGCGCCGGTGCGCCGCCGGGCACCGGTAGTGCTCGGCGGCGGGTGGTGCTTTGCTGAGGGATGGGCGCGGTTGCGCGGGGTACCCCCGTTCCACCGCAGCGCGGCCACGAGAGGAGCGATCATGAAGAACATGCAGCGGTCGCACCCGGAATCCGTCACGGTGGAGATCAGCGGGTGCTCCAAGGAGGACGCCCGGATCGTGTTCGACGCCCTGAGGGCCTGCTTCACGTCCGACCGAGGTGCCGACGAGGTGCCGCAGCAGCTCCACGAGACGCGTCCCATGGTGTGGCTCGGCACCTACGACGTGGCGGACGCCCATGAGGTGCCCGCACCGCCCGCCCCGCTCAGGTCGCCCGTCCTCGCGGACGTCCAGGGCGGCTACTGGGCCGTCGACCGGTTCTGCACCACCCTGGGTTCCCTGTTCTCCGTCCAGGAGACCTGTACGGCCTCCGGTGACCAGGAACGGGACCTGCATCTGCGGCTGGAGAGCCGCTGACGTCCCTTCACCCGCACGCCCCGGCCGGCCGCCCGCCGACCGGGGCGTCGTCCGTGGCGCGGCTCACCCCTCCTCGTTTATGCAACTAGTTGCATAAAGCGCCGGCCGTCCTCTGCAACTGGGACGACCATCCCCCGCACGGAGGGCCGGGCCCATGAGCCGCTACCCGCATCTGCTGAGCCCCCTCGACCTGGGCTTCACCACACTGCCCAACCGCGTGATCATGGGCTCCATGCACCTCGGCCTGGAGGAGGCCGAGGGCGGGTTCGCGCGGATGGCGGAGTTCTATGCCGCCCGGGCGCGCGGGGGAGTGGGGCTCATCGTCACCGGCGGCATCGCGCCCAACGAGGAGGGACGGCCCTACGAGGGCGGCGCCAAGCTCACCACCGAGGAGGAGGCCGGGCGGCACGCCGTCGTCACCGCCGCGGTGCACCGCGAGGGCGGCCGGATCGCCCTGCAACTGCTGCACTTCGGGCGATACGCCTACCACCGGGACCTCGTCGCGCCGAGCCCCCTCCAGGCGCCGATCAGCCCCTTCCCGCCCCGCGAGCTGACGGACGCCGATGTCGTCAGGACCGTCGAGGACCATGTGCGCGCCGCCCGCCTGGCCCGCCGGGCCGGTTACGACGGCGTGGAGATCATGGGCTCCGAGGGCTATCTGATCAACGAGTTCATCGTCGCGCGGACCAATCACCGTACCGACCGCTGGGGCGGCCCGTACGAGAACCGCATGCGCTTGCCCGTCGAGATCGTCCGCCGGGTGCGCGAGGCGGTCGGCGAGGACTTCGTCATCATCTACCGGCTGTCCATGCTGGACCTGGTCCCGGGCGGCTCCTCGCTGGACGAGGTCGTCACGCTCGCCCGAGCCGTCGAGGCCGCGGGGGCGACGATCATCAACACCGGCATCGGCTGGCACGAGGCACGGATCCCGACCATCGCCACCTCGGTGCCGCGCGGCGCGTACGCCTGGGTCACCCGGCGGCTCATGGGCGAGGTGGCCGTGCCGCTGGTGGCCACCAACCGCATCAACACCCCAGAACTGGCCGAGGAGTTGCTGGCCGGCGGCGGCGCGGACCTGGTGTCGCTGGCCCGCCCGATGCTGGCCGACCCCGACTTCGTCGCCAAGGCCGCCGCGGGCCGCCCCGAGACCGTCAACACCTGCATCGGCTGCAACCAGGCCTGCCTCGACCACACGTTCGAGGGGAAGATCACCTCGTGTCTGGTCAACCCGCGGGCCTGCCACGAGACCGAACTGGTCCTCGCCCCGACCCGGCTGCGCAAGCGGATCGCCGTCGTCGGCGCCGGACCTGCGGGGCTCGCCTGCGCCGTCGGCGCGGCCGAACGCGGCCACGACGTCACGCTGTTCGACGCCGCGAGCGAGATCGGCGGACAGCTCACCGTGGCCCGCAAGGTGCCCGGCAAGCAGGAGTTCGACGAGACGCTGCGCTACTTCCGCCACCGGCTCGACGAACAGCGGGTGACGTACGGCTCGGCACCCGGGCGCGGGCCGAGGATCTCGTCGGGTACGACGAGATCGTCGTCGCCACCGGAGTCACCCCGCGCATCCCCGACATCCTAGGCGTCGACCACCCGCGCGTCGTCGGCTACCTGGACGTGCTGCGCGACGGCGCCCCCGTCGGCGACCGCGTAGCGATCATCGGCGCGGGCGGCATCGGCTTCGACGTGGCCGCCTACCTCACCGACGGCGGCGACCGGGCGAGCGAAGACCCGGCGACGTACTTCCGGCACTGGGGTGTCGACCCGGACTACCGGACGCCCGGCGGACTGACCGCGCCCCGGCGGCCCGCCCCGCCCCGCACCGTCCACCTGCTCCAGCGCAGCAGCACGAAGGTCGGCGCCGGCCTCGGCAGGACGACCGGATGGATCCACCGCGCCGAACTCGGGCGGCGCGGCGTCACCATGGTGCCCGGCGTCCGCTACGACCGCATCGACGACGCCGGGCTGCACATCACCGTCGACGGGCGCGGCACGGTCCTGGAGGTCGACACCGTCGTCCTGTGCACCGGGCAGGAGCCACGCCGGGACCTGTACCGGCGGCTGGTCGCCGCCGGGCGCGACGCGCATCTGATCGGCGGCGCCGACATCGCGTCCGAACTGGACGCCAAGCGCGCCGTCAGGCAGGGCACGGAGCTGGCGGCGACGCTGTAGGGGCGCGGCCCTAGGATGGGGCCATGTCACTCCCGCACGCGATCCTCACCGCCCTGCTGGAGAAGCCCTCGTCGGGGCTGGAGCTGACCCGTCGGTTCGACAAGTCGATCGGCTACTTCTGGTCGGCGACGCATCAGCAGATCTACCGGGAGCTGGGGCGGCTGGAGGCCGAGGGGCAGATCCGGGCCCGGCCGGCCGAGCAGCCGTCCCGCGGGCAGAGGAAGAGCTACGAGGTGCTGCCCGCCGGCCGCGCCGAGCTGGCCCGCTGGACCGCCGCGTCCCAGGATCCGAAGCCGCAACGGGACGCGCTGCTGCTGCGGCTGCGTGCCGCCGCGGTGGTCGGCACGGCCGGCCTCGAAACCGATCTGCGTCGCCATCTCGACCTGCACCGGCGGCAGTTGGCCGAGTACGAGGAGATCGAGCGCCGCGACTTCCCGCCGGCCAGGGCCGAACCGCAGGACCGGCTGCGCCACCTGGTGCTGCGCGCGGGCATCGACCTGGAGATCTTCTGGACCCGGTGGCTCGCCCACGCCCTGGCGGAGATCGGGACCCTGCCGCCCGACGGACTCCCCGGGCGCAGGGAGCCGGCCGCAGAGGCGTGAGCGCTCCGCCGGGCGTGCCGCGATGTGCCGCCGTCGGCCGTCGGCCGTCGGCGGTCTGCGGCACCGTCGTTACTGGTCGCGCAGTTCCCCGCGCCCGGGGCGGGTGGGTTTCAGAGGCGGCGGGGCTTTGAACGGCGTCGCAGGTACCAGGCCGTGGCGATCACGCCGCCGCCCAGGAGGGTCGCGCCGATGCCGAGGGTGAGCGGTCCGTAGTCGTGCACGGTGCCGCCCTCACCGCCCGCGACGCCCCGCTGCGGGGCGGGAGTCGCGGCGCCCTGGGGGGCCTGCGAGGGATTCGGTGCCTTCGCGGAGGAGACGATGACGGACTGGGAACCGGCGGTGCCGCCGTTCGAGCACACCACGACGACCGTGTAGGTCCCCGGGGTGACGTTCGACCAGGCCGCGGACTGGCTGACGGTCGTGCCGGTGAGCGCCGCCTGGCGTCCCTCGGCGAAGTTCGCCTGGCTCCCGGTGAGCAGAGAGGCATTGCCCCAACTGCCGTTGATCTGGGTGCAGGCGCTGGTGACCACCGACACGGTGGACCCGTTCGTGCTCACTGAGATGCCGGAGGCCGCGGGGGACGGCCCGGCGAGCCCGATCGGCAGCGCCGCGGCGGCGGCCAGGACCGGGCCGGAGCGGGAGAGGAGTCGAGTAGTGCGCATTGGGCTGCCCTCCGGCGGCACGGTTGGCGGAACGTCCCATGCGCCGCCGGGGGTCGGGAAACGTCCGTGCTGCCTCCCCCGCATCCCACGCGGCCCCGGGCCGTCCCGCAGCCGGACCGGTACCGTCCGGGTGAGTGGATGCTCCGTCCGGGGCACCTTCCGCGTGTCTAGGGAGCGGCGCCGGGTGCCGGACCCGTCGTCACCGTCCGCTCCGCCGAGAACCCGCCCCAGGTGCCGTCCGGCAGCCTCGCCCGGATCCGCACCCGGTGGCCGGCCCCGGCCTCACGGCCGACGTAGAAGCTGTGCGTGGCCCGGCCCTCGGGCGGGGTGGCACCCCACACCAGCGAGGTCGGCTGCCCGCGGTCGAGCTGGATCTGGTACTCCGTGACCACGCCGTCGGTGCGCGGCGCTACCCAGGACAGATCGAGGTAGTACGCCCCGTCCGCGCGGTGGCTCGTCACACGGAAGCCGGTCGGCGCGGGGTCGCCGCCGTCGTCGGTGCCCGGTGTGGTCAGCCGGACGGCGGTGCTCGCGGGCGAGACGTTGTCGGCCGCGTCGCGGGCCCGGATCGTGAACGTGTAGCGGGTGCCGGGGCGCAGTCCGGTCACCACGGTCGCGGTCTGGCCGCCGCCGACGCTGTGCACCTTCGTGGTCGCCTGGTAGACGTCGTACGACACCACGGCCCGGTCGTCCCGCGCCGCGCCCCAGGACAGCTGGACCGCCCGGCTGCCGACGGCCCGGCCCGTCGGCTTCGCCGGGCGGGCGGGCGCGGAGCGGTCCGCGGCGACGGCGGCCGGTGTCCGCGCCCGCACCTCCTGGCTGCTCGGGCCGAGCCGTCCCTCGCCGTCCCGGGCCCGCACGGTGAAGACATACATGGTGGACGGCCTGAGCCTGGTGACGTCCACCATGTGCTCGGAACCCGGCACTTCGCCGACCTTTGTGGTGCCGCGATAGACCTCGTAGGAGTCGATGCCCGGTTCGCTCGACACCGCGTTCCACATGACGTGCACGCTCGTGGCGCTGCCGGGCTGTGCGGTCACGCCCGTCGGCGCGCCGGGCGGCCGTTCGGCCCCGTCGTCCGCCGCGCCGCCCCAGCCGCAGGCCGTGACCAGCGCCAGTGCCGCCAGGACCAGTGCGTGGGGTACGGGAACGCGTCGCACGGCTGTGCCTCCCCGGGAACGGCAACACGGCAATGGTCCGGACCAATATGCACGGCCGGTGCGACCTCATCAAGAGGGCCGTGTTGGTGACCACCCAGGGGCGTTACGTATGCTGAAGCTCCTCACGGCCGAACTCTCCGGAAACACAGGGGAGTTCGCGCCTGTGGCGCGGAACGCTGTCGTCGCTGATCCCGCGCCGTGCGCGGGTGGCCGGGGTGGCCGGGGGCCGACACGGACCCGGCCCCCGGCCCCTGTCGGCCGCCGCCGTGGGGCGCGAACATATTCCCGTGCCGTGTGCCGTGGTGCGCGCGCCCAGGGGCCCTGGGTGGCGTCAGACCGCCGACCAGCCGTTGTCCACCGGGAGGATCGCGCCGTTGATGTTGCTCGCCGCGTCCGAGGCGAGGAACACGATCGCGGCCGCCTGCTCCTCCGGCTCACTGGCACGGCCGATGTTGCCGAAGTACGGGCCGAGGGCGGCCGGTCCGTGCGCCCCGTCCTGCGTGTCCACCGTGATGGCGGTCCTGGTCCCGCCCGGGGCGATCGCGTTGGCGCGGATGCCCTGATTGCGGTACATCACCGCGAGGGACTTGGTCAGGCCGATCACCCCGTGCTTCGAGGCCGTGTACGCCGCGCCCGCCGCGCTGCCCCGCAGGCCGGCCTCGGATGCGGTGTTCACGACGACGCCCCGCCCCGCCGCCAGCATGTGCGGCAGCACCGCCCGGGTGAGCAGGAAGGGGGCGGTCAGATTGACCCGCAGGACCCGCTCCCACTCGGCGTCGCTCACCTCCGCGAGGGCCGACATGCGGTCCATGATCCCGGCGTTGTTCACCAGGACGTCCACCCCGCCGAAGCGCTCCGCGGCGGTCGCGACCAGCCGGTCCACCACCGCCTGCTCGCTGAGGTCGCCGATCACGGCCACGGCCGTGCCCCCCGCCTTGGTGATCTCCTCGACGGCCGCGCCCGCCCCTTCGGCGTCGAGGTCCGCCACCACGACCCGGGCGCCCTCCGCCGCGAAGGCCAGCGCCGCGGCCCGCCCGATGCCCGATCCCGCGCCGGTGACGACGACGCTCCGGCCGTCCAGTCCGCTGGCCATGATCCGCTCCCCATCAGTTGGTCCTGCTCACGTGACGCGCCGGGCCGAGCGCCCGGCGCACGCGCCCACCCTACGACTTATTGTCTGTGAGTGACATAAAGTCGGGGTGGAGAATTCCCGTGGCAGCAGCAGCCCGAGCCGGAGGGACAGATGACCGCAGCCAGCGGACGCACGGGACGACCACCCCTGACCGAGGAGCGCAAGGCGGAGATCCGGTTGGAGATCGCGCGGGCCGCGGTCGACCTGTTCGTCGCACAGGGCGTCGCCGCGACCACGGGGGAACAGATCGGGCGGGCCGTCGGCGTCTCCGCGCGCACGGTGTGGCGCTACTTCCCGAGCAAGGAGGCCTGCGTACGGCCGCTGTTCGAGGCCGGGATCGAGGGGGTCGCCGCCGGTCTGCGCGCCTGGCGCCCCGGCCGGCCGCTGGAGGACGTCCTCATCCGCGCGGTACCCGCCGACAGCCGCCTGGTGACCGGCCCCGACCGCGCCACCCTCGGCGCACTGGTCCGGCTGACCCGCGACGAGCCGGGGCTGCGGGCCATCTGGCTCCAGTCGTACGACGAGGCCGAGCCGGCGTTCGCCCACGCCCTCGCCGAACGCGCCGGAGTCCCCGCCGACGAACTGGGGCCGACCGTCCAGGCCGCCATGTTCAACGCGGCGCTGCGCGCGGCGATCGAGCACTACGCCTGGCGCATCGACGAGGGGGCCGCCGACGCCACGACGGCGGAGGCCGAGCTGGCGGCGACCCTGCGCTCGGCCCTCGCCCTCGTGGCGTCCGGACTCGCCTGAAGGCCACCCGCCCCGGGCGGGGGGCTCACACTTTCCGGTAGGTGTACGCCTCCTGCGCCGCCGCCTCCACCGCGTCCAGGTCGCCGCCCGCGGACGCGGTGACGACCGCCGCCACGGCGCCCTCGACGAACGGGGCGTCCACGAGCCGCGTGCCGTCCGGGAGTTCGTCGCCCTCCGCGAGCAGCGCCTTCACCGTCAGCACCGCACTGCCGAGGTCGGTGAGGACGGCGACCCCGGCGCCCCGGTCCACGGCCGCCGCGGCGGCGGAGATCAGCTCGGCGCTGGTGCCGAGCCCGCCGCCCTCCGTACCGCCCGCCGACGCGACGGGCACCCCCGCGGCGCCGCCCGCCAGGCCCTTGGCCAGTTCGGCGACCGAGACGGCCACCTCGGCGCTGTGCGACACCAGCACGATGCCCACCCGCTGCTCGTCACTCATCGGCGGCCTCCGCGAGCCCGGCGATCAGCAGCGCGGACGAGGTGGCCCCGGGGTCCTGGTGCCCGATGCTGCGCTCCCCGAGGTAGCTGGCCCGGCCCTTGCGGGCCAGCAGCGGGACCGTGGCCACGGCTCCCGCCTCGGCGGCGGCCCGTGCCGCGCCGAAGCCGTCGCCGAGCGCGTCGACGGCCGGAATCAGCGCGTCGATCATGGTCTTGTCGCCCGGCGCGGCCCCGCCGAGCGCCATCACCCCCTCCACGCCCGCCCGCAACGCGTCGGCGAGCTGTTCCTCGCTGACCTCGGCCGCGTCGCCGAGCGCCTTGCCCGTGCGCCGCAGCAGCGTCCCGTACAGCGGCCCGGACGCGCCGCCGACCGTCGAGATGAGCTGCCGCCCGGCGAGCGTCAGGACGTCGCCCGGTGTGCTGGGCGCCGCCTTCTCCAGAGCGGCCGTCACGGCCGTGAACCCGCGTTGCATATTGGCGCCGTGGTCGGCGTCCCCGATGGCCGAGTCGAGAGCGGTGAGCCGGTCCGCCTCACGGTCGACGGACGCGGCGGCGGCGGCCATCCAGCGGCGGAAGAAATCGGCGTCGAGCACGGGATCTCCTTGCGTCGTAGGTACGTTGGTCGCTGCGAACGCCGGGTCACATCCCCCAGCGCAGGGCCGGCGTCCGCACCGGCGCGTCCCACAGACGCAGCAGTTCCTCGTCGACCTGGCACAGGGTGACCGAGGCGCCCGCCATGTCCAGGGAGGTGACGTAGTTGCCGACGAGGGTGCGGGCCACCGTCACGCCCCGCTCGCCGAGCACCCGTTGCACCTCGGCGTTGAAGCCGTACAGCTCCAGCAGCGGGGTCGCGCCCATGCCGTTGACCAGGGCAAGGACCGGGTTGCGCGGGGGCATGTCGTCCAGGATCGCGCCCACCGCGAAGTCGGCGATCTCACCGGAGGTCATCATGGCCCGCCGCTCGCGGCCCGGCTCGCCGTGGATGCCGATGCCCAACTCCAGCTCGCCGGGCGGCAGATCGAAGGTGGGGCTGCCCTTGGCGGGGGTGGTGACGGCACTGAGGGCGACGCCGAAGCTGCGGGCGTTCTCGTTGACCTGCCGCGCGATGGACTCCACCCGCTCCAGCGGCTGCCCCTCGGCGGCCGCGGCCCCCGCGATCTTCTCCACGAACAGGGTGGCTCCCGTACCGCGCCGCCCCGCCGTGTAGAGACTGTCGGTGACCGCCACGTCGTCGTTGACGAGCACCTTCGCCACCTGGATGCCCTCGTCCTCGGCCAGTTCGGCCGCCATGTCGAAGTTGAGGACGTCGCCCGTGTAGTTCTTCACGACGAACAGCACGCCCTGCCCGCTGTCCACGGCCGCGGCGGCGCGCGCCATCTGGTCGGGCACCGGCGAGGTGAACACCTCACCCGGGCAGGCGGCCGACAGCATCCCGGGCCCCACGAAGCCGCCGTGCAGCGGCTCGTGCCCGGACCCGCCGCCGGAGACGAGCGCGACCTGTCCGGCCACCGGGGCGTCCCGCCGTACGATCACCCGGTTCTCCACGTCCACGGTCAGCTCGGGATGGGCTGCCGCCATCCCCCGCAGCGCGTCCGCCACCACGGTCTCCGGGACGTTGATGAGCATCCTCATGGGTACCTCCAATTGACGCTAACAGATGGCCCTCTGACCTGCATTTTCAGCTGGTCGGTACGGGTGGGCCCGGTGGCCGGCGCGGCGGGCCGCGGCGCTCGGCAGCGGGCCCGGGCGGTGCCGGCGCGGACTCGGTGCTCTCGTGGTGATGGCCTGTCAGGTGGTCGGGGCGGTCGTACGTGCTTGGCGCATGTGTTCCCCTGGCAGTATCGGCCTTGGGACAGCGAAGGTCACGGCGGGCGGCGAGACGGGTGGCGGTCAGCGGGCCGCGGGCCCCGACCGGAGCGCCGGATCGGCCCCGCCGCCCGCGGCCACGGCCCGGAACTCGGCCAGCGACTCGCGCAGCACCTGTGACAGTTCGCGCTCCTCGGCCGCCGCGGTCCAGCGCTCGAAACCGACCTTGAAGACGGCCACCCCCACCTCGGCGGTCAGGCTCGCCGCGGGCTCCGCGACGCCGCGCCGGCGCAGGGCGTCGGCGAGCGCGGCCGACAGCGACGCGAGCTTGATCAGTTCGCGCTCCATCAGTTCCGGGTTCGCCATGACCACGGCCTGTCGCCGCCGGGCGTGTTCGCGGCGGCCGTGGAACACCGCGCAGGCCGCCTCAAGCCCCGCGGCGAGCGCGTCGATCGGTGCCGCGGCCGGCGCGGCCCCGGCGACCGCGTTCACGAACAGCTCCTGCAACGCGCCCGAGCCGTCGAACAGCACCTCGCGCTTGTCGGCGTAGTGCCGGAAGAAGGTCCGCTCGGTGAGGCCGGCCCGCCCCGCGATCTCCGCCACCGTCGTCTGCTCGTAGCCACGCTCGCTGTACAGCGCCAAGGCCGCCTCCGCCAGGCGCCCGCGCGCGTTCGGCTCCCATCTGCCCATGGGCGGATCCTACGTGATGGCAGTGCCTGACATCGCGTGTTAGTGTCGATGACAGTCACTGACGTCAACTTTCTGGGGTCTCTCCCATGCGTATCTTCGTGACCGGAGCCTCCGGCTGGATCGGCTCCGCCCTCGTCCCCGAACTGATCGACGCGGGCCACCGGGTCGTCGGGCTCGCCCGCTCCGACGCCTCCGCCGCCGCCCTCACCGCCGCCGGGGCGGAAACGGTCCGCGGCACCCTCGACGACCTCGGCGTCCTGGCCGGCGCAGCCGCCGCGTCGGACGGGGTGATCCATCTCGCCTTCAAGCACGACATCGCCTTCAGCGGTGACTTCGAGGGCGCCGCCGACGCCGACCGCCGCGCCGTGGACGCCCTCGGCGACGCCCTCGCGGGCACCGACCGTCCCTTCGTCCTCGCCTCCGGCTTCGCCGGTCTCAAGCCGGGGCAGGTGGCGACCGAGCGGGACGTGCCCACCGCCGACGGCTCGCCGGTGTCCCGGCGCGCGGCCACCGCCGCGGCGGTGCTCGGCCTCGCCTCACGCGGCGTGCGCTCCAGCGTGGTGCGGCTCTCCCCGACCTGCCACGGCGACGGGGACAAGGGATTCATGGCGGCCCTGGTCGCCACCGCCCGCGCCAAGGGCGTCTCCGGCTATGTGGGCGAGGGCACCAACCGCTGGCCCGCCGTCCACCGCCTCGACGCCGCCCGGCTGTTCCGCCTGGCCGTCGAGCAGGCACCCGCGGGGACGGTGCTGCACGGCGTCGCGGAGGAGGGCGTCGCGATCCGTGACGTCGCCGAGGTGATCGGCCGCCACCTCGATGTGCCCGTGACCTCCGTGGCCCCGAAGGCCGCGGCCGAGCACTTCGCCTGGCTGGGCGGCTTCCTCCGACTCGACGCCCCGGCGTCCAACGCCCTGACCCGCGAGCTGCTGGACTGGCGGCCCACCGGCCCCGGCCTGCTCGAAGACCTCGACAAGGGTCACTACTTCCGCACCACCGCCACCACCTCCTGACCGCAGGGACCCGGCCGCGCGCGCCGACGGGGCGGCACCCGTGCCGCCCCGCCCGCCGGGAGGCCGGCTCCGCCCCGTTCGCGCGGCCGGAGCGGCCTCCCGGCGGGCGCTTCTGCTCCGCGCCGCTTCCGTGACCCCCCGCCTACCGCGCCCATGGCGGTCGCGTACGGTCGGGAGCACACGGAGCGTAAGAGGCGCAAGAAGCGCATGAAGCGCAAGAAGGCACCGCGCCGGAAGGAGGTGGCCTCGTTGATCGACGAAGTCGACCGGAACATCGTCCGGGCCCTCACCCGCGACGGACGCACCCCCTACACGACGCTCGCCCGCGAGCTGGGGGTCTCCGAGGCCACGGTGCGTCAGCGGGTGTCGCGGCTCCAGGACAGCGGCGCGCTGCGCATCGTCGCGCTGTGCAACCCGCTCACCCTGGGCCACCAGTCCGTCCGGCTGATGATCCGGGTGCGGGACCTCACCCCTCGCGCGGTCGCCAAGAGCCTCGCCGACATGCCGATGATCAACCATGTGGCGCTCTGCGCGGGCAGCCAGGACATCTTCCTGGAGGGGACCTGCCGGGACCAGGCCCAGCTGGTGCAGCTGCTCGACGAGATCAGAATGCTGCCCGGGGTGTCCCGGGTACAGGTGCTGCTGCTCCTGGAGCTGTTCAAGGACTACTCCTGGAACGGGCTCAACAGCGCCGTGGGACAGGCCGTCGCCGACGACTGAACGGCCCGCCGGGCGGCCGCCGCCCGGGTCACGGCGGCAGGATGCGCTGGTCGGGCGAGGCGGGCAGATCACGAAAGCCCGCCCACAGATAGCTGTCCTTCACCACTTCGAGCACGGTCAGCGCCTCCGCGTGCGCGACGCCGTTCACCCGCCGCACCCGCTCGGTGAGCAACTCGGACAGATGCGCCAGATCGCGGCAGCGGACATCCGTGATCAGATCGTAGGGGCCCACGCAGGACGCCACATAGCGCACCTCCGGCATCCGTGACAGCTCCCGGGCGACCAGCGCCACCGGGATGTGCTGCACCCGCACCGCGAGGTGGACCTCCACCTCCCCGAGCCGGACGGCGTCCGTCATGCCCACCACCTGCATCGCGCCGCGCCGCTGCAGCCGCTGGAAGCGCGCCCGCACCGAGGCCTCCGACAGGCCTATCGACCGGCCGATCTCCCCGAAGGACCGCCGGCCGTCGACGCGCAACTGGTCGATGATCTGCCGGTCCAGGTCGTCGATCACCGTGATACCTCCGTTCCCGTGCCTCGCGCCATCATCACCCTCCGTTGTTGCGCGGCGATTGCGAGATGCGCGGAATTCAGGCTGCGTTTCCACTGGATTCGATGTCAATGCCCCTGTTCAGGGCCGCACGGGCGGGCGGAAGCTGGTGCGCACACCACGGCCGGGTGATCACTTGGGCCGTGCGGGTCCGCTCGTGAGGAGGCACAGCCCATGCAGGAACCCCCGTCCGCCGCGCGGCGTCCGCGGTGACCGTCACCGCCGCGCCGCCGGCGCTCGCCACCGCGCCGCCGACCGCCCCGGCGTCCCGGAGCCGCCTGCGGTACCACGGGGCCACCTTCGCCCTGCTGGCGCCCGCCGGGGTCACCGTCGTGGCACTGGTGCTCCTGCCGCTGGCCCTGGTGGTGCGCAACAGCTTCGCCGCGCCGGACGCCTACGGCGGCGTACAGGGCGGCTTCACCCTCGCCAACTACCGCGAGCTGATCGACCCGGTGTACCTGAAGGTCTTCGGCTACAGCCTCGGCATGGCGGCCCTGAACACCGCCGTCTGTCTGGTCCTCGGCTATGTGGTGTCCACCTACCTGGCCGGCCGGCCGCCGCGGCGGCAGGGCATCCTGCTCCTGCTGATCATCGTGCCGTTCTGGACGGACTTCCTGGTACGCACCTTCGCCTGGATCAACCTGCTCAGCCCGGGCGGCCCGGTCAACGCGCTCACCGACGCGGTCGGCCTGACCGACGGACCGGCCCAGTGGATCCCCAGCCAGGGCGCCTCGTTCATCGGTCTCGTCTACGCCTTCCTGCCCACCGCCGTCTTCCCCATCTACGCCACCCTGCGCGGCGTCGACCCGTCGCTGGGCGAGGCCGCCCAGGACCTGGGCTGCGGCTGGTGGCGGGTGCACACCAAGGTGCTGCTGCCCCTCGTACGGCCCGGTCTGCTCGCCGCGGCGCTGCTCACCTTCATCCCGACACTCGGTGTCTTCGTGATCCCGGTCCTGCTCGGCGGCGGCAAGGACCAGCTCGTCGGCAACCTGATCGTCACGCTCTACACCGAGTTCCGCAACCAGCCCATGGGCGCGGCGGCCTCCGTCGTGCTGCTCGCCCTGATGACCGTGTCGGTGGCGGTCCTCGGCACCGCGGCCCGCCGGCTGAGGAGGAAGGCGTCATGAGAAGCCGCGCCGCCCGCACCGGGCGCCTGCCCGACGCCGTGACCGGCTGGCTCGCCCGGGGCGTCATCGTCTTCCTGTACGTGCCGATCGTCGTCGTCGTGGTGCTCTCGTTCAACGACTCCGATCTCACCTACAGATGGGGCGGGTTCAGCACCCGCTGGTACGGCGTGCTGGCGGGGGACACCGATCTGCTCACCGCGCTGCGCGTCAGCGCCGAGGCCGGGGTGGTCTCGGCGACCCTCGCCACCCTCGGCGGACTGTTCGCCGCGATGGGCATGGCCCGGCTGGGCCCGCGCGGGCGGGCGCTGTTCTCCGGCAGCCTGTTCCTGCCGCTGGTGATCCCGGAGATCGTGCTCGGCGTCGCCCTGCTGTCCGTGTTCGGCACCCTGCGGGCGAGCCTCGGCTTGACCTCGCTCGTCCTCGGCCATCTGGTGGTGACCCTGCCCTACGCGGCCCTCATCGTGATCGGCGCGCACCGCGCCCTCGACCCGTCCCTCGACGAGGCCGCCGCCGACCTCGGCTGCGGCGCCTGGCAGCGGTTCCGCCTGATCACCCTGCCGCTGCTGAAGCACGCCCTGCTGGCCTCCTGGCTGCTGTGCTTCACGATCTCCTTCGGCAACATCGTGATGTCCACCTTCACCGGCGGTGTCGGCACCACGACCCTGCCGCTGCGGGTGTACTCCCTGCTCAAGACGGGACTCACCCCGGAGATCAACGCACTGGGCACCCTCCTCGTGCTGTTCACCTTCCTGATCATCCTCGGCGCCGGGCTGCGACAGATGCGCCGCGTCCTCGTCGACGACCGCACCTGACCGGCCGCCGCGCTCCTGCGCACCGCGCGCTCATCGCGCGCCCCCTGCTCCTAAGCGACGCCTGTTCCTCCGCGACCCCTGCTTCTCCGCGCCCCGGCACGGCCCCGCCCCGCCCGTCCCACGCCCATCGCGCCATCCCGCCCCGGCCCTGCGCCGTCCCCGCCCGCGCCCGCACTCATGCCCGCGCCCCGTACGTCCTCGCACACCCCAGCACGTTCCCGAAAGGTCTCGTCATGCCCCGTACCACCGTCCCGAGAACCCTTCTCGCCACCGGCGTGCTCACCGTCACCGCCGTGCTCGCCACCGGCTGCTCCGGCTCCGGCTCCGACGCCGTCTCGTCCTCCGGCGGCGGCAAGGAACTGCACGTCTACGCCTGGGCCGGGGAGATCCCCGACTCCGTGGTCAAGGGTTTCGAGAAGGAGACCGGCATCAAGGTCACGATCGACACCTTCGACAGCAACGAGACCATGACCGCCAAGCTGGGCTCCGGCTCCTCCGGGTACGACCTGGTCGAACCCAGCCAGTACACCGTGCAGCAGCTGATCGGGCAGCACCTCATCCAGGAGCTGGACCACTCGAAGATCGAGGGCCTTGGCAACCTGGCGCCCAAGTTCCGCACCGCGTCCTACGACCCGGGAAACAAGTACAGCGTCCCGTGGATCTGGGGCACCACCGGCTTCGCCTACAACGACACCTGTATCAAGTCGGCGACCAGCTGGAAGACGCTCTTCGACGGCACGTACAAGGGCAAGCTGTACATGCTCGACAACATGCTCGCGGCCTACATCGCCGGCCTCCAGGTCACCGGACACCGGGCCACCAGCACCGACAAGGACGAGATCGCGCAGGCGACCGAGGCGCTGCAGAAGCAGAAGAAGATCCTCGCCGGCTACAACTCCACCAACTACCCGCAGCTGCTGTCCACGGGCCAGGCGTGCGCGGCCGAGGCGTGGAGCGGCACCGCCATGGCCAAGGTCGTGGCGTCCGACCCCCATGTGCACTACGTCATCCCGGAGGAGGGCGGCTCCATCTGGACGGACGGCTTCGCCATCCCCAAGGGTGCGAAGAACCTGACGTCGGCGTACAAGTTCATCTCCTACGCGCTGCGTCCCGAGGTCGCCGCCAAGGCCACCGACGACGGTTCCTCCGCCAGCGCCAACCAGGCCGCCCGCAAGCTGATCAAGGACAGGGCGGCCCTGAAGAACACCGCCATCTACGCGCCCGACGCGGCCATTGCCAAGGCGGACTTCCTGCTCGACCCGGGCACCGCGATGCAGTACTTCCAGCAGGGCTGGACCAAGGTCAAGGCGTCCTGACATGGCATCGCCGCACTCTGTGTCCGCCGACCCCAAGACCGTGGCCGTCCGTCTCTCCGGCGTCGGAAAGGCCTTCGGCACCATGCACGCCGTGCGCGGTGTGACCCTCGACATCCAACGGAACGAGTTCTTCTCCATCCTCGGCCCGTCGGGCTGCGGGAAGACCACCCTGATGCGGATGATCACCGGCTTCGAGGAGCCCACCGAGGGCAGCATCGAACTCGGCGGCACCCCGGCGACCGGTCTCCCGGCGCACAAACGCGACCTCAACATGCTCTTCCAGAGCTACGCCCTCTTCCCGCACCTCAGCGTCGCCGACAACGTCGCGTTCGAGCTGAAGGTGCGCAAGCTGCGGCCGAGGGCGCAGATCTCCGCCGCGGTGGACGAGGCGCTGGCCCTGGTCCGGCTGACGGGCTTCGGCGACCGGGCCGTCGCACAGCTCTCGGGCGGCCAGCGGCAGCGCGTCGCGATCGCCCGCGCGCTCATCGCCCGCCCCTCTCTGCTGCTGCTCGACGAGCCGCTCGGTGCCCTCGACAAGAAGCTGCGCGCCGAGATGCAACTGGAACTGAAGAAGATCCAGCGCGAGGTCGGGGTCACCTTCGTGACCGTCACCCACGACCAGGAGGAGGCGCTGACCATGTCCGACCGGATCGCCGTCATGAACGGCGGCCGGGTGGTCCAGATCGACACCCCCGAGGGCGTCTACGAGCGGCCCGCCACCCGCTTCGTCGCCTCCTTCATCGGCACCTCCAACTTCCTCACCGGCGCCACGGACGGCACCCGTCTCGCCGTACCGGGGCTCGGCACCCTGCCGGTGCCCCGCACGGACCTCACGGGCGAGGCACACCTCGCGGTGCGCCCCGAACACATCCGGGTCTGCCGCGAGGAGAGCGCAATCCCGGCCGGCCGCGCCGCGCTGGGGGGCACCCTGCGGCAGTCGGTCTACCTCGGCAGCGCCGTCCGCCACCACCTCACCCTCGACGACGGCAGCGCGTTCGTCGCCGAGACGCATCCGACCGACGCGGCCCATCCGGCCCCCGGCGGCCGGGTGTGGGCGCACTGGGACCCGGACGCCTCCCGCGTGCTCGCCGAATGACCGCCCCGCTCCCGGCCCCGCCCGACCACCACCACAGCAAGGAGACACGACCGTGAAGGTCGCCGCCGCCCAGTACGCCCCCACCGCCGACATCGCGGGGAACCTCGCAGTCGTCGAGACCATGGCCGGTGAAGCCGTGGCCGCGGGCGCCGAACTCATCGTCTTCCCCGAGGAGGCGATGATCCCCGCGGAGGCCGCCGCCGGGCCACTGCACCGCACCGCCGAGGCCCACTGGCCCTTCTTCCTCGGCGAGTTGTCGCGGATCGCCGCCGCCCATGGCATCGCCGTGATCGCCGGCGGCTACGAACCGAGCGGCGACTCCCTGCCGTACAACACCATCGCCGCCGTCGCCGCGGACGGCGAACTCCTCGGCCGCTACCGCAAGATGCACCTCTACGACGCCTTCGACTACCGCGAGTCCCGTCAGGTGCAGCGCGGCGACGAGGGCCCCTGCGTGGTGCGGATCGGGGAGTTCAACGTGGGCCTGGTCAACTGCTACGACCTGCGCTTCCCGGAGTTCACCCGGACCCTCGTCGAGATGGGCGCCGACCTGCTGTCCGTGTCCGCGGCCTGGGTGCGCGGCCCGCTGAAGGAGGACCACTGGACGACGCTGCTGCGCACCCGCGCGATCGAGAACACCTGCTGGGTCGTGGCCGCCTCGCTCACCACACCCGACTGCATCGGCATGAGCATGGCCATCGACCCGCTGGGGGTCGTGCGCGCCTCGCTCGGTGAGGAGGAACGCGCCCTGTGCGTGGTCGAGGCGGACAAGCACCGCATCGACCGGGCCCGCACCATCCTGCCCGTCCTGCGCAACCGCCGCATCATCATCGGACCGAGGTGACGATCATGCCCCTGGACATCCGCGATCTGGCGCAGATACCGCCCCTGGACGCCCTGTTGGCGGCGCGCCTCGCCGACGTCGACTTCCCCACCCTCGGACACTACCTGGAGGAGGGCTTCTGCGATCCGGCGCTGCGCCGCATCACCGGCCGGGGCAGGATGGTCGGCCGCGCCGTCACCGTACGGATCACCGCCACCGACTCCACCCTGCTGCACCATGCCGCGTCCCTCGTCGGACCGGGCGACGTCGTGGTCGTGGACTGCGGCGGCGACCGCCGCCATGCCCCGCTCGGCGAGGTCGTGGCGCACGCCCTGGCGGCCCGCGGCGCGGCCGGCGCCGTCGTGGACGGCGTCTGCACCGACATCGGCGCCCTGCGCGAGATCGGCCTGCCGGTGCACGCGTACGGCACCTCGCTGCTCACCACCAAGCTGCACGGCATCGCCGACGGAGCCCTGAACGCGCCCGTCAGCTGCGGCGGCGTACCGGTGCGCGCCGGCGACCTGGTCCTCGGCGACGACAACGGCCTGCTCGTCGCGCCGGCCGCCCGGCTCGCCGCCGTCGTCGACGAGGCCCTCGCCGACGACGCCGAGGAGCCGGATCTCATCGCCGCGCTGCACCGGGGAGAGCGGCTGGGAGCCCTCACCGGGGCGACCCGCACCGTCGAGAACCTGCTGCACCCGGCCTCCACCCCAGCGTGACCGCGGCCCTTTCCGGCCACCCACCCCTTCGCAAGGAAGCACCCATGTTCCTCAAGGCAGCCATCAACGGCGGGCGTACCCGTACCGAGCACCCCGCCGTGCCGCTGACCCCCGAGGAGATCGCCGCGGACACCGCCGCGGTGCTCTCCTCGGGCGCCGACGTCGTCCACTTCCACGTCCGCACCGCGGACGGCGGCCAGACGATCGAGCCCGACGCCCTCGCCGACGTCCTGCGCGCCATCCGCTCCGCGGCGCCCGCCGCGGTCGTCGGCACCACCACCGGACTGTGGACCTGCTCCGGACCCCAGGAGCGGTACGACCTGGTCAAGGCGTGGGAGGTGCTGCCGGACTTCGCCTCGGTGGCCTTCAGCGAGGAGGGCGCGGCGGAGACCGCCGCGCTCGTCACCGCCCGGGGCATGACGCTGGAGAGCGCCGTGTGGAGCACGGACGACGTGCCCGCGCTGCTCGCCTCGCCGACGCTGGCGGACAACGCGCGCGTGCTGATCGAGCCGATGGACGAGGACGCGGACACGGCGGTCGCGCACGCGCGCGAGATGGCCGCCCGCATCCGCGCCGCCGGGGTCGGCTGCCCGCTGCTCTACCACGGCGAGGCGGCCACCACCTGGCCGGTGCTGCGCGCCGCCGTCCACGACGGGCACCAGATGCGCATCGGCTTCGAGGACGGCATCCACCTCCCGGACGCCACCCCGGCCGGGCACAACGCGGACCTGGTCGCGGCCGCCCGCGCCCTCGCCGCGCACTGACCCCGGTCGCATCCCGGTCCGGCCCCGGGCGGCGGGTCACCCGGTCGGCTAGGCTCCGCGGCATGCGGATCTCAGTCTCCTCGGACATGGACGAACCCGTCGCCCGGCTCGTCGTCGCGGAGCTGCGCCGGCGCGGGCACGAGGTGCGCCCGCACGGTGCCCTGGTGCCCGGGGCCGACCCGCAGTGGGCGGTCTGCTCCGAGGCGGCGGCCCGGGACGTCGCCGCCGGGACGGCGGACCAGGCCGTCGTGTGCTGCTGGACCGGAACGGGCGCCTCGATCGCCGCGAACAAGGTGCCGGGCGTACGGGCGGCGCTGTGCACGGACGCCTACACCGCCGAGGGCGCCCGCCGCTGGAACGACGCCAACGTGCTGGCCCTAGGTCTGCGCCTGACCTCCGAGCCGGTCCTCAAGGAGATCCTCGACGCCTGGTTCGCCACCGCCCCCAGCGAGGACGCCGAGGACCGCGACAACATGGCCCACATAGCCTGCCTCGACGCACCCCGCCCCCCCACCTGAAGCCGACCGGCGGCGCCCCAAAGGGGCGCGGGGAACGGCGCGCTCAGCCCCACCACACCCGCACCCGCCGCCCGCCCGGCCTGGTGGGGGTGGCACGGGGGTTGTGATGGCGCCCTGAAGGGGCGCGGGGAACGGCGCGCTCAGCCGCAACGGACCCGCACCCGCCGGCCGGCGTACAGCACCACGGTGACCGCCGGGCCTGGTAGGGGTGGCACGGGGGTTGTGATGGCGCCCTGAAGGGGCGCGGGGAACGGCGCGCTCAGCCGCAACGGACCCGCACCCGCCGGACGGCATACCGCACCACGGCGACCGCCCGACCCCGCACAAAAGCACACCAAGCACGACGACCGCCGAAACGCCGTAGGCGTCAGTGGGCGCCCAGCCCGCCCCCACCGAACGAGCCGCTTGAACCCTTGCTCCACCGCGGCCGGTCCTTCGACTCGCTGGGCCGGGTCTGCTGGTTGCTCAGCTCGTACGGGGTGAGCGGACGGCCGCCTTCGGGCGTCTTCGGCACCTCTTCGGACTCCCGGTTCTGCCGGACCTCGCGCACCGCACCGCCCGGAGGCAGATGCGGCTGTTCTTGGGGGCGCGGCCGGGGCGGTTCGCGGTACTTGACACGGGAGCCAAGCCAGAAGCCCCCGGCGAGCAGCGCCAGGACGGCCACAGCCACCACGAAGAGCCCGAGACTCAGCAGGCCACTCGGTGCGGCCATCTGCATGGATACGGTACTCATAGCACTGGCATACCCCTGCCATAACGGGATGAACCGGACGCTTTCCGTCGCCCGTCGCCTACGTAAAGTGACGCTGTCCCAACGATGTTGACCGGCCCCCGGCCCGAGCCGTCCGCACCCGCCCAACCCGCACCGGTCCCGGGTTTGACCCGTCCCGACGGGGCTACCCGGGCCCTGTGGCACCGACGACTTCCGAGCAGGAGCTGTACCGCTTCCTGGAGGACCGCTTCGCGTGTGCGCAGGCGTGCACCGAGTGCGCGCGGGCCTGCGCGGTGCGCGCGAGCCTGTTGGATGCGGACGGGACCGAGGGGCCGGAGCGGGTGCGGCGGCAGGGCATCCTGTGTGCGGAGGTGTGCGACACCACCTGCCGCATGCTGACCGAGCAGAACTGCCAGGACCAGACGGGGCTGCGGATCCAGCTGGAGTGGTGCCGCGCGGTCTGCCTCGACAGTGCCGAGGCCTTCGAGGGGCGGTCCGGCGCCCGGGCGGCGGCGGAGGCGTGCCGCGCCTGCGCCCGGGCCTGCGCCGATTTCGCAGCGGCACTCGGCTGACTTCCGCGACTGCCCCGGCCCCCTCTGCAGTCCTGCGCTTCCGCACCTGCGCCCGCGCTCGCGGCCTCCGGGTTTCGCATGACTTCTCCGAGGGCCGCCATTCCCAATTTCTGTAACACGTTCTACGGTGTGCGCCGTCAGGACCGGCCAACGGGAAACCTGGAGGCGCCGTGCACCTCGACCACACCCCCGAGCAGCAACGGCTGCGCACCGAACTGCGTGCCTACTTCGCCGACCTGGTACCGGACAACGCGTACGCCCGCTACGCCGACCCGGCCGCGCAGAAGCGGTTCTACCGTGACACGATCAGGCGGCTCGGCGCGGACGGCTGGCTCGGCGTGGGCTGGCCCGAGGAGTACGGCGGGCGCGGGCTGACGGCGATGGAGCAGTTCATCTTCTTCGACGAGGCCGCGCAGGCCGGCGTACCGCTGCCGCTCATGGCGCTGAACACGGTCGGCCCGACCCTGATGCGGTTCGGCAGCGACGAACAGAAGGCGTACTTCCTGCCGCGGATCCTCTCCGGCGAGATCGACTTCGCCATCGGCTACAGCGAGCCGGACGCCGGCACGGACCTCGCCTCCCTGAAGACCCGCGCCGTGCGCGACGGCGACGAGTACGTCGTCAACGGGCAGAAGATCTGGACCACCAACGGCGACACCGCGGACTGGGTGTGGCTGGCCGTGCGCACCGACCCGGGCGCCCCGCCGCACAAGGGCATCACCATGCTCCTGGTGCCGACCTCCGATCCCGGCTACTCCTGCACCCTCATCACCACCCTCGCCTCGCACGACACGACGGCCAGTTACTACGAGAACATCCGGGTCCCCGTCTCCCGCCGGGTCGGGGCCGAGAACCAGGGCTGGCGGCTGATCACCAATCAGCTCAACCACGAACGCGTCACCCTCGCCGCGCACGGCACGACGGCGATCCGCGCCCTGCACGACGTCCAGCGCTGGGCGCGAGAAACCAAGCTCGCCGACGGCCGCCGCGTGATCGACCTCTCCTGGGTGCGCAACCGGCTGGCCAGGACCCACACCAGGCTGGACGCGATGAAGCTGCTCAACTGGCGGATGGTGAACGCCGTCGAGGACGGCACCCTCACCCCGCAGGACGCCTCCGCGGTCAAGGTGTACGGATCCGAGGCCCGCCGCGACGCCTACGCCTGGCTCATGGAGGTCGTCTCCGCGGCGGGCCCGCTGAAGGAGGGCTCGGCGGGCGTGGTCCTGCACGGCGAGCTGGAACGCGGCTACCGCTCGGCGGTGATCTTCACCTTCGGCGGCGGCAACAACGAGATCCAGCGCGAGATCATCTCGTGGATCGGCCTGGGGATGCCACGGGTGCGGCGCTGAGGATCGTTTCAAGTAGTCTCACGGACACGTCAGTTGCGGCCTGGGCGTGGTTCGGCAGGCCTGGTGTCCGCGCTGCGCCGGACACAGAAGGAGGTGCGGATGGCCACCTGCCGCGGCATGGACGTGTCCGCCTACCAGGGCACCCAGAACTGGGCCGCCCACAAGGGCGAAGGCGTCGTGTTCGCCTTCGCCAAAGCCAGTGAGGGCCGGCACTCCCGGGACGCGAAGTTCGACAGCCACATCACCGGGATCATCAGGGCCGGCCTGGTGCCCGGCGCCTACCACTTCGCCTGGCCCAACCAGGACGTCGACCAGGAGGCCGCGAACTACATCGGCGCGGTCCGGGCCCACGCCAAGAACGGGTTCACCCACTGGCTGGACCTCGAACGCTACGCGGACGGCCGCAACTACAGCGGCCGCAGCGCCGCCCAGATCAAGGCCTGGGCCGCCGCCTGGATCGCCGCCGTACGGGCCGCGTTCCCCGGGCAGCGCGTCGGCGTCTACACCAGCGGCGACGACCTCGCCGCCGGCCGCGTGCCCGACGGCGTCCCCCTCTGGTACCCGGCCTATCCCTGGGGCGCCGCCCCGTACAGCAAGGCGGAGGCCGCGGCCCGGCCCAGGCCCAGCGGACGGGCCCCGCTCATCTGGCAGTTCACCAGCCTGCCCGTCGACCGATCCATCGCCTATCTGTCCGAGGCGGGCCTGCGCGCCTGGGCCGCGGGCGACACCTCCGAGGAGGACGAGATGCCCCAGTACGTGAACCTCGGGCTCGCCAGGCCCTACAAGCTGAGCCCGGGTTCCTGGGACTCGATCGAGTTCACCAAGGAGTGGTCGGACGAGACCGGCGACCACGCCACCGACGGCAGTGTCTGGGCGCGCGGCCCGGCCCGCTTCACCGGCAGCATCAGCCTGTACCTCACCGGGCTGCCGGCCGGCGCGGTCGTCCAGGCCCGCATGTCCGAGTACCAGGGCGACCAGCACGAGGCCGACCACCCCATTCACGAGATCATCGGCACCGCCGGCGGCGCCTTCGCCGTGATCCCGTTGACGAAGCGGCTCGCGAAGGGACGCGGCATGCGCGTCCGTCTGCTCAACCAGTCCGACTCCCCGGTCACCGTCAGCAGTTCCGTACTGACGCTGCTCGTGTGGAAGGAGAGCTGATCCGCGACGCGATCGCGGTACGAAGCGGGCCGGGCCGTCGCCGCGCCGGCCGGGGACAATGGTGGGCGGAGCGGCACGTGGCATCGGATCCGTGCACGGGATCGCGGAGGTGGTCATGGGGCTGCGGACCCGGATCGCGGACGAACTCAAGGCGACCGTGCACGGCGGTGACCTCGAACTGGAACGGTACGAGGGGCCCGCGGGCGATCCCGGGCTGCTCGGGATCGCGCCGGGCGACCCCGCCTGGCGGGTGCACGGACATCCGACGGGCATGCTCACCGGCGGGTTCGCGGCGCTGATGCTCCAGTCACTGCACCCGCTGGCGATGGCCGGGGTCGACCAGCACTCGGACTTCCGCGCCGACCCGGTCGGCCGGCTGACCGGCACCGCGCGGTTCGTCACCACGACGACCTTCGGCTCGGCACCGGCCGCGCATGAGGCGATCGCCCTGGTACGCCGCATCCACACCCGGGTGCGGGGCACAGCCCCCGACGGCCGGCCCTACCGCGCGGACGACCCCGAGCTGCTGACCTGGGTGCACACCGCCGAGGTGCGCAGCTTCCTGGCGGGTTACCAGGCGTACGCGCCACAGCGGTGCCGGCTCACGCCCGCCGAGTGCGACACGTACTACCGCCAGGTCGCCCCGGTCGCCGAACTGCTGGGCGCGCGTCAGGTGCCCCGCAGCGTGCGCGAGGTCGAACGCCACCTGGATCGCATGCGCCCCCAACTCAGGGCGACGCCGGCGGCCTTGGACTCCGTGCGGTTCCTCCGCGGCTTCGGCCGGAGCGGACGGGAGCGGCTGGTCGTGCGCCATCTGATGAACGCCTCGGTGGGGCTCCTCCCGGACTGGGCGCGGGCCGAACTCGGCATCCGCCGCCCGGCGGCGGTCCGCTGCTGCTGGGACCGGCCGGCGGCACTGGCGGTCGGCCGCACCATCGAATGGGCGCGCGGCCCGTCCGAGATCCACGCGGCGGCACGGCGCCGGCTGGCCGCCGCGCCGCCGGTCGACGCCTGATGGGACCTGCCGGGTCGGGCGCTCACCGTGGCACGGCACACCGGCAGCCGGGTGCGGCGGTGCGGTGGCTGGGCGCGCGGTTCCCCGCGCCCCTTCGGGGCGCCACCACAGCCCCGCGCCACTCCGCCCCGGCACGCCTCTGGCCCACGTAGATCATCACGTGTTACGAAGAACCATGCCTGCACACGAGGGATCCCGCGCGTACGACGCCGTCATCGTCGGCGGCGGCCACAACGGGCTGGTCGCGGCCGCCTATCTGGCCCGGGCCGGACGGTCCGTGCTGGTCCTGGAACGGCTCGGCCGCACCGGGGGCGCGGCCGTGTCGACCCGCCCGTTCACCGGCGTCGACGCCCGGCTGTCCCGCTACTCCTACCTGGTCAGCCTGCTGCCCCGGAAGATCGTGCGGGACCTCGGCCTCACCTTCCGCGTCCGCGGCCGCACCATCTCCTCCTACACCCCGGCGGTGCGCGCCGGGCGCCCCACCGGGCTGCTGGTCGGCGGCGGCGAGCGGCGCACCCGGGAGGCCTTCGCCCGGCTCACCGGCGGCGCGCGCGAGTATACGGTCTGGCAGCGGTTCTACGGCATGACCGGCAGGGTCGCCCAGCGGGTCTTCCCGACCCTGACCGAACCGCTGCCCACCCGCGACGAGCTGCGCCGCCGCATCGACGACGAGGACGCCTGGCGCGCCCTGTTCGAGGAGCCCATCGGGGTCGCGATCGAGCGGGAGTTCGAGGACGACCTGGTGCGGGGCGTCGTCCTCACCGACGCCCTCATCGGCACCTTCGCCGACGCCCACGACCCCGCCCTGCCGCAGAACCGCTGCTTCCTCTACCACGTCATCGGGGGTGGCACCGGCGCCTGGGACGTGCCCGTCGGCGGCATGGGCGCCCTCACCGACGCGCTGGCCGCCGCCGCGCGCACGGCGGGCGCGACCCTCGCGACCGGGCACGAGGCCGTCCGTATCGACACCGACGGACACCGTGCCGAGATCGCCTACCGCACGGCCGACGGCGAGGGCGTCGTCGCCGCCCGGCACGTCCTCGTGGGCGCCTCGCCGCAGGAGCTGGCCGCCCTCACCGGCGACCCGCGGCCCGCCCCCGCCGAGGGCGCCCAGCTGAAGGTCAACATGCTGCTCAAGCGGCTGCCCGCGCTGCGTGACCTCACCGTGGACCCGCGGGAGGCGTTCGCCGGCACGTTCCACATCGCGGAGGGCTACGAGCAGCTGGCCGCCGCCCACGCCGAGGCCGCCGCCGGCCGGCTCCCCGCCGCACCGCCCAGCGAGATCTACTGCCACTCCCTGACCGACCCCTCGATCCTCGGCCCCGACCTGGTCGCCCGCGGCTACCAGACCCTCACCCTGTTCGGCCTGCACACCCCCGCCCGGCTGTTCGCGGGCGACCACGACGCCGTACGCCGTCAACTGCTGAAGGCGACGCTCGCGCAGCTCGACGCCCACCTCGCCGAGCCCCTGGTCGACTGCCTGGCGACCGACGCCGACGGCCGCCCGTGCATCGAGGTGAAGACCCCGCTCGACCTGGAGCGCGACCTGCGACTGCCCGGCGGCAACATCTTTCATCGCGCGCTGGCCTGGCCCTACGCCCAGGAGGGCACCGGCCGCTGGGGCGTGGAGACCCGGCACGCCAACGTCCTGCTGTGCGGGGCGGGAGCGGTGCGCGGCGGCGGGGTGAGCGGAGTGCCGGGGCACAACGCGGCGATGGCGGTGCTGGAGCGGGCCTGAGGAGAGGGGGAGACGGGGGGAGACGGGGGAGAGGGCGGGACACGGCGGTGCGGGCCGGGCCTCGCGGCCTGGCCCGGCCAGGTCCGTCAGTCGGCCGACGGCCGCCAGCCCGCCGCCGTGAGGCGGGCCGCGTCCGCCGGGCGCGCGCCGTCGAAGAGCATGGCATCGCCGGCCTCGACGCGCAGCGCGTCGACGTAGGCGCCGCGGCCCACATAGAGCCGGTCGGTGGTGTACCGCCAGCGCAGGACGAGCCGCCGGTCGGCCGGGAGGTCCGCGGTCAGCCGGTGCCACACGCGGCCCGACCAGCCGGTGGCCGTACCGTCCGGGTGCTCCCGGGACTCCTCGCCGCGCCGGCCCGTGGTGAACGGCACCGGACGCCAGGAGCCGCCGCCGTCCGTGGAGGCCTCCAGGACCAGCGCGTCCGAGCGGGGCTCGGTGTCCCACCACAGGGCACAGCGCAGCCGCGCCCCGCCGAAGGAGGTGTCGAGCGGGGGCAGGGCCAGCGTGGCGGTCGTGGCGTTCACCAGGCCCGAGAACCAGGCCGTACGGCCCTTGGCGGGCCGGACCGCAACGGCCCGCGCCAGATGGGTGCCGGCGGCGACCCGGGGAGCGGAACCGGACCGCCAGGTGCGCACGGGATGCACCGAGTTGCCGAGCACCACGAGGAAGGAGTCGGTGGTCGGATCGAGCACCAGCAAGGTGCCGGTGAAGCCGGTGTGCCCGGCGGTGCGCGGAGTGGCCATCGCGCCCATGTACCAGTGCTGGTACAGCTCGAAGCCGAGGCCGTGCTCGTCGCCCGGGAAGCCGGTGTTGAAGTCGGTGAACATCAGCTCCACGGACTGCGGCCGCAGGATGCGTGTGCGCCCGTACGCGCCGCCGTTGAGCAGCGTGCGGGCGAGCACCGCCAGGTCCCAGGCACAGGAGAACACCCCCGCGTGGCCCGCGACACCGCCCAGGCTGTAGGCGTTCTCGTCGTGCACCTCGCCCCATACGAGTCCCCGGTCGAGGCCGGACCACGGTCTGCGCGCGTCCTCCGTCGCCGCGATCCGCGGCTTCCAGGAGGCGGGCGGGTTGTAGCGGGTGCGGCGCAGGCCGAGCGGGGCGGTGATCCCGTCGCGCAGGAGGACGTCCAGCGGGCGGCCGGTGACCCGTTCGAGGACGAGCTGGAGGGAGATCAGGTTCAGGTCCGAGTAGAGGTAGGCGGTGCCCGGCGGGCCGACCGGCGCCTCGTTCCAGATGAGCCGGAGCTTGTCCTCGTAGGCGGGAGCGTCGTACAGCGGGATCCAGGCGCGGAGTCCCGAGGTGTGGGTGAGCAGGTGACGTATCGTCACCTCCTGTTTGCCGGCGGCGCCGAACTCCGGGAGGTACGAGGCGACGGGCCGCTCCAGTTCGACGGCGCCCCGCTCCAGCTGCTGGACGGCGAGCAGCGAGGTGAAGAGCTTGGATACGGAGGCCAGGTCGAAGACCGTGTCCTTGTCCATCGGGATCTGCCGGCCGGCCGGGAACTCCACGCCGGTGTCGGTCTTCTCGTCGTAGGCCGCGTAGCGCACCGCCATCCCGATGGGCCGGTGCAGGGCCACGGTGCCGCCGCGCCCGGCGAGCAGTACGGCGCCCGCGTACCAGGGGTGCGCGGGGGAGGGGCCGAGGAACGTCTCGGCGTCGGCCACGAGCAGGCCGAGATGCTCGGAAAGCAGGCCGGCGCGTTCGGCCGAGCCGTACCGCAGGGTGGGGTGGCCGGCCGCGGGGGCGGCGGCGGCCGGACCCGCGGGCAGGGGGCCGAGGGTCAGCGCGCCGCCCAGCGTCATGGCGCCGATGCCCAGTCGGCGCCGGGTCAGCCCGGCCGCCGTTGTGCCCGGAGCATCGTCGGTCATGTGGGGCCCTCCCATCTGAAAGTATCTTTCGGGGCTTGCCGTGCGCGGTGAAACTTTCCTGTCAGGCGCGGAATCTGTCAACGGTGCGCGCGCTCTCCAAAGAATCTGACGCTGTATCAGAAAAGGGCTTCCGTCGTTCCGAGGACTGCGGCATCCTGCGCCCATGCAGACGGAGCTGAGCAAGCAACTGGGAGTCGAGCACGCCGTCTTCGGCTTCACGCCGTTCCCCGCCGTCGCCGCGGCCATCAGCCGGGCCGGCGGCTTCGGCGTGCTCGGCGCGGTCCGCTACACCGCCCCCGACGACCTCAAACGCGACCTCGACTGGATCGAGGCGCACACCGACGGCCGGCCCTACGGCCTCGACGTCGTCATGCCCGCCAAGAAGGTCGAGGGTGTCACCGAGGCCGACGTCGAGGCCATGATCCCCGAGGGTCACCGCCGGTTCGTCGCGGACACCCTCGCCAAGTACGGCGTGCCCGAACTCGCCGCGGGCGAGCCGTCCGGCTGGCGCATCACCGGCTGGATGGAGCAGGTCGCCCGCAGCCAGCTCGACGTCGCCTTCGACTACCCCATCCGGCTCCTCGCCAACGCACTCGGCTCCCCGCCCGCCGACGTCGTGGCCCGCGCCCACGAGCGGGGCGTGCTCGTCGCCGCGCTCGCCGGCAGCGCCCGGCACGCCCGCAAGCACCGCGACGCGGGCATCGACATCGTCGTGGCACAGGGCTACGAGGCGGGCGGTCACACCGGGGACATCGCCTCCATGGTGCTGACCCCCGAAGTGGTCGACGCCGTCGATCCGCTGCCCGTGCTGGCGGCCGGCGGCATCGGCAGCGGCCAGCAGGTGGCGGCGGCACTGAGCCTGGGCGCCCAAGGAGTGTGGCTGGGCTCCATATGGCTGACCACCACAGAGGCGGAGCTGCAATCCCCCGCTCTCACCCGCAAGCTCCTCGCCGCCGGGTCCGGCGACACCGTCCGCTCGCGCGCCCTCACCGGGAAGCCCGCGCGCCAGCTGCGCACCGAGTGGACCGACGCCTGGGACGACCCGGAGGGGCCAGGCACCCTTCCCATGCCGCTCCAGGGCCTGCTGGTCGCCGAGGCGGTCTCCCGCATCCAGAAGCACGAGGTCGAGCCGCTGCTCGGCACCCCCGTCGGCCAGATCGTCGGCCGGATGACCACCAGGCGCGACGTCCGGGCCGTCCTCGACGACCTCACCCGCGGCTTCGAGCGGGCCGTCGACCGCATCAACCGCATCGCCGGAAGGAGCGGCCAGTCGTGAACACACCCCCCACCGGCTTCTGGGCCCAGGCCGCCCGACACCCCGACCGCACCGTCCTCGTCGCCCCCGACGGCGAGCACTGGACCGCCGGGCGGCTGCACGCCGCCGCCAACCGGCTCGTGCACGGCCTGCGCGCCGCGGGCCTGGAGCGCGGCGACGCCCTCGCCGTCGTGCTGCCCAACGGCGTCGAGTTCCTCACTGCCTATCTCGCCACCAGCCAGGCCGGGTTCTACCTCGTGCCCGTCAACCACCACCTCGTCGGCCCCGAGATCGCCTGGATCGTCGCCGACTCGGGCGCCAAGGTGCTCATCGCGCACGAGCGGTTCGCCGGCCCCGCCCGCCGCGCCGCCGACGAGGCCGGCCTCCCGGCGAGCCACCGGTACGCGGCCGGCACCGTCGAAGGCTTCAGGCCGTACGCCGAACTCCTCGACGGACACAGCGAGTCGACGCCCGCCGAGCGCACCCTCGGCTGGGTGATGAACTACACCTCGGGCACCACGGGCCGGCCCCGCGGCATCCGGCGCCCGCTGCCCGGCAAGCCCCCCGAGGAGGCCTACCTCGGCGGGTTCCTCGGCATCTTCGGCATCAAGCCGTTCGACGACAACGTCCACCTGGTCTGCTCGCCGCTCTACCACACGGCCGTGCTCCAGTTCGCCGGCGCGTCCCTGCACATCGGGCACCACCTGGTGCTGATGGACAAGTGGACGCCCGAGGAGATGCTGCGCCTCATCGACACCCACCGGTGCACCCACACCCATATGGTCCCCACACAGTTCCACCGTCTCCTGGCGCTCCCCGAACACATACGGCAGTCGTACGACGTCTCCTCCATGCGGCACGCCATCCACGGCGCCGCGCCCTGCCCCGACCATGTGAAACGGGCCATGATCGACTGGTGGGGGCACGCCGTCGAGGAGTACTACGCGGCCAGCGAGGGAGGCGGCGCCTTCGCGACCGCCGAGGACTGGCTGAAGAAACCCGGCACGGTCGGCCGGGCCTGGCCGATCAGCGAACTCGCGATCTTCGACGACGACGGCAACCGGCTGCCGCCCGGCGAACTCGGCACCGTCTATTTGAAGATGAACACCGGCGGCTTCGCCTACCACAAGGACGAGGCCAAGACCCGCAAGAACCGCATCGGCGACTTCTTCACCGTCGGCGACCTCGGCCACCTGGACGAGGACGGCTATCTCTTCCTGCGCGACCGCAAGATCGACATGATCATCTCGGGCGGCGTCAACATCTACCCGGCCGAGATCGAGTCCGCGCTGCTCGCCCACCCCGCCGTCGCCGACGCCGCCGCCTTCGGCGTCCCGCACGACGACTGGGGCGAGGAGGTCAAGGCCGTGGTGGAACCGGCCCCCGGGCAAGAGCCGGGCCCGGACCTGGCTGCCGCCCTGCTCGCCCACTGCGCCGAACGGCTCGCCGGCTACAAGCGGCCGAAGAGCGTCGACTTCGTCGCCGAACTGCCCCGCGACCCCAACGGCAAGCTGTACAAGCGGCGGCTGCGTGACCCCTACTGGCAGGGCCGGGGCCGCCCGGTGTGACCGGGCGCGGCCCGGCGAACCGGCCGCGGAATCTTGACCTCCCCGCGCGCCGGCCCGAGGATCGGGTGCCATGACGCAGGGACACGGCAGCACGGTCGACGGGGTGCTGCGGCGCAGCGCCCGGCGCACACCCGCGCGGATCGCGGTCGAGTACGGCGAGCGCCGTTGGACCTACGCGGAACTCGACGACGCCGTCTCCCGCGCCGCCGGCCTGCTGCGTGCCCGGGGCCTCGCCCCCGGCGACCGGGTCGGCGCCTACGGCCACAACTCCGACGCCTATGTCATCGCCTTCCTCGGCTGCGCCCGCGCCGGCCTGGTCCATGTGCCGGTCAACCACCATCTGACCGGCGACGACCTCGCCTACATCGTCCGACAGTCGGGCAGTTCCCTGGTGCTCGCCGACCCGGCCCTGGCCGGACGGCTCCCGGACGGCGTCCCCGTGCTGCCGCTGCGCGACACCGACGACTCGCTTCTCGCCTCGCTCGCGGCGACACCCCCGTACGACGGCCTGGAACCGCGCGCCGAGGACCTGGTGCAACTGCTGTACACCTCCGGCACCACCGCGCTGCCCAAGGGCGCGATGATGACCCACCGGGCCCTGGTCCACGCGTACCTGAGCGCGATCACCGCCCTCGACCTGAGCGCCGGCGACCGGCCCGCGCACGCCCTGCCGCTGTACCACTCGGCCCAGCTGCATGTGTTCCTGCTGCCGTACCTCGCGGTCGGAGCGAGCGGCATCATCCTCGACGCGCCCGACGGCGACACCCTCTTCGACCTGATCGAGGCGGGCCGCGTGGACAGCCTGTTCGCGCCGCCCACCGTGTGGATCGCGCTGGCGAACCGGCCCGACTTCGCGACCCGGGACCTCGGCGGTCTGCGCAAGGCGTACTACGGGGCGTCGATCATGCCCGTACCGGTCCTGGAGCGGCTGCGCGAACGGCTGCCGGACCTCGCCTTCTACAACTGCTTCGGGCAGAGCGAGATCGGACCCCTCGCCACCGTGCTCGGCCCCGACGAACACAAGGGCAGGCTCGACTCCTGCGGCCGCAGCGTGCTGTTCGTGGACGCGCGCGTCGTCGACGAGGACGGCGCGGACGTGCCCGACGGCACGCCCGGCGAGATCGTCTACCGCTCGCCGCAGCTGTGCGAGGGCTACTGGGACAAGCCCGAGGAGAGTGCAGCGGCCTTCCGCGACGGCTGGTTCCACTCCGGCGACCTCGCGGTGCGGGACGCCGACGGATACCTCACGATCGTCGACCGGGTGAAGGATGTCATCAACTCCGGTGGCGTGCTGATCGCTTCGCGGCAGGTCGAGGACGCCCTGTACACCCACGAGGCGGTCGCCGAGGCCGCCGTGATCGGACTGCCCGACGAGCGCTGGGTCGAGGCCGTCACGGCGGTGGTCGTGCCGCGCGGCGAGGTCACCGAGGCCGAACTGATCGCCCACGCCCGCAAGAAGCTCACCCCGTTCAAGGCGCCGAAGCGGGTGCTGTTCGTGACCGGGCTGCCGCGCAACGCCAGCGGCAAGATCCTCAAGCGGGAACTGCGCGAACGGTTCGGCGGCGGGCAGCTGCACTAGGTCCGGGCGCGGCCGGCCACGGTGCCGCCGCGGACGCCCGACGGCGCAGCACGGCCAGGCCGGCGGAGCGCTCAGCGTGGGCGCAGGTCCACGATCCGGCGGATCTTGCCCACCGACCGCTCCAGCGACTCCGGTTCGACGATCTCCACGGCGACCGACACGCCGATGCCGTCCTTGACGGCCGCCGCGATGACCCGGGCCGCCTCCCGGCGTGCCTCGGGCGTCCCGCCGGGCCGCGCCTCGGCCCGCACGGTGAGGGCGTCGAGGCGTCCCTCCCGGGTGAGTCGGAGCTGGAAGTGCGGGGCGACGCCCGGGGTGCGCAGCACGATCTCCTCGATCTGCGTCGGGAACAGATTGACACCGCGCAGGATCACCATGTCGTCGCTGCGGCCGGTGATCTTCTGCATCCGCCGGAACACCCGGGCCGTGCCCGGCAGCAGCCGGCTCAGATCACGGGTGCGGTACCGGATCACCGGCATGGCCTCCTTGGTGAGCGAGGTGAAGACCAGTTCGCCCTCCGCGCCCTCGGGCAGCACCTCGCCGGTGACCGGGTCGACGACCTCGGGATAGAAGTGGTCCTCCCAGATGTGCAGGCCGTCCTTGGTCTCCACGCACTCCTGGGCGACGCCCGGTCCGATCACCTCGGACAGCCCGTAGATGTCGACGGCGTCGATCCCGAACCGCTCCTCGATCTCCCCGCGCATCTCCTCCGTCCACGGCTCGGCGCCGAAGATGCCGACCCTGAGCGACGTGCCGCGCGGGTCCACACCCTGCCGTTCGAACTCGTCGAGCAGGGTGAGCATGTACGAGGGCGTGACCATGATGATCCGCGGCTCCAGGTCCCGGATCAGCTGGACCTGCCGTGCGGTCATCCCGCCGGATGCGGGGACGACCGTGCACCCCAGCCGCTCCGCGCCGTAGTGGGCGCCGAGACCGCCGGTGAACAGCCCATAGCCGTACGCCACATGGATCGTGTCCCCGGGCCGGCCGCCGGCCGCACGGATGGCACGGGCCACCATGTCGGCCCACACGGAAAGGTCGTTGTCCGTATAGCCGACCACCGTGGGGCGTCCGGTGGTGCCGCTCGACGCATGGATGCGGCGGATCCGGTCGCGCGGCACGGCGAACATCCCGTACGGGTAGTTCTCGCGCAGGTCCGCCTTGCTGGTGAGGGGGAAGCGGGCCAGGTCGTCCAGGGACCGGCAGTCCTCCGGGCGGACACCGGCCTTGCCGAAGGCCAGGCGGTAGAAGGGCACGTTGTCGTAGGCGCGCCGCAGCGTGGTCCGCAGCCGCTCCAGCTGAAGCGCCCGCAGGGCCGTTGCGTCGAGCCGTTCTCCCGCGTCGAACAGCTCCCTCGCCTCCGTCATGGGGCACCTCTCCCTCACCGATCGCGTCAATTCGGACGACCGATCATTCGGTTGCCGTGTCCGGGATCAGTAATTCAGCCCCGGACGGCCCCGGGCAAGAGGTCTGCCTGCACATTCTCGCGGACCCGGGCGCGACAGCGGCGGCTGGTCCTGATCACCGCCACCCCGTCGGCCGGCGGCCCGGCTGCGGGCGAGAGCAGAAATGAACCGGCCTGCGCGTCGTTCTTCCACGGCCGCCGGGACGAGGCCGCGCCCGCCGGTGACACCGCGGCCGACGAGCAGACCGACGACCCGGGCCGCCCTGCGCGGCCCGGCGGCCCCCGACCTCGTGTACGCCCCCGACCTCGTGTACGCCGGGGAACTCGACGGCGCCCCCCCCCGCACCGCAGCCTTCCCGAACGCAGTGTGCGACATCCGGCCGGATGCCGGCCACTGGCCCCGGCCGCACGACCCGGAACGGCTCGTGCGCCGGATCGCCGGCTTCCTCGGCACGAGCCCGACCGCGCCACGCCGAGCCGGTGTAGCGGCCCGAGCGCCCCGCTTTGCGCCGGTGTATGTTCCGGCACCCGCGGCGTCCCCGCCCTACCGGTCCGCGGCCCTCGCCACCTCCCGCGCCCACCGGTAGTCCGCCTTGCCGCTCGGGGAGCGCTGGATGGTCTCCGTGAGCACGAGCCGGCGGGGGATCTTGTAGCCGGCCAGTTGGGTGCGGCAGTGGCGCTGCACGTCCGCCAGGGACAACGCGGCGGCGCCCTCCCGCAACTGCACGACCGCCGCCACTCGGTTGCCCCAGGTGGCGTCCGGCACCCCGGCCACGAGCGCGTCGTACACGTCGGGATGCGATTTGAGCGCCTGCTCGACCTCCTCCGGGTAGACCTTCTCGCCGCCCGTGTTGATGCACTGCGAGCCGCGGCCGAGCACGGTGACGACGCCGGCCTCGTCCACGGTCGCCATGTCGCCCAGCAGCACCCAGCGCTCGCCGTCCTTCTCGAAGAAGGTCTCGGCGGTTTTCACCGGGTCGTTGTAGTAGCCGAGCGGCACATGTCCGCACTGCGCCACCCGCCCCACCGCACCGGCCGCCACCGGCTCATGGGTCGCCGGATCCACCACCCGGGTACGGGAGTTGACCTGGATGCGAAATCCGCGCTCCTGGCCCGAGTCATCGGTCGCCGTGCCGTTGAACCCGGACTCGGAGGACCCGAAGTTGTTCAACAGCATCGCGTTCGGGACGAGTTCGCAGAACTGCCGGCGCACCGTCTCCGACATGATCGCCCCCGACGAGGAGACGCTGAACACCGAGGAGCAGTCCGTGCCCTTCATGGGGCCCCGCAACGCGTCGATCAACGGCCGCAGCATCGCGTCCCCGACCAGCGACACGCTGGTGACCTTCTCCCGCTCGATGGTCCGCAGCACCTCCTCGGGCACGAACTTGCGGTGGATCACCACGCGCTGCCCGAAGTTGAAGCCGATGAACGCCGTGAGGGTGGAGGTGCCGTGCATCAGCGGGGGAGTGGGGAAGAAGGTGATCCCCGCACCGCCGGCCGCGACCCGCTCCGCCAGTTCCTCCGGTGCCCCCACCGGCTCTCCGGTCGGCGCGCCACCCCCGAGGCCCGCGAAGAACAGGTCCTCCTGACGCCACATCACGCCCTTCGGCATCCCCGTCGTACCGCCCGTGTAGATGATGAACTGGTCGTCGCCCGAGCGCGCCGGGAAGCCGCGCTCCGGGGAACCGGCGGCCTCCGCGTCCGCGAACGCGACGGCGGGCACGCCGGCGGCGCCCGGCGCCGGCTCGCCCACCCGCACCAGATGCCGCAGCCCCCCGGCCCGCGGCAGCGCCGCCGCCACCCGGCCCGTGAACTCCGAGTCGAAGGCCAGCGCCACCAGGTCGGCGTCCCGGTAGAGATAGACCAACTCATCCTCGATGTAACGGTAGTTGACGTTGACCGGGACGATCCGTGCCTTCAGACAGCCGAGCACCGTCTGGAGGTATTCGACGCCGTTGTAGAGGTGCAGCCCCAGATGCTCGCCCGGACGTATCCCGCTGTCGAGCAGATGGTGCCCGATGCGGTTCGCCGCCGCGTCCAGCTCCGCGTACGTCAGACGGCGCTCCGCGCCCGTACCCGGGTGGTCGAGGTACACGAGCGCCTCGCGGTCCGCGACCGCGTCGACGACCGACTCGAACAGGTCGGCAAGGTTGTACTCCACGGTTCCTCCTGACCCGGGCGTACCTGGCATCCGACGGTTCGCCGGTCATCAGAGCAAAGGGCGCCGCAACTGTGAAGGCTTCGCGCGAAGAAATCTGACTGACTGTCAGAAAACCCTTGAAGTGCCCACCCGCCTACTGCAACCTGTTCTCGTTCCGGCAGAGGGGAGATGGGTCATGGCTGGCACGGAACACCTCACCGTGCGGCGCGAAGGCGCCACACTGGTCCTCACGCTCAACCGGCCCGAGGCGAAGAACGCGCTCTCGCTGCCGATGCTCGTCGGCCTGTACGACGGCTGGCTCCAGGCCGACGCCGACGACACCGTCCGCTCGATCGTGCTCACCGGGGCCGGCGGCGCCTTCTGCGCCGGGATGGACCTCAAGGCCCTGGCCGGCCGGGGCATGGCGGGGGAGCACTACCGGGACCGGCTCACAGCCGATCCCGACCTGCACTGGAAGGCGATGCTGCGCCACCACCGGCCGCGCAAACCGGTGATCGCCGCCGTCGAGGGGCACTGCGTCGCCGGCGGCACGGAGATCCTCCAGGGCACCGACATCCGGGTGGCCGGCGAGTCCGCGACCTTCGGACTGTTCGAGGTCCGGCGCGCACTGTTCCCGATCGGCGGCTCCACCGTCCGGCTGCAACGCCAGATCCCGCGCACCCACGCCCTGGAGATGCTGCTCACCGGACGGCCGTACAGCGCCCGCGAGGCCGCCGGCATCGGACTCGTCGGGCATGTCGTCCCCGACGGCACCGCGCTCGCCCGCGCCCTGGAGATCGCCGAACGGATCAACGCCTGCGGCCCGCTCGCCGTCGAGGCCGTCAAGGCGTCCGTGTACGAGACCGCCGAGATGACCGAGACCGACGGCCTCGCCGCCGAACTCGAACGCGGCGGACCGCTCTTCGAGACCGCCGACGCCAAGGAGGGCGCCCGCGCCTTCGCCGAGAAGCGGCCCCCCGTCTACAAGCGCGCCTGACCCGTGCCGGCCCGCCCGACCCGCGAAGGAGACAGCCGCCGATGCCCGACGTCCTCAAGGCCCCCCTCGTCCTGGAATTCCCCTTCACCCGCTCCCTCGGCCCCGTCCAGAGCGCCTTCCTGACCGGCCTGCGCGAACGCGTCGTGCTCGGGGTGCGCACGGACGACGGCCGTACCCTCGTCCCGCCCGTCGAATACGACCCCGTGACCGCCGAGGAGATCCGCGACCTCGTCGAGGTCGCCCCCACCGGCACGGTCACCACCTGGGCCTGGAACCACCGGCCCCGGCCCGGCCAGCCCCTCGGCACCCCCTTCGCCTGGGCCCTGGTCCGCCTCGACGGCGCCGACACCGCCCTGCTGCACGCCCTGGACGCGCCCGGCCCCGACACCGTGCACACCGGCATGCGGGTCCGGATCCGCTGGGCCGAGGAGCGCACCGGCGCCATCACGGACATCGCCTGCTTCGAACCGTACGACGGCCCCGCCGCCCGACCCGCCGGGCACAGCGGCGCGTTCACGGACCCCGTCACCGGCATCGTCGCGCCCGCCCGCCTCGACTACACCTACACGCCCGGCCGCGCCCAGTCCGCCCACATCCGGGCGCTCGCCGAACGCCGCACCGTCGGCGAACGCTGCCCGTCCTGCCGCAAGGTGTACGTGCCGCCCCGGGGCGCCTGCCCCACCTGCGGCGTCGCCACCGCCGAACAGGTCGAGGTGGGGCCCCGGGGCACGGTCACCACCTTCTGCATCGTCAACATCAAGGCCAAGAACCTCGACATCGACGTGCCCTATGTGTACGCGCACATCGCCCTCGACGGCGCCGGCCTCGCCCTGCACGGCCGCATCGGCGGCATCCCCTACGACCAGGTGCGCATGGGCCTGCGCGTCGAACCGGTGTGGACCGAGGGCGCCCGCCACCCCGACCACTACCGGCCGACCGGCGAACCCGACGCGGACTACGACACCTACAAGGAGCTGCTGTGACCCGCGCACCTGTGCCGGACCCCGGTCGGATCGCCGTCGTCGCCTTCGCCCAGACCGGGCACCGCGCCGCCGACGAGGAGAACTCCGAGGTGGAGATGCTCATGCCGGTGCTGCACGAGGTGCTGGACCGCACCGGCCTGAAGACCTCCGACATCGGCTTCACCTGCTCCGGATCCAGCGACTACCTGGCCGGCCGGGCCTTCTCCTTCACCCTCGCCCTGGACGGCGTCGGCGCCTGGCCGCCGATCTCCGAGTCACACGTCGAGGCGGACGGCGCCTGGGCGCTGTACGAGGCCTGGACCAAACTGCTCACCGGCGAGGCCGAAACCGCCCTCGTCTACTCCTACGGGAAGTCCTCGCCCGGCTCCGTCCGGGACGTGCTGACCCGCCAGCTCGACCCGTACTACCTCGCCCCGCTGTGGCCGGACACCGTGGCCCTCGCCGCGCTCCAGGCGCAGACGCTCATCGACGCGGGGGAGACGGATGAGGAGGCGCTGGCCGCGATCGCCGCCCGCAACCGGGCCGCGGCCACCGCCAACCCCCATGCCCGGCTGCGGGGTTCCGTCGCCCACGGGGAGTACGTCGTACGGCCGCTGCGCACCGGCGACTGCCCGCCCGTCACGGACGGCGCCGCCGCCGTGGTCCTCGCCGCGGGCGACCGGGCCCGCCGGCTGTGCCCGCGGCCCGCCTGGATCCGGGGCATCGACCACCGCGTCGAGGCCCACGCGCTCGGCCTGCGCGACCTGACCGACTCGCCCTCCGCGCGGCTCGCCGCCGAGCGCGCCGGCGCCTTCGAACGGCCCGTCGACACAGCCGAGTTGCACGCGCCGTTCAGCGCGCAGGAGGTCGTGCTGCGCAAGGCGCTGCGGCTCGGCGACGACGTGTGCGTCAACCCGTCCGGCGGCGCACTCGCCGCCAACCCCGTCATGGCCGCCGGACTCATCCGCATCGGCGAGGCCGCCGCCCGCATCGGACGCGGAGCGTCCGACCGTGCGCTCGCCCACGCCACGTCCGGTCCCTGTCTGCAACAGAACCTGGTCGCCGTCCTCGAAGGGGATCCCCGATGAGCAAGGAGCCCGTGGCCGTCGTAGGGATCGGCCAGACCAAGCACGTGGCGGCCCGCCGGGACGTGTCGATCGCCGGCCTGGTCCGCGAGGCGGCCCGCCGCGCCCTGGACGACGCCGAACTGACCTGGTCCGACGTCGACGCCGTGGTCATCGGCAAGGCACCGGACTTCTTCGAGGGCGTGATGATGCCGGAGCTGTACCTGGCCGACGCGCTCGGCGCCGTGGGCAAGCCGCTGCTGCGGGTGCACACCGCGGGCTCCGTCGGAGGCTCCACCGCCCTGGTCGCAGCCGGCCTCGTCGCCGCCCGCGTGCACACCACCGTGCTCACCCTCGCCTTCGAGAAACAGTCCGAGTCCAACGCCATGTGGGGCCTGTCCCTGCCGATCCCCTTCCAGCAGCCGCTGCTGGCCGGCGCGGGCGGCTTCTTCGCCCCGCACGTACGCGCCTACATGCGGCGCACCGGGGCCCCCGACACCATCGGCTCCCTGGTCGCCTACAAGGACCGGCGCAACGCGCTGAAGAACCCGTACGCGCATCTGCACGAACACGACATCACCCTGGAGAAGGTCCAGGCATCCCCGATGCTGTGGGACCCCATCCGCTACTCGGAGACCTGCCCCTCCTCCGACGGCGCCTGCGCGATGATCCTCACCGACCGGGCCGGCGCGGCCCGCGCGCCCCGGCCGCCCGCCTGGATGCTCGGCGGCGCCATGCGCAGCGAACCCACCCTCTTCGCCGGCAAGGACTTCGTCTCCCCGCGGGCCGGCAAGGACTGCGCCGCCGACGTCTACCGGCAGGCCGGCATCGCCGACCCGCGCCGGGACATCGACGCCGTCGAGATGTACGTCCCGTTCTCCTGGTACGAACCCATGTGGCTGGAGAACCTCGGCTTCGCCGAGGAGGGCGAGGGCTGGAAGCTCACCGAGTCCGGCGTGACCGGACTCGACGGCGACCTGCCCGTCAACATGTCGGGCGGCGTGCTGTCCACCAACCCGATCGGCGCCTCCGGCATGATCCGCTTCGCGGAGGCCGCGCTCCAGGTGCGCGGACAGGCCGGGGAACACCAGGTGGAGCGGGCCAGGAGAGTGCTCGGGCACGCCTACGGCGGCGGCTCGCAGTTCTTCTCCATGTGGCTGGTGGGCTCGCGGCCCCCCGACTCCTGAAAGGTCCCCCGGACGTGGCCTGTTGGCGGTCGGAACCGGTCGCTAGGCTGACCGCGGACGACGAATCGGGAGGAGCACGGACGTGGCCGAGAGCACCATCCAGCAGCCGCCGCGCATGGGCTGGGACAAGCCGGAACTGGACCTCAGCACCGCGCAGTGGCAGTCCAGCAGCCGAGGCCTTGGCGATGTCCAGATCGCCTTCGTCGAGGGGTTCATCGCGATGCGCAACAGCGGCCGTCCCGGGAGCCCTTCCCTGATCTTCACGCCCGCCGAGTGGGGCGCCTTCGTGTCCGGCGCGCGGGAAGGCGAGTTCGACCTGACCTGAGCCGCGCGGCGGCGAGCCGATCCGGGGGTGTTCCGCGCCGATTTCCGGACACGCGACCGACAGGACCCTTCCGGGACCGGGGCCTGAGCGAGGCTGACCCCGGAAGGCAAGGTCGCATCCCGGAGGTGAGGACGACGAACACCCAGCCGGTCATCGCCGCGGTCGACGGCTCGGAGGACAGCCTGCGCGCCCTGGACTGGGCCCTCGACGCCGCCCGGCGGCGCGCGGCACCCCTGCGCGTGGTGCACGTGCGGCAGTACGCGCCGTGGGGCCGGCCCGAGGCCCCGGCCGCGGGCCCGCCCGAACCGGACGACGACCGGGTCCTCGACGAGGTGCGCACCCGGCTGCGCGGGCTCGCGACGGCACAGCCCGTCGAGTACGTCACCCTTCAGGGCGCGCCCGCCGCGGTGCTGCCCGCGCTGGGCGCCGAGGCGCAGGTGCTGGTGCTCGGCTCCCGGGGGCGGGGCGGCTTCGCCAGCCTGCTGCTCGGCTCCAACGGCATGGCCGCCGCACGCGACGCGGCGTGCCCGGTCGTCGTCGTGCCCCGGCCCGGCCGCGGTGCGGGAACCACCCCCGCGGCTCCGGCAGCGGGGGACCAGGGCGAGCCGCCGGCCGGGCCGGGGTCCCGGGTGGTCGTCGGCGTGGACGTCGACCACCCCGACGACGTCACGCTCGCGTTCGCATTCACCGAGGCCGATCTGCGCGGTGCGCTCCTCCAGGTGATCGCCGCCTACCGGTGGCCCGCGCAGCCGCTGATGGCGCCCGGCGAACTCGTGCCGCCCGTCATCGACCAGGACGCCGTGGAGAACGAGACCCGGGCCCTCGCCGAGGGACTCCTCACCCCGCACCGCGCCCGGCACCCGGACGTCCGCGCCGAGACCCGCGTACTGCCCGCAGACGCCGCGGGCAGCCTCGTCGCGGCTTCCGGGGGTGCTGGGCTGGTGGTTGTGGGGCGGCATCGGCGGCGGTTGTTCGCGCCGGCCCGGATGATGGGTTCGGTGACTCATGCCGTGTTGTTGCACGCGGCTTGTCCGATCGCCGTCGTGCCCCCGTCTTCCCAGGAGGACGCGCCCCCTCCGGAGGAGTGACCCGGGCCGGCGTCCCCGCCCGGTCGGGCGCCGCCCGGCCCGGTCCGCGCAGGGCGGTCCGGGCGGCGCGGCTCCCCTGATGGGACGCCGCCCGGGCGCCGTCGACCGGGGCCGGGCACGTACCATGGCGGCATGTCGTTCCTCCGCCGCCGCAGCGCCACTCCCGCCGGGCCCGACTTCGACGTGCTGGCCATGGACCCGGGCGACTGGCCCGGCAATCTGGGCGCGGGTCTGCTGCCCGCCCCCGACGGCACCTGCCAGGGCGTCTTCCTGCGCTACGACCTGTTCGGCGGCCGCGGCCCCGCCATGATCATCGGCAATCTCCCGGAGGGCTCCCCGGCCCGCGACACCGCCGACGGGGAGATCCCCTTCGAGGTCGCCCAGCTGCTGCTGGCGCTGGAGAACGACGAGGAGGTCACCGTCACCGGCAGCGAGGACATGCCGGTGCTCCAGGGCGACAACCTGCTGATCGTGCGCCGCCTGAAGCTCTCCGAGACCCGCATCTCGTGTGTCCAGTTCGACCGCAGCGACGGCGTCCTGGTCACCATCGCCGCCTGGGACCGCCCCATCACCGACGACCTGTACGCCCTGCTGAAGCCGCTCCCGGCGGAGCTTTTCCAACAGGGCTGACCGGCGGTCCTTCGGCCCGCAGAGCCGCTATCCGGCCGACGACCGCACGTCCACGTCGGCGGCCCGCACATACGCCACCCGGTGACCGTACTGGATCTGGTAGTACAGGTCCTTGCCGACCACGACCCGGTGCGAGCCGGCGGTGAACGTGACCGCGTAGTAGTACTCGCCGGGCAGTTCGTCACCGACGACATACCTCTGACCCGCCGGGATCGTGTACGGCAACGACGACACCGCCTGCGCGGGCACGTCCGCCGGATAGGCGTCCTTCTCCGGGTACGCCCTGCCGTACACCGGAACGCTCGCGAGCCCCGCCCTGGGCGTGATCACACGTCCGATGGCGGCCACGGCCGCAGGCTGCCCGACCGGGTTCCTGAACCAGGCCTTCTGGCCCAGGTACCAGATCGCCGTCCACTCGCCCCAGCGGTCGGCCACCGCGTACTGCTGCCCGGTCGAGACCCGCGAGGACAGGTCGTTCACCCCGGTGGTCGGCGCCGTACCGAGGCCGATGTCCTTGATCAGCGCGGAGTTCTCGTCGTGGTCGGAGTACAGCCGCACCTCGCTGGACCCGTGCGCCGCACACGGCTCGCCCGCGGTGGTGCACCCCGTGTACACCGGCCGGTTGCGCGCGTAGTCGGGCAGGATCGTGACGAGACCGCCCTTCGTGCCGGCCGTGCGCTTGAACGGCCGGTCCAGCAGCTCGAAGTAGTGCCGCCAGTCCCAGTAGGGACCCGGATCCGTGTGCATGCCCGGCACGGTGGAGGTGGTGGGACCCGGCACATTGTCATGGCCGAGGATGTGCTGCCGGTCCAGCGGGATGCCGTACCTCGCGGCGAGGTACCCCACCAGCCGGGCCGAGGACCGGTACATCGCCTCCGTGTACCAGGCGTCCGGCGAGGCGAGGAACCCCTCGTGCTCGATGCCGATCGACTTGGCGTTGACGTACCAGTTGCCCGCGTGCCACGCCACATCCTTGGCCTTGACGTGCTGGGCGATCAGCCCGTCCGTGGAGCGGATCGTGTAGTTCCACGACACATAGGTCGGGTCCTTGATCAGGTCGAGAACGCCGTCCCAGGCACCCTCGGTGTCGTGGATGACGATGTATCTGATGCTCTGCGAGGCCGGCCGGTCCCCCAGGTCATGGTTGCCGTAGTCGTCGTCCCCGAACTCCTCGTACGGCGCCGGCACCCAGGTGCAGGACACCGCGGCGGGGCACTCCGTGCCGTCCTCGGCGGCCGGCGCCAGACCGGCCCGTTTCAGCTGCCCGGTGTCCGCGGCCAGGCCCGGCCGCGCGGCCAGCGCGACCGTCTGCCCGTCGTCCGTGGTGCGCTCCGCGCCGGCGCGCAGCACGTCGTACACGTCGTTCGCGTACGCCGCCGCGGTCGCGGTGTCCGCGGCGCCGGAGAACCGGGCCACCGCGCCGTACCAGTCGGCCGGGTCCGGGCTGAGGGGGCGGTGCAGCTCCTGCTGGGCGGTGGCGAGCAGCGCGGCGCCGCCGGCCACATTGGCGGCCGGGTCGGTGCGCAGCTCGGCCGCCGGGAGCCCGGTCAGCCGGGCCGCCCGCGGCAGCGTTTCGAGACGGGCCGGGAGCGCGGACGCGTCGGGCACGCCCGCCTCCGGGTGCCGGGCGGGGCGGGCGCCGTCACCGCGGGCGTCCTCGGTGCCCTCGCTGTGGTGGCCCACTGCGGTGAGCGCGGTGCGCGCGTCGGTGAGGTGCATCGGGCCGTAGCCGCCGGTCACGCTCGGCGCCCCGGCGTGCGTGTCCCAGCGGGACTGGAGATAGGAGACGGCCAGCAGGACGCTCTGCGGTACGTGGTACTCGGCGGCGGCCGAGGCGAAGGCGCGCTGGAGTCCGCCCGTGGCGGAGCCGGCCGCGGACGGGGCCGGGGCGGCGCCGAGCAGCGGCAGCAGCAGCGCCGCGGCGGCGATGCCTCCGGCCGCCCTGCGCGTGCGTCTGCCGCCGGGCGCGGACGTGGGGTCGGTGGCGGATCCTCGCAATGCGGCCTCCTGGGACGGTCCGGCGCGGTGGGGGTGCGGGGCTGAGCGTTGCTCAGTGGTACCGGCTTGCCGACGATCCGTCAATCATGCCCAACACGGCGCGAATTCCCACGTCAGACGGGGCGCGCGGGAGTTTCGTGCCGGTGGTGCGCGGGCCTGCGGGGCGTCAGTGGCGTACACCAATGACCCGGCCTCGCGCGGCGGGAAGACCCGCGACGCCCGACGCACCTCGCGCCGCGCCGTCGGGCCCGCCACGGTACGTCCGGTGCGCGGACGGCCCTGTGCCCTGCGATGCACGGCATCGGACGCCGCGGGCCGAACCGACGCACACGGTCGGCTCGGCCCGCGGTCCTGGGCGCCCCGCGGACCGCTGCTTCGTCAGCGGGTGCCGACCGCCGCGCGCACGGCCCGGCGGGCCAGTTGGCAGTCGTCGTGCAGCCTCCTCAGGAGCAGCCGCTGTTCCTCGCCGCACGGGGTGCCCCCCGGCTGGGCCGGGCCCGCAGGCACCGGGGTGGCGTCGTTGATCGAGCGCTGCACGGCCGTCTCGTACGTCCGGATCTCCCGGGTCAGCACGAGCATCAGGTTCACCAGGAACGCGTCCCGCGAGACGGGGCCCGCCGACTGGGCGATCTGGCTGATCTGCCGCCGGGCCGCCGGGGCGTCACCGAGCACCGACCAGAGCACGGCCAGGTCGTACCCCGGCAGGTACCAGCCCGCGTGTTCCCAGTCCACCAGCACGGGACCCGCGGGCGACAGCAGGATGTTGGAGAGCAGGGCGTCGCCGTGACAGAACTGGCCCATGCCCTGCCGGCCCGCCGCCTGCGCGATGCCGTGCAGCAGCTTCTGCAGGTCGCCCAGGTCCCGGTCGGTGAGCAGCCCCAGCTCGTGGTACCGGGCGATACGGGCCGCATAGTCGAGGGGCGCGTCGAACGTGCCCGCCGGGGGCCGCCAGGCGTTGAGCCGGCAGATCGCGCCGAGCGCCGCGCGGATGTCGGCCCGGGGCGGGGCCTCCGCGGGATGCCGTTGCAGCGCCGCCACCCGGCCCGGCATCCGCTCGATCACCAGTGTGCAGTTGTCCGGGTCCGCCGCGATCAGTCTGGGCACCCGGACCGGCGGCCGGTGCCGGACGAACGAGCGGTATGCCGCTATTTCGTGGCGGGTGCGCTCCGCCCAGGCCGGTGAGTGGTCCAGCAGGCACTTGGCGACGACCGTGCTGCGCCCCGTCGTGCCGACGAGGAGCACGGCCCGCCCGCTGCGGCGCAGCACCTGCACCGGAGCGAACTCCGGGCAGATCCGGTGCACCGAGGCGATCGCCGTGCGCAGTTGGGCGCCCTGGGGGCCGGACAAGTCGAGTCTCCCGCTGAGCGGTTGGCCGGCCGGCCCCATGGCGCGCGGTGGTCGCCCCATGCCCGGTACGGCGGCTCCCGGATGCGCGGGAGCGAGGTAGGGGCCGCCGCCCGCCGGGCGGGAGCGCGGCGGCCGGGGCGGGGCGGACACGGAGGACGATGCTGCGTACATGGGCGATACAGATCCCTTCGTGTACCTGCGGTGTCTGCCTGGTGCGCGCGCCCACCCGGCCCGGTCGCCCGGGAGCATCCTGGGGAATGCGCCCGTTCAGCCGAGCGGCCACCGGGTCGGGGTGGCGCGTTCCTACCCGACACCCGCTGCCCAGTGGCACACCATCTGGCGCACCCTGGCGAACCCTGGCGAATAGTCGCCCGGCAACCCCACGAGGACTACTGTCAACTCAGCCGAGAACCTGGGGGCTTGACGTGAGCGGACAACCAAACACCCGCCTCGCGGACCTGTTCGGCCTGGCCGGCTGGTCCAAGGGCGAACTCGCGAGGCTGGTCAACCGGCAGGCGGCGGCCATGGGCCACCCCCAGCTGGCGACCGACACCTCCCGGGTGCGGCGGTGGATCGACACGGGGGAGATCCCGCGCGATCCGGTGCCGCGGGTGCTGGCTGCCCTGTTCACCGAGCGTCTCGGCCGTGTCGTGACCATCGAGGACCTCGGTCTGGTGCGGCACGGGCGTACGGGGAAACGGCCCGACGGCGGGAAGGCACAACATCCCGACGGTGTGCCGTGGGCGCCCGAACGGACTGCCGCGGTCCTCACCGAATTCACGGGAATGGACCTCATGCTCAACCGACGCGGCTTGGTGGGCGCGGGTGCAGCGCTCGCCGCGGGATCCGCACTCAGCAGTGCCATGCACGACTGGCTGCACACCGACCCCACACTCAGGGCCGACGCCCCTGCTTTCGACGACTCCCTGCACGCCGACCCCGCTGGGTTCGACCGTTACGAGGCCGCCCCCATCGGGTCGCAGGAGATCGAGGAACTGGAGCGTTCGGTCGAGGTGTTCCGGGCGTGGGACGCGGCCCGCGGCGGCGGGTTGCAACGCAAGGCGGTGGTGGGCCAGCTCAACGAGGTGGGCGGCATGCTCGCCTACCGCCACCCCGACCATCTCCAGCGGCGCCTGTGGGGCGTCGCTGCCAATCTCGCCGTCCTCGCGGGCTGGATGTCGCACGACGTCGGCCTGGAGCCAACGGCCCAGAAGTACTTCGTCATCGCCGCCCACGCGGCCCGGGAGGGCGGCGATCGGCCCCGCGCCGGGGAGGCGCTCTCCCGAGCGGCTCGCCAGATGGTGCATCTGGGCCGGCCCGACGACGCACTCGACCTGATGAAGCTCGCCCGGACCGGTTCGGGCCCCGAGGTGCTGCCGCGCACCCGGGCCATGCTCCACACCATCGAGGCCTGGGCACAGGCGTCGATGGGCAAGGGGCAGGCGATGCGCCGCACCCTCGGCCAGGCGGAGGACCTCTTCGTCTCGGACCGCGGGGACGTGCCGCCGCCGAGCTGGATGCAGACGTTCAAGGAGGAGGATCTGTACGGCATGCAGGCCCTGGCCTACCGCACCCTGGCCGAGTTCGAGCCGGGCGCGGCCGTGCACGCCCAGCACTTCGCGGAGAAGGCCCTGGCCCTGCGGGTGGACGGGCGGCAGCGGTCGAAGATCTTCGACTTCTTGTCCATGGCGTCCGCGTGCTTCATCGCGGACGACCCCGAACAGGCGGACCGTTACGCCCGGTTGGCCCTGATGTCGATGGGAGCCAACTCCTCCCACCGCACCTGGGACCGGCTACGCCAGATGTACCGCCTGACCGCCGAGTACGCCGACTCTCCGAAGATCAATGAACTGCGGGAGGAGATCCAACTGGCCCTGCCGAAGCAGAAGAAGAAGGGCGGCAGCAGCGCGCAGGCTTGAGGACGGATTCTGGTTCTTCCTTGTTGTCGGTGCTCTTGTCGGTGCTCTTGTCCGTGCTCCCTAGGAAGAGAGTTTGGCGATGAGCAGGCAGGCGTCGTCCTTGCGGTCGCCCACGCCGAACTCCTCCACGACCACCCGCACGCAGTCCTGTGCGGTGCGCGCCGCGGCGAGACGCGGGGCCAGGCCGAGGAGGCGGTCCACGGCGTCCGTTCCGCCGTGCCCACCGGTCAGACCGTCGGTCCGCAGCAGGAGCAGGTCGCCCGGTTCGAGGGTCGTGACGGCCTGTCCGTAGGCGGCTGTCGGTGTCGCGCCGAGCAGGACTCCCTCGGGTGCGTCCAGCAGGCATCCCGTCCCGTCGCGGTACAGCAGCGGGGCGGGGTGTCCTGCTTGTGCCCATTCCAGGGTGCGGTCGGCGGGGCGGTAGCGGCAGCAGACGGCGCTGCCCAGCGCGGGTTGTGCGGTGGTCTCCAGCAACTGGTTCAGCCAGCTCATCAGCGGGCCGGGCCGGGTGCCGGCCATCGCCATCCCGCGCACGGCGCCCATCAGCATCGCCTTGCCCGAGCCGACGGTGACGCCATGTCCGGTGAGGTCGCCGACGCCCAGCACGGTGTCGCCGTCGGGGAGTTGGAGCGCGTCGTACCAGTCGCCGCCGGTCGGCGCGGTCGCCGCGGCGGGCAGCCGGCGGGCCGCGACGTCCAGGGATCCCGGCCCTCGGTGCGCGGGTCCCGGCAGGCCGTGCCACGGGGGCAGCACGGCATCCTGCAACTCGGCCGCGAACCGGTGCTCGGTCTGCGTCCGCTGCCGGTGGCGCTGCAACGAGTCCTGGCTCTCCCGCACCGTCCGCTGGCTGCGGCGCAGTTCGCTGACGTCGCGCAGTACGGCCCACATCGAGGTGGTACCGCCGTCGGCGTCCAGCACGGGCTCGCCCATCATGTGCACGGTCCGCTCGGAGCCGTCGGGCCGTACGACGCGGAACTCCCCGTCGATCGGCTTGGCGTCGACGAGGCAGTCGGTGACCATCGCCGTGAGCTTGGGGCGGTCCTCTTCGAGGACCAGGGACGGCAGTTCGTCCAGGGTGGGCGCGGGCGTGGACGGATCACGGCCGAGGATCCGGTACAGCTCCCCGGACCAACTGACCTCGTCCGTCAGCAGGTTCCACTCGGCGCTGCCGACCCGGCTGAGCAGCGAGCCGGTCGGCGCCTGGGCGGGCACCACCGGTTCCGCGGAGCGGTGCGCGGGTTCGGCCGGGGCGGGCGGCACCGGCGGCGGGCCGTCCCGCAGCTGTGCCAAGTGCACGTCCAGGTCGTCGAGTTGGTGCAGCGCCAGGTCGTACAGCGCGCGCTGCCAGCGCTCGTGCGGGTCCGTGCCGTCGCCGTGCGTGTCTCTGCGTACGGCGTCCACCTCGCCCTTCAGGCGCCGCGTCTGCGATATCAGCGCCTCGACCGAGCCGCGCCCCGGCGGCTGGGCGGCTGGGCGGTCCGCAGAGAGGTGGGACGGCATGACGCACTCCGATGCGGGGACGGTACGGCCGAGGAGGGCCGGGGGACCGGTTACGACTGTTGCACAGCCCGCGACGCGCTGTAAGGGATTTGGCAACACACGATACGGTGGTGCTTCTGGCATATGCCAGAGTCTTCACGTCGTGGTCGGCCGGTGTCATCGGCGTACCCGACGGGGCCGGCAAGTCGTAGTCCGGCTACGCGCGTTGACGGACCGTCAGGGCTGTCGGCACGGCGTCCGGCCACGTGTTCGACCTGGGGGCCTTCCTTCGTGCTCAAGCCTGTTTCGCACAGTGATGCACGTCACGTCGCACGGTGCCCCGCAACGTGTCATACGGCCGGGTCCGTCGTGCTCGTACCTACATGGACACCAGCATCCGGCAGCCCGCCCGCGCGCGACTGATCACGGCCGAGGACCGGGAGGTCCCCGTGTCCGCCACGCTTCGGTACACCGTGCAGGATCCGCTCGCAGTGTTCGTCGACTTCCCACCGGAGGCGGCCCTCGACGGCGAAGGCGTCACCTGGACCTTCGCCCGTTCCCTGCTCGACGCGGGGCTGGCCGGCCCCGCCGGAAACGGGGACGTGCGCGTGCGGCCGTGCGGCGCCACGTGCACGCTGCTGGAGTTCCACTCGCCGCACGGCGTCGCCCTGCTCGGCTTCGGCACCGGCGCGCTGCGCCGCTTCCTGCGGCGCAGCTACGCCGTGGTGGCGGCGGGCGAGGAGGACGTCGTGACGGCCGTCGAACGCGGGCTCGGCGCGCTGTTCGGCGGCGTGTGACGACAAGGCCGCCCGCGCCCGCGACCAGCGGCCCGCCGATATAACGGCCCGCCCCTGGCCGCGTCCCGCGGGCCCGGGGGCGGCGCCACAAGGCCCGCGCCCCGCGCCCGCGACCAGCGGCTGCGAGGTCCGCCGATATGACGGCCTGCCCCTGGCCGCGCCCCGGCGGGCCCGGGGCCCGCGCCACAAGGCCCGAGGCCCGCGCCCGCGACCAGCGGCTGCGAGGTCCGCCGATATGCCGGGGCCCGCCCCCTGGCCGCGCCCCGGCGGGCCCGGGGTCGGCGCCACAAGGCCCGCGCCCCGCGCCCGCGACCAGCGGCTCCGGGGTCCGAGGTGACGGCCCGCCCTCTGGTCGCGATCCGCGATCTGCGATCCGCGACTCGCGGACCCGTGCCCCGCGGGCCCGTGGTGACGGCTCGCCCCCTGGCCGACGGGCCGGACCGGTGGGCAGGCGGGGCGCGGGGTCAGTGACCGGGTTCGGCGTACAGGCCGGGCCGCGGGGCGAGTTCGACGGTCGTACGGCGGCCCGTCTTCAGCGCCCGGACCCCGGCCTCGGCGACGACGGAGGCGGCGTAGCCGTCCCACGCGCTCGGGCCGGTGACCCGTCCCCGGCGGGTGGCGTCGACCCAGGCCCGCAGCTCACGGTCGTAGGCGTCGGCGAACCGGACGATGTAGTCCTGCGCCACGTCCTCGCGGGCGCCGCCCCGGGCGGTGACCACCATGGTGTGCTCCTCGCCGATCCGGGCGCTGCCCGCCTCGCAGACGGCCTCGCAGCGCACCTGGTAGCCGAAGCCGCAGTTCACGAACACCTCCACGTCCACGAGGGCGCCCCGCTCGCTCTCGAAGACCACGAACTGCGGGTCGGTCAGGCCCCGAGGGGCACCCGAGGAGGACATGGGACGCAGCACGGTCACCGCGGTCAGCTCCTGTCCGAGCAGCCAGCGGGCCGCGTCGATCTCGTGCGACACGGAGCTGTCGATCAGCATGGCGCTGGTGAAGCCGGGCGGCGAGGAGACGTTGCGGTGGGTGCAGTGCAGCATCAGCGGACGGCCCAGACTGCCGCCGTCCAGCACGGACTTCAGGCGCTGGTACTCCGTGTCGTAGCGCCGCATGAACCCGACCTGCGCCAGCCGCCGGCCCAGCCCGGCCTCCGCCTCCACCACCCGCAGCGCCCCTGTGGAGTCGGGCACCATGGGCTTCTCGCACAGGACCGGCAGCCCGCGGTCGAAGGCGGCGAGCAGCGCCTCCTCGTGCGCGGGTCCGGGCGAGGCGATCAGGACCGCGCCCACACCGGGCGCGTCCAGCGCGGCCGCCGCCTCCGCGTGCACCGAGACGCCGTCAAGGCCCGCCACCGCCTCCTTCGCCCGCCCGGTGTCGGGATCTGCCACGGCGGCCACCCTGGCGCCGCTCACCACGTGAGCAAGGCGACGTATATGGTCGGCCCCCATGTGTCCGGCACCCAGTACCGCGACACCCAGCACCTCACCCATGCGCGCCCTCTCTCCCGGCCGATGATCACGCCGTAGCGTACGCGCCGGGGGAGCGGGCCGGCAGGGCCGTGCGGCATGCCGTCAGTACCGCAGCACCCCCGCGATGCCACGCGCGTCGTCCAGCGTGCCGTCCGGCACGAAGCGCACGTCGGCACCGGTCTCCAGGCACTGCTCGACGATCTCGTCCACGACGTCCTCGCGGGCGTCGAGGTCGCCGCTCTCGGCGGGGACCAGATGGTCGCCGTCGTCGCGGACGGTCACCCGGTAGTTCTCCTCGACGGCGAGCAGCCGGACCCGGCCCTCGCGCGCGTTCTGCCAGACCTCGTCGACACCGGCCGCGAACTCCTTGCGGCCACGGGCCGCGTCCAGCTCCCGGGCCACGCGGTCGGCGGCCTTCGCGGCCTCGGCGTCGACCACCGGCCGGATCGCCTGCCACACGGCTTCGGGGGTGTTGTTCGCCAGCCCGCCGTGCGGGATGTGGACGGCCTCCCGCGCGAGCCCGCCGACCTCGTCCAGCAGGGACAGCGCGGCCTTCTCGCCGGTGACGTACAGGGGCCTCGGGTGCTCGCGCAGCACCGCGGTCATCGCGATATCGGCCTCTCGCAGGAAGTGGCGGGTGCCCTCGTCGCGGAAGGTGCTCGGGAAGTTGCCGATCCGCTCCTGGCGTTCGGCGTCGAAGTTCTCCCGGTTGCGGGACAGCGGAAAACCGCCGGCCCGTGCCTCGACGACCCGGTCGCCCGCGCCGTTCCACAGGGTGACGTGGTCGGCGGAGACCGACAGCACCCAGAACGCCCGCTCGGCCGCCCGCGCCGAGACGAGGTTGCGGGTCAGGAAGGTGTCCGACAGCACCACCCGCTCCGGGACGGCACGGGCCAGCGACCACACCTGGTGCTCGCCCGGCGCGGCGAAGATCACCAGGCCGTCCTCGGAGTGCGTCAGGTCCACCTCGGTGAGGGCCCGGTCGAGCTGGTCGGCGACGTCGGCGCGTCGCTCCCGGGTCACCGCAGGGTCGGACTCCAGCTGCTTCTTGGCCTCGGCCAGCACATTGCGCAGCCGGACCGGATCCTGGGTGTTGTCGGGTTCGCGGCGGTGCGTCGGCGTCAGCACGGACACTGCGGGATACGGGCGCGGGCGCCGCAGTTCGGCGAGGATCGCGGGGCTGAGTGCGTGCTCCATAAGAGCACGATAGGGCGGATTCATGGATCGGGCATATGGGGTATTCATGGGCATGCCTTGTGGGTGCCCGCATGTCCCGAGCGGGCCCTCGCCGGTCCGGCACGGCCGACGGGTGCGGGTCGGGAGGCGAACCTGAGCAGGAAGGTGGTGGCGGGCTCGGTGGGTGCGGCGCCGTCGGCTGCACGGCTCGGCCGGTCCCCGGTGGTCGGGACCTGGTCGTCCGCCTCGGCGGACGGGAGCGGCTGACGGTCCGGCGCGTGCGGGCGGTCCGGATCCCGTCGGCGGCGGTGCGCGACGCGACGGTCGAACCCGACCGGTGGCACGCGCCGCGCGGCCCGCCGTGCTTCGACCGGTGGCTGCCCGACCGCTTCCGCGCGGGCGAGCGGCGTCACCCCGAGGGCCGCGATCCGCTCGCCGTGCGGGGGCGCGCGCACGGCTCGGCCGGTCCCCGGCGGTCGGGACCTGGTCGTCCGCCTCGGCGGACGGGAGCGGCTGACGGTCCGGCGCGTGCGGGCGGTCCGGATCCCGTCGGCGGCGGTGCGCGACGCGACGGTCGAACCCGACCGGTGGCACGCGCCGCGCGGCCCGGTCGTCGTGGTCGGCCTGGGCCCTCTGGTGCTCCCTGCGCCCGCCTCGTGGTCTTCGCCGGACGTTGGGGGATCAGGAAGGCGGTCCGTCCGCGGGGCGGGGCCGCACAGCGAGATCGCCCACGCGGCCCGCAGCTTCCAGGAACCCGGCCGTGCCCCGCGGCGACGAGCGACCGCGGAACCGGGCGCATCCCGGAGACCGGGTGCATCCGAAAGGAAACCCATCGTCACCTGAATCGGTGGGCGATGCGGTGGCGGACGGTGGCGTCGGGTGGTTTGGGGAAGTTTTTGCCCGTGGCCGGTTCCCGGCGGGCCGGGCCCGGCAGGGCCCCGGAACGCGGGCCTCGCCCGGGTAAACCGCGTCCGAAAGCGCGGGCCCGTCGGGCCCGCGCACGTTAAGCCCGCGTTGACCGACCCGGCCCCGCGGACCCACGCTCGTAACATAGATGCTCCATACAACTGGTTCGGTGGTCGACGGAACCCGCCTACGAAAACGCAGGTGAGCGAGGTACCGACGCCGGTCCGGAGGCAGGAGGAAAGGCATGTGCGGCATCACCGGCTGGGTTTCCTTCGACCGCGACCTGCATACCGAGGCCGCGACTTTGGATGCGATGACCGAGACGATGGCCTGCCGCGGCCCGGACGACCGCGGCACCTGGATCGACGGTCCCGCCGCCCTGGGCCACCGCAGGCTCGCCATCATCGATCTGCCCGGCGGACGGCAGCCGATGACGGTCACCACACCCGAGGGAACCGTGGCGCTGGTCTACTCGGGTGAGGCCTACAACTTCACCGAACTCCGGCAGCAACTGGCCGGACGCGGGCACCGCTTCCGCACCGACTCCGACACCGAGGTCGTCCTGCGCGGCTACCTCGAATGGGGCGACTCACTCGCCGAACGACTCAACGGCATGTTCGCCTTCGCCATCTGGGACGGCCGCCACGGCAAGCTCGTCATGATCCGCGACCGCATGGGCATCAAGCCCTTCTACTGCCACCCGACGCCCGACGGCGTCCTGTTCGGCTCCGAACCCAAGGCGATCCTCGCCAACCCGCTGGTCAGGCCCCGGGTCGGCCTGGACGGGCTGCGCGAGCTGTTCACCATGGTCAGGACGCCCGGACACGCCGTGTGGGAAGGCATGCGCGAGGTGGAGCCCGGCACCGTCGTCACCGTCGACCGCTCCGGCCTGCACACCCGCACCTACTGGCGGCTGGAGACCCGGCCGCACACCGACGACCGGGCCGCCACCGTGGCCCGCGTCCGCGACCTCCTCGACGACATCGTGCGCCGCCAACTGGTGGCCGACGTGCCGCGCTGCACCCTGCTCTCGGGCGGCCTCGACTCCTCCGCCATGACGGCGCTCGCCGCCCGGCAACTCGCCGAGCAGGGCGAGAAGGTGCGCAGCTTCGCCGTCGACTTCGTCGGACAGACCGACCACTTCGTGCCCGACGGACTGCGCGCCACCCCGGACACCCCGTTCGTGCACGACGTGGCACGCCTCGCCGGCACCGACCACCACGACATCGTCCTCGACGCCGAGGCCCTCGCCGATCCCGCCGTGCGGGCGAAGGTGCTGCGCGCCCGTGACCTGCCCGCGGGCTTCGGCGACATGGACTCCTCGCTCTACCTGCTCTTCCGGGCCGTCCGCGACCAGTCCACGGTCGCCCTGTCCGGCGAGTCCGCCGACGAGGTCTTCGGCGGCTACCAGCAGTTCTTCGACGAGGAGGTGCGAGGCGCCGACACCTTCCCCTGGCTGGCCATGTCGAACCGGCACTTCGGCAAGGACACCGACGTCCTGCGCCCGGACCTGGCCGGGAACCTGGACCTGGACGCGTACATCGCCGACGCCTACCGCACCGCCGTCGACGGCATCGGCCGCCTCGACGGCGAGAGCGACTTCGAGTACCGGATGCGCCGCATCTGCCATCTGCACCTGACCCGCTTCGTACGCGCCCTGCTCGACCGGAAGGACCGGATGAGCATGGCCGTCGGCCTGGAGGTCCGGGTGCCCTTCTGCGACCACCGGCTCGTCGAGTACGTCTACAACACGCCCTGGTCGCTGAAGTCCTTCGACGGCCGTGAGAAGAGCCTGCTCCGCGAGGCGAGCGCCGACGTCATCCCGCGGTCCGTGTACGAGCGGGTCAAGAGCCCCTACCCGTCCACCCAGGACCCCCAGTACGGCCTCGCCCTCCAGGAACAGGCCAAGGACCTGGTGGCCAGGCCCGACCACCCGGTCTTCGAACTCGTCGACCGGGACAAGCTCGACCTGGCCACCCACCGGGAGCTGCCCGCGGGCTCCCAGGCGGCCCGGCGCGGCCTGGAGCGCACCCTCGACCTGGCACTCTGGCTGGACATGTACGCGCCCGAGCTGACGCTCAGCTGAGCCCGATCGCCCGGTCCGCGGCCGCCGCCGACGGCTGCCACCAGGTCGTCACCGGCTCCCACACCCGCACGGCCTCGCCCGCGTCGATCTCCGCCGCCGTGAACGCGCGCCCCCGGTGGGCCGGGTCCGCGGCCACGGCGATCGCGTCCACCCGGCGGGCCTGCGGGTCCGCGGGGTCGGCGATGGTCCGCGCGGCGGCGTACGCGGTCCGGCCGGCACCGATGCGGTACCTGCCGTCCGCGCCGTCGGGCACCGGCACGGCCGCGCCGTCCAGGTCGCCGAAGGTGACCGTGGGGTAGCCGCCGACGGTGCAGGCACGGCCGGAACGGTTGGTGACATCGATCCGCACCACGGCCGGATCGGCGGGCACCACCGCCGCCCGCACGGTCAGCGACCGCTCCGGGCAGACGGTGTTGCGGGCGGCCGCCGCGCCGTGCGGCGCGACGAGCAGCAGGGACGCCGCGGCGAAAGCGACGGCCGGCACGGCCGCGGCGGTACGGATGCGCATCATGGATTTCCCCCTGGGTCGGTCGGTACCCCAACGGCGGGTCACACCCGCCTACAGGGTGTGACGGCCGGGAGGGCCGGGAGGTTGTGCCGGCCGCGGCGCCCGTCACCCGCCCGGGTCACCGCCGGCCGGCGCCGGGCGCGGTGTCACTCGGCCCGGTCCGCCGGGCAGGAACTCCCGTCGGCGGGCAGGGAGCCGTACAGCAGGAAGTCGTCGACCTTGCGGTGGACGCACTTGGAGGACGAGTAACCGGTGTGGCCCTCGCCCTTGTTGTCGAGCACCACTGCCGACGCGCCGAGCCTGTGGGCGGTCTCCACGGTCCAGCGGTACGGCGTGGCGGGGTCGCCGCGGGTGCCCACCAGGAGCATCTTCGGCGTGTCGACGTCCTTGACCCGGTCGCGGATGAAATCCGTGCCCTTGGGCCGCCCGTAACACATCAGCAGCTCCGCGAGCCGGTACCGGCCGAAGACCGGTGACGCCTTCTCGTAGTCGGCGCGCAGTCGCGCGATGTCCTTGGTGATCTGCCCGGCGCCGGGGCGGTCCGGGTCGTCCGCGCAGTTGACGGCCATCAGCGCCGCGGACAGGTTGTCCAGGGGGACGTCCGCCTCGTCCACGAGTCCGCCGCCGAAACGGTGTGCCGGCGCCGCCCCGCCGGCCGCGAAGGTCTGCACCCCACGCGTGTCGCCGTTGTCGACCAGGGAGAGCAGGGCGCGTTCGAGCGAGGGCCACAGCTCCTTGCTGTACAGGCCCTGCCCTATGGCGCCCACCAGATCCCGGCCGGAGAACCGGCCGCCGAAGCCGGTCGGCACCGGACGCGCGTCGAGCGAGCGCACCAGCTTCTCGACCTGCTGCCCGGCCGTGCGCCGGTCCCGGCCGAAGGGGCAGCCGCGGTCCTTCACGCACCAGTCCAGGAAGCCGTCCAGCGCGGTCTGCTGCCCCTCGGCGCCCGCCCGGCCCTGCTCGGACAGGGGTTCGGTGAGGGTGTCCACGCCGTCCAGCGCCATCCGGCCCACCTTCCCCGGGAACTGGGCCGCGTAGACCGCGCCGATCCGGGTGCCGTAGGAGAAGCCGAGGTAGTTGAGCTTGTCGTCGCCGAGGGCCTGGCGGATGACATCCAGGTCTCGGGAGACGTTGACGGTGCCTATGTGGGGCAGGACGGGGCCGGAGTAGCGGGCGCACTCGGCCGCGGCCTTGCGCAGCAGCGCGAGCAGCGCCTGGGGATCGGGCCGGCCGGCGCCGTTGCCCGCCGCGGCCGAGGCCTCGCCGGTGCCGTCGCCGCAGCTGACGGGCGAGGACCGGCCGACGCCGCGCGGGTCGAAGGTGACCACGTCGTAGCCGTCGGTCAGGGCCAGGTAGTCCTTGCCGGAGGCGGCGAGCGTGCTGATGCCCGCGCCGCCCGGGCCGCCGAAGTTCAGCAGCAGGGAGCCCTGCGACCTCCCGGTCGCCGGGCGGCGGGCCAGCGCCAGGTCGAGGGTGCCCGCGCCGGGCAGCGCATAGTCGAGCGGGACCGTTACCTTTCCGCACTGCAGGTTCTTGGCGGCCGCGGTGCCCCCGCAGGCCGACCAGGTGACCTTCTGACGGTAGAACCGGGTCAGATCGGGCTGGGGCGGTGCGGTGGTCCCCGAGGTCAGTCCCGCGCCGAGCAGCGCCAGCGCGACGGCTCCGGCACCCGCACAGCTCCGGACGGTGGGCCGCGTGGACAGCTTGGCCAGCATCGATGCCTCCAAGGGTGCCCCGCTGCGGGCCGGGGCAGCGCTCCCGATCACCATAGGCGGCCCGCGGAATGCTCGCCTCCGGACGCGGTGGAGGGCGCATTCGAGGGGCTTCACGAAGGGTTCGACAACCGTGTCGCTCGATGGAGTGAAAGGCCGATAAGCCATAACTCGGATGGCTCAGCCGCGTTTAATCCGGTGCGGGCGAGCGCCCGTGACCATGTCAGGAAGGCAGGGAGCCGATGAAACGGCTTACCCGAAACGGTGTGATCGCCGTCGCCGCCGCCTCCGGCGCGATGGCCGTGACGATGCCGGCGCACGCGGACTCCGCGGCGGACGGCGCCGCGGTCGGCTCGCCCGGCGTGATCTCCGGCAACAGCATCCAGCTCCCGGTGCATGTCCCGGCGAACGTGTGCGGGAACACCGTGAACGTGGCGGGGCTCCTCAACCCGGCCGCGGGCAACACGTGCGCCAACGAGGGCGGCACCGGCGCCGGGAGCGGCGGGGCGACCCGATCGGGCGCGGGCGGCTCGTCCGGCCACGCGGCATCCTCGGACAGGGCGGCCTCCTCGGGCGGGGCGAGCGCCCAGGGCGGAGGATCGGACTCGCCGGGCCTGCTGTCCGGGAACACCATCCAGGTGCCGGTCCATGTCCCCGTCAATGTCAGCGGCAACACCGTGAACGTGGTCGGCGTCGGCAACCCGGCCGTCGGCAACGAGTCCGTGAACGGGCACCCGGCGAAGCCCACCCCGCAGCCGCCCGCCGAGCCGCCCACGACGGTCCCGCCCCGGGCGCACCACTCCGTCGCACCGGAGCCCCTCGGCGCCGCCCAGACGGCCGACGTCGCCCTCGCTCACACGGGCACGGACCTGACCGGCCCCGCGCTCGCGGCGAGCGGGGCGCTGCTGCTCTCGGGCGCAGCTCTGTACCGCCGCTACCGCCCGGGAGCACGGCGCTGACCCTCCCCGGGGCCGCCGCCTCCGCCGGACGCCGACCGGCGGAGGCCCCGGCCACGATCCCGGAGGACGGAACCCCGCAGGACGGAACCCCGGGGGACCGGACGTGGCCCACGGCCCTTCCGGCACGGCCCGGCGACACCGCCCGAGCCGGCCGGCGTGCTCAGGGCCGACGCGCCGGACAGACCCCGGCCCCGTGGAACCTCAGGAGCCGGCCGACCAGTTGCCCGGACAACGCCGCATAGCCGATCCGGCCGAGCCCGGCCCGGGGCATGCGCCGCCGCGCACATCGGGCAGCGAGGACGGTACCGTCCGCGGGGATCAGGACCGAGCCGAACGGCTTGCCGCCCGCCCCCGACGCTCCGGCAGCCGGCTCCATCCACCGCCGCAGGTACGGCGGTTCGCCTCCTTCACCACGTTCACCACGGCGTACGCCCCTTCTCGGGGCACGGTTCCGGGCGCACGCCACGGCCGTCGGACCCGCCGGGGCCACGCGATGCGGTGGACGGCGCGCCGTGACGCCCCGCCGGGAAGGCGTGCCGGTCCGCCGGGAAAGCGTGCCGGTCCGGCAGGGCGACCGTGGTGAGCGCCACCGCGACCGGCTGAGCGCGTATCTCGTGGCGGTCCGTCCGGAGACGGACGCCCGCGCCGGGCGCTGACCGCGATCAATTCCGTTGCCGTGCCGGCTCTTCGCTGCTGAAGTGGGCGCATGGATCATGCCGCGGTACTCGCCCGATACGACCAGGACATGCGCAGGGACGCACGGCCCGACGGGCCGGGTGCCCGGATCGAGCGCACCGCGGAGGTGGTCCGGCAGGTCGCCCCGGACCACGGCTGGAACGGCGTCCTGTGGTCCGGCCTGGACAGCACGGACGGGACGGACGCCGACGCGGCGATCGCCGCGCAGATCGCGTACTACGGCGCGCTGGGCCGCCCGTTCGAGTGGAAGCTGCACGGCCACGACCTCCCCGCCGACCTCGGATCCCGGCTCCTGGCCGCCGGGTTCACGCCCGAACCGGAGGAGACACTGATGGTCGCGGAGACCGCCGAGGTGGTGGCGCTGACCGCCGGCGCCGCACCGCCGGAGGGCGTCCGCGTCCTGCGGGCCGACGACGCGGCCGGCGTCGAGCGCATGGTCGAGGTGCACGAGAAGGTGTTCGGCGCGGACGGCAGCGGGCTGCGCCACCGGCTGCTGGCCCGGCTCGCCGCCGACCCCGGCTCGCTCATCGTGGTCGTCGCCCTCGCCGGGGACGAACCGGTGAGCGCCGCCCGGCTGGAGCCGGTGCCCGGGACGCGGTTCGCCGGGCTGTGGGGCGGCGGCACCCTCGAACACTGGCGGGGCCGCGGCCTCTACCGCACCCTGGTCGCCCACCGCGCCCGGGCCGCCGCGGCCCGCGGCTACCGCCATCTCCAGGTCGACGCCTTGCCGATGAGCCGTCGTGTCCTCGAACGCCTCGGCTTCCACGCCCTGACCACCACGACGCCCTACCTGTACGGGAGGTAGCGCCCGCCGGCGGCCGGGCCGGGCCCGGTCACGGCCGAACGCGGGCGCCGGCGCCGGTGGTTCAGCGGCGCGCCCGTGTCCGGTCCAGGGCCGCCACGCCGACCGCGGCGAGGCCGATCTGGATGAACCACTCGATCCAGTCGGGTCCCTTGGTGTCGGCGACGCCGAATGCCGCGGCGATCGCCGAACCCAGCAGCGCGGCCACAATGCCGACGACGATCGTCAGCACGACGCCGATGCGCTGCCGGCCCGGGACGACCAGCCGTCCCAGCACACCGATGACGACACCGATGACGATGGCACTGATGATGCCTGAGATCTCCATCTCCACCCCTCTTCGTCGCGTTCCCCCGCTGCTGTGCAATGTGCCCGCTGGATCCGGAGACAGTCCGCCCCGCCGAGGGTCCGGGCCTTGTGTTCACCCGCCGGACGCGCCCCGCGCCCTTCCTCGGGCGACACCGGGCCGCCCCCGCGATCAGTGCGCGGGCACGGTCCGTGCGGGCGTGTTCCAGCCCGAGACCCGCACCCGCGGCGCCGAGCCGCGCAGATCGGCCGTCCGGTAGACGGCGGTCAGCGTCGCCGTCTCGCCCGGCCACAGCGTGACCTGGTTGTCCGACCAGCGCACCGGCAGCACCGGCACGCCCGCGGCGTCGACGAGATGGACGTCCGTCAGCAGCGACGGCGTCCGCCCGCGGCCCGCGTTGCGCAGCGTCACCGTCGTGGTCGACGTGCCGCGCGCCGACACCGTGGCCGCCGTTGCCGCCACCGGGACCCGGGCCATCCGGCCGAGCCCGGTCAGATCGGCGTGGCTCGTGGTCGGCGTGTGGTACCAGTCGGTGCGGGCCCAGTCGAGGGTGTCGGGCCGGGTGGAGAGCCAGTAGACGTTGCGGCTCACCTCCCGGCCCGCCGCGTCGGTCAGGACCAGCCGGGCCAGATACGTCGGCGTCAGCTTGTTCACCGACGCGGGCAGGGTGAGCACCGAGGAGTGCGCCCCGCCGCCGGGTACACGCACCCCGGACACGGTCCGGTCGTACCTCGGGGTGCCGTCGGTGGTGAACAGCGTGGCTCGCGCGGTGAGCGGACCGGCCGTCGAGCGGCGGTTGTTGACGACGACCACCGAGCGGTCGTCGTACGAGTACTGGACGTGCAGCGGTTCGTTCGCCTTCTTCGCACCGAAGTAGGCGCCGCCCTGGTCGAGGTAACGGTCCGTCAGCTGCCAGTGCAGGGACGTCCAGCCGCTGTTGAACATCCAGTAGACCAGCCCGGTCGCGGGCTTCGAGGCGTCCGTGGCGGCCCGCCCGTACGCCTCGAACTGGGCCCGCACGTTCTCGTACTGCACGAGCTGCGCCTTGCGCACATAGTCGGCGAGGTCCCTCGGGGCGCCGTAGCGGCCGACGAGCGCGGCGTTGTGGATGCCGAGGGTGCCGAACGTCGCCGAGGGGGAGCGGTGGTACTGCCGGGCTCCGGGGTCCTTCCAGAGGGTGTCCAGCTCGGCGGGGGTCAGCATCCGGCGCAGGGTGTCGAGGGTGGGGATGTCCGGGCCCGCGCTGGTCTCGGAGTTGAAGCCGGTGGCCCCGCCCTCGCGCTTGGCGTACCAGTACGCCGGCGGCACCCAGTCGTAGGGCCCGGTCATCTTCATGCCCGAACGGCCCAGCCGTGGGGAGGACTTGTCGGAGGCGGCGGGCACCACCGGGGTCGGCCAGTCGGCGGCCGTCAGGGCGTCAAGGTAGTTCCGCTCGATCGTGGCGTCGGGCGCGAAGTCGCTGCCGATGAGGAAGGAGATCACGCTCGGGTGGTTGCGCAGCCGGGCGGCCTCGGCGGCCATCGACGCCTTGGCGACCGGGTAGTCGGCGGCGCTCCACCGCTCGCCCAGCTCGTCGCCGTTGACCTGCCCCTCCCACTTGTCGCAGCACTCCCAGCCGGGCAGTGTGAGGACACCGTGCCGGTCGGCGAGGACGAAGAACTCGTCGGGCTCGATGTGGCCTTCCAGACGGATGGTGTTCAGGCCCAGGTCGAGTGCGTACTTCAGGCGGTCCTCGGCGTAGGTGCGGTCCCAGCGCAGGAACTCGTCCGGTGACCAGCCGCCGCCCTTGATGAGCAGCCTGCGCCCGTTGATCCGGTACGCGCGGGCGCCGTCGGCGTTCAGGGGGGCCCGGACGTCGCGGATCCCGAAGGTCTCGTGCGCGGTGTCCGAGGCGGTGCCGGACACGGACACGGTCAGATCGAGGTCGTACAGGGGCTGACCGCCGAGACCGGCCGGCCACCACACCCGGGGTGAGGCCAGGTGCAGGCCGGGGACGTCCGCGGGGGTGAAGGCGACCGTCGTCGTCTCGTGCGCGGCGAGCGGTACGGTCCTGCGCAGGGCGATCCCGGCGACGCTGCCGGTGACCTCGGCGGTGACGGGCGCGTCGGAGTCGTTGCGGACCTGGGCCTCGGCGGTGAGGTCGGCGGTGGCCAGCGAGGGCACGTCCAGCCGGGTCAGCACATGGGCGTCGCGCAGCGCGACCGGGCCGCCGCGGCGCAGACGGACGTCGCGCACGATGCCCATGTTGGCGTCCGGCGGCGGCTGGAGCCAGTCCAGCCAGCCCATGGTGAGCTGCCGGGTCGGGTCGTTGGGCAGGACGCGGAAGGCGACCGTGTTGGTGCCGGTGCGCACCAGTGCGGTGAGGTCCAGCTCGTGCCGGGTGTAGGCGCCGGTGACATCCTTCGCCGCGGCCACCCGGTGCCCGTTCACATAGACGTCCGCCGCCGAGATCACGCCGCTGAAGTCGAGATAGGTGCGCCGGGAGGTGTCGGTGACCGTGAAGTCCGTGCGGTACCACCATGGGACGCGGAAGTCCGCCGCGGGGATCTTCCGCTGGTTGGTGGAGAAGAACGGGTCGGCGTACACGCCGGCGGCGAGCAGCGCGGCGAGCACGGTCGAGCGGGGGCCCGCGGGGTACCAGCCGGCCGCGTGATAGCCGGGGGAGGACACGGCCGCAGGGGAGTCGGCCACCTTCGCGGTCGACTGGATCGCGTAGCCGGCCAGCGGCGTGTCCGTGCCCGCCGCCGCCGGGACGCGGGTCAGCGGCGGAGGGTGCTGCGCCGCCGGGGACGCATCGTGGGGTCCGGCCCAGGCACCGGAGGCGAGCGGGCAGAGCAGGCCGAGGGCCACGGCGGAGGCGGCGAGGCGGTGCCGGGCGGCGGGGAGAGGGAACACGGCGTCTCCAGCCTCGCAAAGTTAGGAAACCTTACTAATTCGGCCAAGCTAGGTTCCGCCGCCGGGAGTGTCAATCACCGCACGGGCCGTGTCCGTCGCCCCGGGATACGCCGACAGCGTCAAGTCCCTGATCGAGACCGGCAGTCCGCTGCCTCAGGAGCCCTGGCTGGTGCCGGGCCGCTGAGCGGTCGGCGGTGCCGGTCCGGCCGCCCCGGACCGGCACCGCGTCCTCCCTTCCGAAGAGCGCTTCGGTGCCGCTACAGCTTGGGCTTGCTCCTGGCCGCCGTACCGGCGCAGATCAGCCCGAGGAACAAGGCCAGTGCGCCGATGACGACGTTGCTGGCCACGACGCCGGCGTCGGGGCTCGTGCCGACGATCCACGGCGCGATGATCATCCAGACACCCAGGGCGCACATGGCCCAGCTGAGCCCGTACATCCGCTCCGGTGCCCTGGTGAATCCCAGGGCCAGCAGCCCGATCGCGATGCCCATGATCAGGTTGTGGACCACGAGCGCGGGCTGGCTGGTCGTGTAGTGCAGGATCCACGGGGACGCCGCGCAGTACAGACCGAGCAGGAACACCGGTCCGTCCACGAGTGCCACATCGCGACCGCCGAGCATGCGGGCGTAGCGTTCCCGCATTTCGGAGACATCAGGGTGGCTCGTCAAGTCACCTCTGGTGCGCGAGACATCGGCCATGACTCGTCTCCTTCTTGACTTGCAGGCTGGACCGCGTCCTATGCGGTAAGAGCCGCTTATATGCATTCTGCTCTTATTTTACCTTTATGTGTAGTGGTCGGTCCCCTGTGGCCCGTGCGACTGTGCGTCAGATCCGCGCGGGAGAGAAGGCGGCGAGCCCGCAGTGCGGAAGCCCTGGTCCGCGATGCGAGACCGGTCGGGTATTCCTTGACTGCTCTCGCGGGCGGCTGTCACGATCGACGGCATGCAGATGCGACTGGACCTCACGCGGCGACGCCATGTCGACCTCGCGCGCGTCTCCAGCGCCTCCTGTCGCGCCGTGGCCTGATCCCCGTACCGATCCGCCGCACGTCTCCCGCACCGCACCGGACCCCCGGCGGTGCCGCGCCGGGCCCGTACCGCACGCCTGAATCTCCCGTGTCTCCCGCCCGCCGGACCGGCGTCCCTGACTCCCTTGCGCAAGGCCGGCCGCCGGGTCCTGGACGGCGAACTGCCGGAACCACCTGGTACTCCTGACCGCGCCCGCCCGGGGGCCCGTCCCGTGCGGGCGCCCCGGCCCCAGAAAGAGGGACCCCATGGCCACCGTCCTGTCCGTCTCCGGCAGCCCGTCCGCCTCCTCCCGCACCGGCCGTCTGCTGCGCCATCTCGACCAGCGGCTGATCGCCCACGGCCACGAGGTGATCCCGCTCGACGTCCGCACCCTCCCCGCCGAGGCCCTGCTCGGCGCCGACCTGCGCCACCCGGCCGTGGCCGCGGCCACCGGGCTGTTCGCCCGCGTCGACGGTGTCGTCGTCGGCACACCTGTCTACAAGGCCGCGTACTCCGGCGTCCTCAAGGCGTTCCTGGACCTGCTGCCGCAGTACGCGCTGGCCGGCAAGACCGTGCTGCCGCTCGCCACCGGCGGCACCACCGCCCACGTCCTGGCCATCGACTACGCGCTCCGCCCCGTCCTGACCTCCATGGGCGCCGACCATATAGTCCAGGGCTGGTTCACCCTCGACAAGGACATCACCGTGCACGAGGACGGCTCACTGACCGTGGCGCCGGCCGCCGCCGAGGCCCTGGGGCAGGCGGTCGACCGGTTCTCGGCCGCCCTCGGCCGCACCCCGCTGCTGGCCGCGGCGGGCTGAGCACGGTGACCGCCCATGTGATCGCCGACGATGCCGAGGCCGTCGCGGTCGCCATGTCGCCGGCCGACGAGTTCCGGCGCGCCGCCGCCACCCGCGACGCCGAACGCCGGTTCCCGCGGCGGGAGATGACCCGGTTCGCGCCTCCGGTCTGCTCACCGTGAACCGTGCCCGCCGAGCACGGCGGTGCCGATGTCCGCAGAAACCCGCGCGGAACCGTAGAAACCCGCGCGGAGGTCTTCCGGCTGCTCGGCTCGGCCGACGCCGCCCTCGCCCATCCTGCAGAGCCACTTCGCCTACGTGCAGGTGATCCACCGTCAGGGGGCCCGCGGACCAGCGCACGTTCTTCTTCGCCGAACTGCTCGCCGGTCGCCGCTTCGGCAACGTCCAGTCCGAGGCGGGCGCCCGGCACGTCCGGGACATCCGTACCCGGCTGCGGCCCCGGCCGGACGGCTCGTACGTCCTCGACGGCGTCAAGCACTACTGCACCGGCGCGCTGTTCGCCGACCGGATCCCGGTGCCGGCCCGCGCCGAGGACGACCGTCTGCACGTGGCGTACGTCCCCCGGGACGCGCCCGGTGTGACGGTGGCCGACGACTCGTCGGGCCTGTGACCGACTCGGAAGCCGGGACGGCGTATCCCGCTCGCGGGGGCGCTGCGCCACCGTGGAGACCGGTGCGGGCGGGTCGGCGGCGGGCTTCGGTCAGGGCGCTGCTGCGGTGAGGGCGTCCAGGTGGGCTCGGCGGGATTCCGCCGTCTGGCCCTGGACCAGGAGGAACAGGGCCTCGCGGGCGAGCCGTTGGGCGGGCGAGGCGAGCGACATGGCGCGCCCGCCGCCGGCGACGACCGCCGCGGTGGTGGCCGTGCGCAGCAGTTCGTACGCCTCGGCGCGCACCGCCAGCCGCTCCCTCGGGTCCCCGTGCGCAACGGGCCGGTCGGCGAGGGCGTAGGCCCGGCCGCGGACCTCGGACAGCCGGGCCAGCAGCGGCCCCGCGGTGCCGTCGTCCAGCAGGGCGAGCGCCGCCTCCGCGATACCGAACACCGCCGGACTGGTGTTCAGCGTCTTCGGCCGGTCGGTCGCCGCCCACCGCGAGTACGGCATCCGCAGCACCACCGCCTCCTCCGGCAGCCACAGACCCGTCAGCTCCAGCGACACCGTGCGGGAGGCGGTGAGCGCCGCCAGCCGCATCGGCGGTGCGGCCCGCAGCCCCGACTGCTCCCGCGCCTCGGCGAAGGCGAACAGCGCCTCGTCGGCGTCGGTCACCCCGGCCAGCAGCATGACGTCGTTGAGCCCCCAGCCGGTGTACCAGGGGACCGTGCCCGTGAACCGCCGGCCGCCCCGCTCCCGTGTCACCCGTACCGGGGTGCGCGGATGGGCCCGCAGATGGGCGTAGGCCACCCCGGACAGCAGCTCACCGCGGGAGAGCGGGCCCAACAGCCGCTCACGCACCGGACGTTCGCTCTTCGCCAGGGTGAGCACCGGCGTGTGGTGCTGGGTCTGCACGAACCACGTCGAACAGCACGCCCCGGCCAGGATCTCCGCGGTCCGCCGGACGACGGCCGCGGGTGCCGCCGAGCCGCCGTACGCCACCGGTGCGCCCACTCCGAGCAGGCCCGAGTCCTTGATCGCCTCGATGTGGCCCGCGGGCACGCCCTCCTGGTCGACGCGTTCCGCCGCGGGGGCGAGCAACTCGTCCGCGATACGGCGGGCGCGGGCGACGAGCGGATGCGCTGCGATGGTCATGCGGCGATTCTCCCGGTCGGGGGGAGCGAGGTGCCGATCCGGGGGTCTGCCGTTCGTGTAGGAGATGGCGACCCCGGGCGCCCGGCGAGACGTCGTGGCGCACCGCCTGCCCGGCGTCGGCCGGCCCCGGACGTGCTGCGCACCGGCGCTCGTTCGCGCTTGACTGGTCTACACCCTTGACTGGTACAGACCAACGCGGTTGAGTGTGCCCCAACCCCCCACCACGGCCGTGCCCCACCGGGTACGGCCGTGCTCCCGCAGAGGAGTTGACGCATGTTCAGGCGCCGTATCGCCGCACTGCTGGCCTCACTCACCCTCGGATGCGCCGCGCTGGTGTTCCAGTCGGCCCCCACCGCCTCCGCCGCCGGATTCGTGGTCAGCGAGGCGCAGTTCAACCAGATGTTCCCGAGCCGGAACCCGTTCTACACCTACAGCGGGCTGACCGCCGCGCTCGGCGCCTACCCCGGCTTCGCCACCACCGGTGGCGACACCGTCAAGAAGCAGGAGGCCGCGGCCTTCCTCGCCAACGTCAACCACGAGACCGGCGGCCTCGTCCACATCGTCGAGCAGAACACCGCCAACTACCCCCACTACTGCGACTGGAACCAGCCCTACGGCTGCCCCGCCGGCCAGGCCGCCTACTACGGCCGCGGCCCGATCCAGCTCAGCTGGAACTTCAACTACAAGGCCGCGGGCGACGCCCTCGGCATCGACCTGCTGAACAACCCCTGGCAGGTCGAGAACAACGCCTCCGTCGCCTGGAAGACCGGCCTGTGGTACTGGAACACCCAGTCAGGACCCGGCACCATGACCCCGCACAACGCCATGGTGGGCGGCGCCGGCTTCGGCCAGACCATCCGCTCCATCAACGGCTCCCTCGAATGCGACGGCCGCAACCCCGCCCAGGTCCAAAGCCGCGTCGACGCCTACCAGCGCTTCACCCAGATCCTCGGCGTCACACCCGGCGCCAACCTCTACTGCTGACACCGCGGGGCATGCGTCCCGCACCCCACCAAGGCGACAGGCCCGCACCCCCAGGCCCTGCTCGCCCGTGAACCGGCCGCACCCGCCCTGGGGCGGGTGCGGCCGGCAGCGCGCTCGGCCCCTACCCCGGACGACCTCGGCATCGTGACCAGGGCCGGCCCGTACCGCGGCCTGCACGGCGCATGGGGCACCGCGGCCCGGCCGGGCCGGCTGCGCGGCCACGTCCAGAAGAACCCGCGCAGGACCGTCCGCGACCACCTCGACGTGGTTGATCTGCGCCGGATGCGGCAGGACTCGATCGCCGAGCACGTCGACGCCCTCGCCGGGCTGCGGGAGGCGGGCCTGATCCGGCACCTCGGTCGCTCCTCGCCGTCCCGGTCGCCCTGCCTTTCATGATGGGCGTGCGGGCGCGGCCGTACGATGGTGATCCGCTTACCGGGACTCTTGCAGAAAGCCCTGGCGTTCACGCCGGGGATGAATGCATCTCAAGACTGCTCTGATGTGCATCTTGGAGCGGACGTTTTTGCTGCTCGATGTACTGGCGGACGATCGCCGACGGTGCTCCGCCGCATGATGCGGAGACATACGAGTCCGCATGATCTCTTCGCAGCGTGTCAGCATCTCGTCGCTGACGATTCCAGGGCGGTACTTCGTCACGGAGACCACGTGCCCATGCATCGCCGAGATGACGTGCCTGCCCCGCTTGTAGTCCGTTTTGCTCATCCATGCGATCAGTGGTGGATAGGGTCTTGGTCATGCAGCTCCGCTACAACTATCGGGCCTACCCGGATGCCGCCCAGCGCCGTGCGCTGGCGAGTGCGTTCGGGTGCGCCTGTGTGGTGTGGAACGACTGCCTGCGCGACCGGAGGGAAGCACACGCGGCAGGACTGCCGTACGTGACGTCGGCCGAGCTGTCCCGGCTTCGCATCACCCAGGCCAAGCGCACCGAGGAACGCGCCTGGCTCGCCGACGTGTCGGCGGTCGTCCTGCAACAGTCCCTGCGGGACCTTGATGCCGCCTACAAGAACTTCTTCGACTCGATCAAGGGCAAGCGGCAGGGCCGCAAGGTCGGCCCTCCCCGGTTCAAGTCGAAGAAGGACACCCGGCAGTCCATCCGTCTCAACACCAACGCCTTCTCCCTGAAGGGCGACGGCACGGTGTACGTGGCCAAGGTCGGCAACCTCAAGGTCACGTGGTCCCGCCGGCTTCCGGCCGCGCCCACGTCCCTGACCGTCACCAAAGACAGCTCCGGCCGGTACTTCCTCAGCTTCGTCGTGGACACCGAGCCGGACATCCTCCCCGGCCTTCAGACCGACGCCGGTCTCGACCTCGGCCTGTCCGCCTTCGCCGTCCTGTCCGACGGCAGCAAGATCGACAGCCCCCGCTTCCTGCGCCGGGCCGAGAAGAAGCTCAAGCGCCTTCAGCGGGAGCTGTCCCGCAAGGCCAAGGGATCGAAGAACCGGGCCAGGGCCCGCATCAAGGTCGCACGCCAGCACGCCAGGGTCGCCGACCGGCGCCGGGACTGGCACCACAAGGCATCCACACAGATCATTCGCGACAACCAAGCGGTGTACGTGGAAGACCTCGCGGTGTCCGGCCTCGGGCGCGGTCGGCTCGCCAAGTCCGTGTACGACGCGGGATGGTCCGCGTTCGTCGGCATGCTGGAGTACAAGGCAGTCAAGCACGGCCGCACCTTCGCCAAGGTGGACCGGGCCTTCCCGTCCTCCCAGGTCTGCTCCGCCTGCGGATTCCGGGACGGCCCCAAGCCCCTGCACGTCCGGCAGTGGACGTGCGGCGAGTGCCACACTGTGCACGACCGCGACCACAACGCAGCCCGCAACGTCCTCTTCGAAGGACGCCGTATCGTCGCCGCCGGGCGGGTGGAGACGCCAAACGCCTGTGGAGTGCCGGTAAGACGGGCACACGTGCCCGCACAGCGCGGTGAAGCAGGAAGCCCCCGGAAGGGTCAGACGACCCGCGCCGGAATCCCTGGACTTTTGGCCAGGGAGCACGTCAATGCAATCGTGTGGACGTTCCGCTGGACGGTGGGCGAAGACGGAGGTGAGGGGCGTTCCCATGGGCGACTCGAAGGACGAACGCCGGCCGGCCGGCGAGCTGGAAGCGAGCGTCATGGCCGCCCTGTGGGCCGCCGACGGGCCGCAGACGCCCGGTCAGGTGCAGCGGAGCCTCGGCGCGGACCTGGCCCGTACCACCGTCACGACGATCCTGTCCCGGCTGCACGAGAAGGGTGTCGTGGACCGGCACCGCCAGGGCCGCGGCTATGCGTACGTCCCGGTCCAGGACGCGCAGGGCCTCACCGCCCGCCGTATGCACACCGAACTCGACCGCGACAGCGACCGGGAGACGGTGCTGGCCCGCTTCGTCGCCCAGCTCAGCCCGGACGACGAACGCGTCCTGCGCGACCTGCTCGAACCCGGTGAGCGATGACCGCGGCGCTGCTGCTTCCGCTGCTGCTGCCGTTCGCCGTGCCGGCGCTGGCCCGCCGTGCCCTCGACCGGCTAGCGCCCGCCGCGGCGCTCTGGGCGATCACGGTCCCGACGGTCGTCCTCGCGGGCTGTTCCCTGGCCGCGCTCGGCGCGTTCGTCCTGACCGGACTGCTCAAACTGCCCCTCTTCGCCGCGCTCGGCGAGCTGGTCCACCCCCTGCGCACCGCCTCCGACCTCCTCGTCGTGCCGCTCGCCGCGACCTCCGTCGGCGTGCTCGCCGTGTGCGCGTGGACGCTGGTGCGCTCGGTACTGCGCCAACTGCGCGCCTTCCGGACCGCCCGCACCGAGGCCGCGCACGGTCCCGCCGCCGGCGACCTGTGCGTGGTCGACTCGCCGCGGCCGGACGCCTACGCGCTGCCCGGCAGACCGCATCGCATCGTCGTCACGACCGCCATGCTGCGTAGCCTGGACGCCGCCGAACGCGAGGCGCTGTTCGCCCACGAACGGGCGCACAACGCGGCCGGCCACCACTTCTTCCTCGCCGCCGCCGAACTCGCCGCACACTGCCACCCCGCGCTGCGCCCGGTCCGCGAGAGCATCAGGCTCGCGGCCGAACGGGCCGCCGACGAGGCCGCGGCCGGCGCCGTCGGCGACCGGCGGCTGACCGCCCGCGCCATCGCCCGAGCCGCCCTCGCCGGCCAGAACGCCCGCTCCGCCCGCCCGGACTTCGCGCCCGCCGCGACGACCGGCCCCGTGCCCCGGCGCGTCCAGGCCCTTCTGTCCGCGCCGCACGCCGCCCACCGGGCCGTCCCCTGGATCGCTGTCCTGCTGGCCGCCTGCGCCGCCGTCTCCTGCGTCGCCGCGGGGTCCGGAACGATCGACTTCCACCACCGGGTGGAGGTCGCCCAGGGCGAGGAGAGCCGCTGACCCGAACCCGGCCCGGACAGCGCCGGTCGCCCTGTCCGAGCGGCTGCCGAAGGTGACTGGCGCCCCTCGCGTTTTACGTATAACCTCGGCCACCGTCCACCCCACCGAGAGGCCCCGATGAGACATATCGCCCTGGTCACCCTCGTCGTCGACGACTACGACGAGGCGATCGGCTTCTACACCCGGGCCCTCGGTTTCCGGCTCGTCGAGGACACCCCCCGGCCCGACGGCTCCCGCTGGGTCGTCGTCGCGCCGGGTCCGGAGCAGCACGGCACCGGCCTGCTGCTGGCCCGGGCGAAGGACGCGGAGCAGCGCGCCCGGATCGGTGACCAGACCGGCGGCCGGGTCGGCTTCTTCCTGCACACCGACGACTTCGCCCGCGACCACGCCCGGATGCGCGCGGGCGGCGTGACCTTCCTGGAGGAGCCGCGCAACGAGCCGTACGGCACCGTCGCCGTCTTCCAGGACCGGTACGGCAACCGCTGGGACCTGCTCCAGCCCGCCGTCCGGTCCCGCCCGCCGGTGCCGCACCACCGGCCCGAGGACACCTCCGCATGACCGCGGCCCGCGTCGGCACAGACACCAGGAGGACGTCGTCCTGCCGGGTTACGTCGCGGCGCTGCGCAGCAGCCCCCGCACATAGGCGGCCTGCCCGACGTGCTGGAGGTCGTCGGACAGGACGCTGACCAGCCGGACGCCCAGGGTGACCGGCGGGTCCCAGCGCTCGTCCACGATCCGTTCGAGGTCCTTGGCGGGCAGTTCGCGCAGCACCCCGAGGGTCTGCTCGTGCACCGCGTCGTAGTACCCGGTCAGCAGGCCGGCCGCGTCGACCCGTACCTTGGCGGCCTTCGCCGCGCTGTGGCCGTAGCCCGTGTCATGGCGCGGCAGGCCCAGGCCGAAACGCTTCTCCCAGCCCTGGGCCGGCCACACCTGGTCGAGGTCGAAGGCGTCGGCGACATGGTCGTCCTGGACCCGGGTGAGGTGCCAGACCAGCCAGGCGACCGAGTTGGCGTCGGGGGCCGGGCGGGCGTTCAGTTCGTCCGGCCCGAGGCCGTCGAGGGCGGCATGGACTTCTTCTTGGATGCGGCCGTAGCCGTCGATGAGGATGTCCCTGGCATGCATACGTCCACCATCGCGCATCGCCCACCGTCATGCGTCCGGAATCCGGCTTCCAAAGCGGCCCGGCGCCGCGCGGCCGGGTGGCGGTCCGTTCCTGCCGGAGCGCGAGCGCCTTGCCCCGGCACGGGACGACGCGCGTGTCGCACGGCAAGTGGTCCGGCGGCACCGGGCCCGGGCAGGACGCGCCGAGCCGCTTCGTCCGACGGGGCCCCGGTTCCCGGCGCCGTCCGAGGGTCCGTCGGCGTCCGGTCTCCGTGCGGAGCGGATACGACTCTGCGGCCGGCGCGGTCAGCAGGGGTGGGCTTCGTCCTGGTGTGGTACCGGGCTCCCTGTCTCCAGCAGGGTCATCAGGGCCCGGGCCGCGGGGCTGGTGGCCCGCTCGGACGGCAGCAGCGCGACCGTCTCGTACTCCGCCTCGCCGGTGCCCTTCAGCGGCAGCGCCGTGAGCGCGGAACGCTTGTGGCGGAAGTGACGGGGCACGGCGGCGATCCCCAGGTTCTCGTCGACCAGGTCAAGGAGGCTGTGCACGTCGTTGACCTCCAGCGACACCGTACGGCGGACCCCGGCCGCGGCGAACACCCGGTCGGTGGTGCGACGCGGCCCCCAGTCCGGGTGGAAGTCGACGAAGACCTCGCCGCCGACGTCGGCCGGGACCAGCACCGCCCCGGCCGTGGCCAGCCGGTGGCTGGGATGGCACAGCACGGTCATCGGCTCGCTGGTCAGCGCCACCGAGCGCAACTGGTCCGTGTCGTCCTGGGTGCGGTAGGCGAAGGCCAGGTCGAGCCGGCCGGCCGCGACGTCCTCGGCCAGCGCGCCGGAGCCCGCCTGCCGCAGCAGGATCTCCACGTCCGGGTGGCGCCGCCGGAACGCGGCCAGCAGCGCCGCCACATGCACCCCGGCGATGCACTGCTCGGTGCCCAGCGCCAGCGTCCCGCGCAGTACGCCCTGCACGGCGGCGACCGCCTCGTGCGCGGCCCGCACCTGGGCGAGGATCCGTTCCGCCTCGGCCAGCAGCGCGCGCCCGGCCTCGGTCAGCGTCACCCGGCGGGTGGTGCGCACGAACAGCGGCGCCCGCAGTTCGCGCTCCAGCGCCCGGACCGACGCCGAAAGACCCGACTGGGAGACCATCAGCCGCTCCGCGGCCCGGGTGAAGTGCTGGTCCTCGGCGACCGCGACGAAGTGCTGGAGGTGACGCAGTTCCATGATTGAGAAGCCTAATCGCTGAATTCCATCGGATTCGCCTGTTGGACCGCTGCCCGCGGGCCGGGCAAGAGTGGGACCGATCGTGTGCCAACCCCTCTGGAGTCGCGTTGTACACCGCACACCCCGACCGCTACGCCGACATGCCCCACCGGCGCACCGGACGCAGCGGCCTGAAGCTCCCCGCCCTGTCCCTCGGCCTGTGGCACAACTTCGGCCCCGACCGTCCGGCACAGACCCAGCGCGCCATCCTGCGCCGCGCCTTCGACCTCGGCGTCACCCACTTCGACCTGGCGAACAACTACGGTCCGCCGGCCGGCGCCGCCGAGTCAGCCCTCGGGGAGGCGCTGGCGGCGGATTTCAGGCCGTACCGCGACGAACTCGTCATCTCCACCAAGGCCGGCTATCTGATGTGGCCCGGTCCGTACGGCGAGTGGGGCTCGCGCAAGTACCTGCTCTCCTCGCTCGACCAGAGCCTTGCGCGGATGGGCCTGGAGTACGTCGACATCTTCTACTCGCACCGCTTCGACCCCAAGACTCCCCTGGAGGAGACGATGGGCGCGCTGCACTCCGCGGTCCAGCAGGGCAAGGCCCTGTACGTGGGCGTCTCCAACTACTCGGCCGAGCAGACCCGTGAGGCCGCCCGCATCCTGGGCGAGCTGGGCACCCCGCTGCTCATCCACCAGCCGCGGTACTCGATGCTCGACCGCCGCCCCGAGGACGAGGGACTGCTGGACGCCCTGGACGAGCTGGAGGTCGGCTCGATCGTCTACTCCCCGCTGGAGCAGGGCCTGCTCACCGCCCGTTACCTCGACGGCATCCCGGAAGGCTCACGGGCGGCCGGCGACAGTCCCTTCCTGACGGCCGAGTCGGTGACCGGGGAACTGGTCGGCAAGCTGCGCGCCCTGGACGAGATCGCCAAGGGCCGCGGCCAGACCCTGGCCCAGCTCGCCCTCGCCTGGGTGCTGCGCGGCGGCCGGGTGACCTCCGCGCTCGTCGGTGCGAGCAGCCCGCAGCAGATCGAGGACAGCGTCGCGACCGTCCGCAACCTGGACTTCGACGCGGACGAACTGGCCCGGATCGACGCGATCGTCACCGCGTAGGGATCCCCCGAAGCCGGCGCCCGCCCCCGTGCGGCGCCGGCCGGGCCGACGGCTCCCGCGCGCGACGAGCCGTCGCGTGGAGCCGTCGTACGGGTCCGTCCGGCGGGCGGGCCGTCAGGCCCCGGCGGGCACCCGGTCAAGGAAGCCCAGGACCCGGATGATCCGGCCCTCCTCGTCCAGGGTGACCACGTCGGAGCCGGACACCGGGGCCGAGCCGTCCGCCTCGTTCACCAGTTCCCAGGAGAACCGCGCGGTGTCGTGGTGTCCGTCCACGGCGCCCAGCGGGCGGAAGACGAAACCGGGGAACTGCCCCTGCGCCGCCGCGATCACGGCCGCGATCTGCTCGTGCCCCCGGACGTCGGCGAGGGGATCGGTGTAGCCGCCCTGCACGGCCCAGGCCGCGGCGACCGCCTTGGCGCGGGCCTCGGGCTCGGTGGCGTTCCATGCCTCGAAGTAGCGAGCGGCGGCGCCGCGGTGACCTTCGGTGTTCACGGACATGGCGAATCAGCCTCCATCGAGGTCGTCCCTGCTGGTCGGGAGCCGGATCGCCGGTGTGCCGATCCGGTGTGACCACCCTGCCCGTCGCCGTGGGCCGGGTCGATTACCTCTCAGGTCATGACGACGGCCCCGCATCAGGGATCGCATTCAGGCCATGCGAGAGCCCGAACATGCCAGGAGAGTGGCCGGAAAGCCATGGTGACAGTGTTTCAGTAGTGAAGATACTCGAACGTCAGGGGCACTTCACCGCATGCGGGCCGCACGGAAGGCGAGGACCAGCCGGCACGGACCAGCGAGGCGACGGGGGAGTGAGCGTGCACGACGAATTCCTGTGCCATGTCACGGCGTACGGGATGTGCGACGGTCAGCGCATCGGCGTACCGCTGGGCACCTACCGTGCGCCCACCCTGGCCCTCGCCCTGTGGTGGCTGCGGGACCGGGCCTCCTGGATCGCCGAACGCCTCGATCCGCGCCCCGAGAACCCCCATGTGCCGCCCGGCGCGCTCGTCCCGGTGGCGGACAGTGTGCCCGACGTGCCGGGACTGCTTCGCGCCTGGTGTGCCGACGACGTCCAACAGGAGCTGGTGGCGGACGAGTTGGCGGGCGGACGGCTGGTGCGGATCGCCACCGGCGACGACACCACGGAGTACGAACTGCTCGCCGAGTCCGTCGACGCCCTGCGGATGCAGCGCACCGTCCCGGGGCTCGTCCTGCCCGTCGCCTGACATGCCGCGGCGGCCGTCCGGAACCGGCCCGTCCGCGCCCCGACCGAGCGGCACACATATGGGTGAATCGGTAGAATTCCCGGCATGGTGGAGCGGCTGGTCGCCCCTTCGGCGCCCGGACCGGTCCCGGAGACCGACCCGGGCCCCCTGCCGAGGTGTGCGCGCGTACCGCGGAACCGGGGACGCCGGCGCCGGACGGGTCCCCGGTTCCGCGACCGCGCGACGGCCCGGGACCGTCGTGGCACGGAAGCGGGCGGTGCGCGATGACCGGCCCAGGCTTCAGGCCCACCCATGTCGCCCCCCGGTCCGGGCTCCCCGCCTGGGAGACGCCCGACCCCACCCGGCCCACGGTGCTCCTCGACCCGCTGCTGCCGGTCCAGCTCGTCGAACGGCGCGGCGACTGGGCGCACATCCGGTGCGCCAACGACTGGATCGCCTGGGTCGACGGCCGTCATCTCCTCGCCCTCCCGCAGGATCCGCCCGACGAGGGCGGCCCGCCCGGCGACACGGCCGATCCGCGCCCGCTGCTCACCCGCGCCGAACGGGCCCTCGCCGACTACCGGGCGGCCGTCGCGGACCTCGCCGGCGGCGCCCTGGACGGCGAGGCCTTCCGCGAACGCACCCGCGGCCTGCGGATCGGGGTGGTGATCGACGGGGAGTCGATGTGGCTGTACGACGCCGGCCAGGGCCGGTGGCTGTACGCCGACGGCAGACGGCTGAGCACCTACGCCACCGACCGCGAGCACCCGGACCACCCGCCGGCCGGCCATGACCCGTCCGGCGCCGTGGCACCGGACGGCGACCCATGAGACACCCGGGGCCGGCCACGGACCCGCGCCCGGCCGGCCCGGGTCACCGCGTTCGCGTACCGCGCCCACGCCCGGTCCCGGCCCGCCGCCGCACCGGCAGCGCCAGCAATGAACCGAGGAACCCGGCGACAAGCCCCCACAGCGCCGCGATGCCCACCGCCGGCCCCAGCTCGGGCCGCAGCAGCAGCTCTCCGGACAGCCCGCCGCCCAGATCGCCGATGCCCAGCACCGACAGGCCGTAGTGCGCCGAGATCCGGCCGACGAGACCGGTCATCAACGCCGCGGCGGCGAGCGCCACGGCGAAGGACAGCGCGTGCCGCCGCGGCGGGGCGCCGACCGGTGACCGCACCGCCGTCACGAACGCGGCGGCCGGCACCAGCACGACGGCCGCGACCAGCAGCCACCACGCCCTGCCGTCGTGCTCGGTGAGCGTGCGCAGGTTCAGCGTGGAGACGTCGGGGGTGCGCAGCACCTCGTCCAGGACGTGCGGCAGGGGCAGCCCGAACGGGCCGTCCACCCGGCCGTGCCAGGTGGCACCCAGACCGAGGGTCAGCGCGAGCCAGGCCAGGTTCGGAAGACCCAGCAGGAGCACCGCGAAGGTCTGCGCGGCGTGCCCGCGCGTGGCCGCCGTCACCAACGCGGCCAGCGCACCCAGCACGACGTACGCGAGCAGCAGCGCGACGGCGGCGGACGCGGCGGGGCGCGCCGCTTCCTGGAACCGCGCCGGCCGGCCGGGCAGCGGCGGCGCGCGCGACACCAGCAGCGCCAGCAGCAGCACACCGGCCAGCCACAGCAGACCGAACAGCACCGTCAGCGGCACGTTCGTGGTGAACCCGAGCGTCGGCGCCACGCCGAGCAGGCCGGTGAGGTCGCTGAGCGTGCCGTTGCGGACGTCGACGGCGAAGGTGTGTCGGGCGGCCAGGGCCAGACCGATCAGCGCGAGCAGCCACAGCACCGCGATCCGGGCGGCCCACCCGGCCAGCTGCCCGGCGCCGGTGACCGCCCGGTGCCGCAGCGGACGCAGGAACGCCCAGGCGATCACGAGCACCCCGGTCAGGGTGACCGACAGCGGGAGCACCGCAAGCCCCGCCCGCGTCTGCGCGAACACCCCGGCGTTCCCGGACAGCTCGATGCTGCCGCCGACCGCCGTCACCACGGTCGCCACGACGACCCGGGCGAACGCGCCGTCCGGAAGCCGTGCGGCCCCGGCCGCCCACAGGCCGAGCGCCGCCATCCCCAGCATGGTGGCAAGCGCCGCCAGCACCGCGGCCACGGCCTGGACCCAGCCGTGGCGGCTCACGGCCCGGTCGGCGACGGTTGTGGAGCGCACGCTGCCACGCTAAGCAGCCTCCGGGCCGGCCGCCCGCTCGGTGGTCCGTCCGCGGGGTGCGCCGTCCGGGCCGCGGGGTGTGCCGTCCGGGCCGCGGTCGCGGGCCACCGCCCGCCCGGCCCTCGGCGGCGGCCCCGCCGAACGGGCCTGCGCCGGGGTTCGCCGGTGGGCCCGGTCCGCCGCCCCCGGACCGGATACCCTCCAGGTGTCCCTCGGTGCCGTCATGATCTCCGCTGTGCGCGGTGGGCGAACGCGCGACGGGACTGCGGGGTCCCGCTCGGGGTACGAGCACTGAAGCAGCAGTGACCGGCCAGATCGGCCTCCGAGAGAGACAAGATGTACGAGCACCTGGACGGGGCAGTGATATCGACTGGTTTCGATGTGCCCGTGGAACCGCTTCGGCGGGCGGCGCACTACACCGGCGAGCCGGGATGCATCGCAGCGGCACGGTCCTTCGCCGCGCTCTTCCTCCAACAGCTCAGGACCGCCTGGCGGGCCACCATCGACGACCGTACCGACGGGGAACTGCTCCTGGTGGTCAGCGAGTTGGTCACCAACGCCGACCGGCACAGCAACGGCCCGTACATCCTGGAGCTGGAGGGCACCGACGCGGCGGTCACGGTCTCCGTCTACGACAGCAGCGTGGCACTGCCCCGGCGCTACCCGCGTGACCCAGAACGCGTCGGACGGCACGGCCTGGAGATCGTGCACGCCCTGGCCGCCGAGGTGACCGCCGAGCGCGTACCCGTCGGCAAACGGGTACGCGCCCTGCTCACCCTGGCCCGCTGAGGCCACCGATCCGCCCGGCCGGGGCGCGGCGCCGATCCCGGCCTCAGGCGTAGCCGAGTTCGCCCAGCATGCCCCGGCGCAGCCGGGCGATGACCCGCTTGATCAGACGTGAGACATGCATCTGCGAGCAACCGAGCCGCTCGCCGATCTCCGCCTGGGTGGCCTCCTCCACGAACCGCAGATGCAGGATCTGCCGGTCGCGCTCGCCGAGGTCCTCGATCAGCGGGGCCAGGGACTGGAAGTCCTCGACCAGCCGCAGCCCCTCCTCCTCGATGCCGATGAAGTCGGCGAGGACCGCCTCGCCGTCCTCCGGGCCGTCACCGGTGAGCGCCGCGTCCAGAGACGCGGAGTTGTACCCGTTGGCGGCCAGTTGACCCTCGACCACCTCGTCCTCGGAGATGTCCATCAGCGCGGCCAGCTCCGCGGCCGTCGGATCGCGGTCCAGCCGGCTGGACAACTCCTCACGGGCCTTGGCGAGTTCGACACGCAACTCCTGAAGCCGCCGCGGCACATGCACCGCCCAGGTGGTGTCGCGGAAGAACCGCTTGATCTCGCCGACGATGTACGGCACCGCGAACGAGGTGAACTCCACCTCACGGGACAGTTCGAACCGGTCGATCGCCTTGATCAGACCGATCATCCCGGTCTGGACGATGTCCTCCATGTCGTCGCCGCGGCCCCGGAACCGGCCGGCCGCGAACCGCACCAGCGACATGTTCATCTCGATGAGCGTGTTGCGCGCGTACTGGTACTCCGGCGTGCCCTCCTCCAGCTCTGTCAGTCGCTGGAAGAACTGGCGTGACAGTTCCCGCGCGTCACGCGGCGCTACCGACTTCGGATCCTCGATCCCCGGCAGTGGCTGCTCGCCCGCTCCGTCCTCGGCGGTCTTCTCGACGACGACTGCTTCCGACCGGATCCCGGCGGTGTCCATTGCCCTCTCCCCACGAACGTCCCGTGCGTTGTCCGGATCCGCGGCGCGGGTGCCGCGACCGCGGTCCAAGTGCCCTGTCGTGCCGGCTCCGGTACCCGTGAACCGGCACGCCATTCCTCGTTCGCGGTTCGCCTACCCGAGGCTCATCGGGGCATGCGCCCCGTGCGACGGCGTGGCGCGAAATGGGTGCCGCGGGACTCAGTCCGTCCGGCGGCGCGTCGTGATCAGCTCGTGCAGATACCGCTTGGTGATGCTGCCGCCGTACCGTGTGTCGATCAACTCGCGGATGCAGGACAGCAGTCCACGCCGGCCGGCCCCCTCCATCGCCCGGTGGTTGGAGTAGGTGAGCAGGAGGTCGACGTAGGCGTCGGACGTATATGTGATCTCCTGCGGATGCCCGGTCACCGTGACGTCGCCGAAGTCCGGTGAATCGGTCAACTCACGGTTGTCCGTGGCCGTTTCGGACTCCGGGACGAGCCGCAGACCCGGCCGGGTGGCCGGGTCCCAGCGCTCGTAGCACCGCTGCGCCCGCTCGAAGAACTCCTCGGTGCCGCCCGCGACATGGTGGGTCGTGACCAGGGCGAGACACCCGCCGGGGCGCAGCGCCCGAGCCGCCTTCACCACGCGCAGCGCCGGGTCGATCCAGTGGAACGCGGTCGCGCACACCACCGCGTCGAACGGCTCGGCCGGCAGCTCCCACCGCTCGAAATCGGCCACCACGACCTTCGCCGTCGGGTGGGCCCGCAGCCGTCGCCGGGCGACGGCTGCGAGCGCCGGGCCCAGTTCCACGGCGGTGATCCGGCAGCCCGCCTCGGCCAGGTCGACGGTGAGCTTGCCCGTCCCCGGGCCGATCTCCAGCACCCGGCTGCCCGAGCCGATGCCCGCCTGCCGGCCGAGGGCCGCCACCAGCGACCGCGGATAGCGGGGCCGCGCCCGCTCATACAGCTCGGCGGCCTCGTCGAACGTGTCTCGCAGCACGGTCCCCGGACCCCTTTCCGCCCACGATTCCACCCAGGGCACAACACCGGGCCCCTTCCCGGCCTCCCGGGAACTCTAGGCTGATCGGATGAGCAGCCACACGCCGAACGATGCCCGAGTCGTGCCCCTGCGTCCCCGGGCCGACCGCCCCGACACCCCGGCCCCCGCGCCCGGCGAACCCCTGTGGCGCGACCTGGTCGGGGACGTCCTGCGCCGTGAGCGCCAGGCGCAGGAGCGCACGCTGAAGGACGTCGCCGACACGGCCCGGATCTCCCTGCCGTACCTCTCCGAGGTCGAACGCGGACGCAAGGAGGCATCCTCCGAGGTCCTCGCGGCGGCGGCCCGGGCGCTCGGGCTGGGCCTCGGTGACCTGCTGTCCCGGGCCCACAGCGAGCTGGCCCGGCAGACCGCCGCGGCCCGCCGCCCGTCCGCCGCGCCCACCCGGGGGCTGTGCCTGGCCGCCTGACGCTCCGCGGGACGTGCCGGATCGCGGGCCGATGAGTTTCGTGGCGTGGGACGGTCGGTATGGGTGACCGTGTTCCACGTCCCAGGAGGTACCCATGACCGCCGACGGATTCACCACCTGTCTCTGGTTCGACGGGCAGGCCGAGGAGGCCGCCCACCACTACGTGTCGATCTTCAAGAACTCCAGCATCGGCCGGATCGGCCGCTACAACGAGGCCGGTCCCGGCCCGGCCGGCTCCGTCGTCACCGTCGAGTTCACCGCCAACGGCCAGAAGTTCGTCGCGCTGAACGGCGGCCCGGAGTTCGTCTTCAACGAGTCGATCTCCTTCCAGGTCCTCTGCGCGGACCAGGAGGAGGTCGACCACTACTGGGCGAAACTCACCGAGCACGGCGGCACGGCAGGGCCCTGCGGCTGGCTCAAGGACAGGTTCGGCGTCTCCTGGCAGGTGGTCCCGGACGGGCTCGTCGAGATGCTCAACGACGCCGACCCGGAGAAGGCGCTCCGCACCACCCGGGCCATGTACGCGATGAGCAAGCTCGACATCGCCGAGCTGAGGAAGGCGCACGCCGGCGAGTGACCCGCCCGGACCCGTGCCCGGTCCGGGCGCCCTGCGCCGACGTCCGTCGGCGGCGCGGGACGCCGGGGGAGCGGACCGGGCACGACCTGCCCGGCCGCGGTCCGGACCCGGTGGTCGTGGCCGGCGCTCGGGTTCAGGAGAAGTCGTTGACCAGGACCGCCGCACCGTCGAAGCGGCCGGCCTTGAGGTCCCTGAGCGCCTGCGGGGCCCGCGAGAGCGGATAGGGGTGGGTCGTCGCGTGGACTGCGTGCCGCGCGGCCAGGTCCAGGAACTCCCGGCCGTCCGCACGGGTGTTGGAGGTGACGCTGCGCAGCTCCTTCTCGTAGAACAGGTCGGTCTCGTAGTGCAGCGCCGGCACATCGCTGAGGTGGATGCCCGCGACGGACAGCACACCGCCCCGGTCGAGCGCCCGCAGGGCGACCGGCACCAGATCGCCCACCGGGGCGAACAGGACGGCGGAGTCCAGCGGCTCGGGCGGCGCCTCGTACGCGTCGCGCGCCGAGGCGGCACCCAGGTCCAGGGCGAGCCGCCGGGACTGCGCGCCGCGGGTCAGGACGTGCACCGTGGCGCCCTGGGCGAGCGCCACCTGCGCGCACAGATGCGCGCTGCCCCCGAAGCCGTACAGGCCGAGCCGGCCGGCCGGCGGCAGCGCGGCCCTGCGCAGCGCGCGGTAGCCGATGATCCCGGCGCACAGCAGCGGCGCCAGCACCACGTCCGCGACGGCCTCCGGCAGCCGGTAGGCGAACGCGGCCGGCACGGTCGTGTACTCGGCGTACCCGCCGTCCGCGTCCCAGCCGGTGTACTCGGACCGCGGGCACAGGTTCTCCGCGCCCCGCCGGCAGTAGGCGCAGGTGCCGTCGGTGCGCCGCAGCCAGGCCACACCCACCCGGTCGCCCACGGTGAAGCCCTCGACGGCCGCGCCCGCCCCGGCCACCTCCCCGACCACCTCGTGCCCGGGTGTCACCCCGGGCCGGTGCACCGGCAGGTCCCCCTCGGTGACATGCAGGTCGGTGCGGCACACCCCGCAGGCACGCACCCGCACCAGCAGTTCGTCGTCCCCGGGGACCGGCACCGGCCGGGTCACGAGGTGGAGGGGTTCCCCCTCCACCGGCCCCGGAGCGGTCACCGACCACGCCCGCATCGTGCCTGCCGCCGTCGAGTCCGTCATGCCGTGCCCCGTCCCGTCGCAGCCCGCCCGCCGCTTCCAGTCTCGGGCAGGCAGGCCGGTTCGGCGCGCGAGCCGCCGCCGGGACGGCTCCGCGGTCACTTCGGCCCGGTCACCGCCCTCCGCGACCGGCCCCGCACGGACGGCCCGCGCGGCCATGGCATGATCGTGCCCATGCGTGAACGTGTGGTGGCCGCGTGCGACGGGGCGTGCAAGGGGAACCCCGGCCCGGCCGGCTGGGCCTGGGTGGTGTCCGACGAGGCGGAGGCGCCGGCCCGCTGGGCGGCGGGACCGCTCGGCAGGGCCACCAACAACGTCGCCGAACTGACCGCCCTGGAACGCCTGCTGGCCGCGACCGATCCCGGCGTCCCGCTTGAGGTCCGGATGGACTCGCAGTACGCGATGAAGGCCGTCACCACCTGGCTGCCCGGCTGGAAACGCAACGGCTGGCGTACGGCGGCCGGCAAGCCCGTCGCCAACCAGGACCTGGTGGTGCGCATCGACGGGCTGCTGGAAGGCCGCACGGTCGATTTCCGCTACGTCCCCGCCCATCAGGTCGACGGCGACCCGCTGAACGACTTCGCCGACCGGGCGGCCAGCCAGGCGGCCCTGGCCCAGGAGCCGGCGGGCAGCGCCCTCGGCTCGCCCCAGCCGCCGCCGTCGCCCGACACCCCGTCCGCGGCCCCCCGGCGCAAGGCGCCCCGCCGGTCCGGCGGCGGATCCTCCGCCCGCACCATCAAGGCCAAGTTCGCCGGCCGCTGCGTGTGCGGCCGCCCCTACGCGGCCGGCGAGCCCATCGCCAAGAACCCCCAGGGCTGGGGCCACCCGGAGTGCCGCACCACCGAGGCCTGACCGGCCGCGGCCCGCGGCGGCGCACCACCGAGGCCCGACCGGCCGCGCGCTGCACACGCACCGCGCGGCGGCTACGGCGACGTGCCGCGCGCCGCCGTCCGCGCCCGGTGACCGCCGGGCCGGCCGGCTCACCGGCCCCGACGCGGGCCCGGACGGCGAACGCGCCCTCGCCGCGCTCGTCGGTCGGTGTCATGTACGGCATCGCCCGCGACCCACACCCCGCACCGCCGGTCACGATCCCAACGGGCCCGTCGCGCAGGCCCGGTCGGGTCCCGAGGACCGGTCCGGGCCGGCCCGTGGTGCGCCGCGGAGCGGGCCGTTCCGTGCGGGTCGGCGGCGGATGACAGACTGACCGTATGGACGAACGCGTAATCGGCAGGTCGGGGCAGCGGGCATCGGTCGTCGGCCTCGGCACATGGCAGCTGGGCGCCGACTGGGGCGACGTGGACGACAAGGAGGCCCGCGCCGTGCTGGAGGCGGCGGCCGAATCGGGAGTGACCTTCTTCGACACGGCCGACGTCTACGGCGACGGACGCAGCGAGCAGACCATCGCCGGCTTCCTGCGCGGCAGGCCGGACCTGCGGGTGCTGGTGGCCACGAAGATGGGCCGCCGCGTCGACCAGATCCCGCAGAACTACGTTCTGGACAACTTCCGCGCGTGGAACGACCGTTCGCGGCGCAACCTCGAAGTCGACCGCATCGACCTGGTGCAACTGCACTGCCCGCCGACGCCCGTGTACTCCTCGGACGAGGTTTTCGACGCGCTGGACACCCTGGTCGCCGAGGAGCGGATCGCCGCGTACGGCGTCAGCGTGGAGACCTGCGCCGAGGCACTGACCGCGATCGCCCGGCCGAACGTGGCGAGCGTGCAGATCATCCTCAACCCGCTGCGCATGAAGCCGTTGCGCCAGGTGCTCCCCGCCGCCCGGGAGGCGGGCGTCGGCATCATCGCGCGGGTGCCGCTGGCCTCCGGCCTGCTGTCCGGCAAGTACACCAAGGACACGGTCTTCGCCGCCAACGACCACCGCACGTTCAACCGGCACGGCGAAGCCTTCGACCAGGGTGAGACGTTCTCCGGCGTCGACTACGACACCGGCGTCGAGGCCGCCGGTGAGTTCGCCGCCCTCGCCCCCGAGGGATACACACCGGCCCAGCTCGCCCTGCGCTGGATCGTCGAACAGCCGGGCGTGACCACCGTGATCCCGGGCGCCCGCACGCCCGACCAGGCCCGTGCCAACGCGGCCGCCGCCGGACTGCCGCCCCTGTCCGCGCAGACCCTCGCGGCGATCGGGGCCCTGTACGAGCGCCGGATCAAGGCCCGGGTGGAGGACCGCTGGTAGGTGCCTCCGCCGTTTGAACGACCGGTGGTGCGGTTACCCGCACCGCATGACGCAGGCGGGTGGCCGGACGGGGCGGGACGAGAGCGCGGAGGAACGGGCCGACCGGATGTGGGGCGACCTCATCCAGGAGGTCCGCGTCGCCCAGACGGGTGTGCAGATCCTGTTCGGCTTCCTGCTCACCGTCGTCTTCAGCGGCAAGTACGACCACTTGGCCCACGCCGACCGGGTCATCTACACGGTGACCGTCGTGCTCGGCGCCTGCGCCACCGGCGCCCTGATCGGACCGGTCTCGCTGCACCGCATCGTCTCGGGGCGACGCGTGAAACCCCGGGCGGTCGACTGGGCGTCCCGGCTCACCTTCGTCGGCCTGTTCCTGCTGCTGGCCACCATGTCCGCCTCGCTGCTGCTGATCCTCCGGGTGGCCACGAAGCACCACCCCGCCGTGGTGTGGCTGGTGGCCGCGGTGGTGGCCTGGTACGTCCTGTGCTGGTACCTGGTACCGCTGTGGGTGCGCCGCCGCCACACCTCGCGCTGAGCCCGCATATGAGGCGCGCCGCTCAGCCCGCGGCGAGGATCTCGGCCACGACATCGTCGACCGGCACCTCCTCCCGCCCCGGCGGCACGACCTCGCGGGTCTCCCGCAGGAACGCGGCGACGGCGGGCGCCCATGCGAACACCACCGCGTGGTGCCGGCCGCCGTCGGGCCTGACGTCGCCGAGGAGGTCGATGCGCAGTTCCTGCCACATCCCGGTGGAGACCGGGCGCAGCCGCACGTCGCCCATGCCCACCGGCCCACGCAGGCCGTCGGCCAGCATCTCGCGGTCCAGCCGCCAGCGGGCGAGGACATGGCCGTCGTGTGCGAACACCGCCGTGACGGCGAACGGATCACCGGCGTCGTAGGTCAGATGGGCGAGCACGGGGAAGCGGTCCGTGCCGCCCGCCCGGAGTTGCACCACCAGGGTCTTGTGCACACGGGATGCCACCTCAGCACCTCCCAGGACGGTCGACGTAGTGCCTTCTAGTACCCCTGTGGAGCGCAAGTTGCTCAGTCGGGTGCCGGAATTTCCCGCGCCCCGCATCCCGCGCAACTCGCCTCGCCGGCCTCCGGCGTTCACGCGGTCCGGTGAGGGCGGCTCAGTCCTTCGGCGCGCGGAACGTGCGCAGGAACGTGGTGAGGGCGGACCGGCTGTCGGCGGCGTCCCAGGCGCCGGCCGCGGTCGTGAAGCGCAGCGAGTAGCCGTGGTGGCCGCCGAGCAGGAAACCCCGGCCGAAGGTGCGCACCCGGTCGCTTCCGGTACCCGAGAGCCATTCCATGTCGGCGGCCTCGTACCCCTGGTACGTGCTCGCCCTGATGGCGCCGATCCGCCGGAAGCCACCGATCCGCTCCAGGCCGGGCTGCACGTCGTCCCGCCAGACGGCGACCGGGTCCGGGCCGAGCCGCCGGCTGTAGGTGACGGCCAGGGTGCGCGGGTCGGATCCGCCCGGTCCGTAGGTGACGCGGTAGGAGAGGTCGCTGCCGCGTGTGGTGCGCAGCCGCTTCCAGCCGTCGGGCAGGGCCACGGTGAAGCCCTCCGGGGCGGTGTGGCCGCGGTAGCCGTTCGGCAGGACGCCCGGCCCGGGGCGGGCGGGCGCGGTGGCGGAGGCGGTCGGGGCGGTGGTGGCCGCGGGAGAGGAGCCGGTGGGGCGGGCTGCGGGGGAGGAGCCGGTGGGGGTGGCCGCGGCGGACGTCTCGGGCGGCGGGGCGGCGGCGGAGGGCTCGGTCGCGGGCAGGCCCCGGGTCGCGTACAGGACGGCCCCGGACACGGTGACGACGGCCAGCGCGGTCCCCGCGGCCAGGGCCCGTCCGCTCCGTCCCCGGCGGACGCGCGGCCGGGACCCGGGACCGGTCGGCGCACCGTCCCCCGTGTCCTCGGCGAGCACGCGGGTCAGGGCCTCGCGGACCTCGGTCCGCGGCAGCCGCTCCCATGACTCCTTGCGCAGCAGCCCCTGCACCGCCGACGTCAGCGGGCCCGCGCGCAGCGGCGTGCGCAGCGGCAGCCGGTCCACACCCCCGAGCGTGGCCTCGGGCCCGCCCCGGTCACGGAACGGCGGCCGGCCCTCGGTCATGGTGTAGAGGATGGCGCCGAGCGCCCACAGGTCGGCGGCCGGGCCGATCCGCTGGTCGCGGGCCTGCTCGGGGGAGGCATACGACGGTGCGGTGACCCGGGGGACGAGGGTGGTGCCCGCCCAGCCGAACCCCGTGACCACGACCGGGCCCTCGTCCCGGACGAAGACCTGGCCGGGGCTGAGTTCGCCGTGGGTGACGCCCTCGCCGTGCGCGGCCTCCAGTACGTCGAGCAGTTCGAGGCCGATCCGGGCGGCCCGCGGGTAGGGAAGCGCGCCCTGCCGGGCGAGGAGTTCGTCCAGGGGTGTGCCGTCGATCCACTCGGCGACCGTCCACAGCGCGCCCGCCTCCTCGACCGCGTCGACGACCGCGGCGACCCGGCCGGGCCGCAGTCGCGCCATGACCCCGCAGGTGCGCAGCAGCCGGGCGGCGGTCCGCCGCCCGGTCTCCGGCGTCCCGTCCGCCGGCAGCTCCACCCGGGTCACCAGGCGGGGCCGGCCCGTCCCGACGTCCTCGGCGTACCAGCAGACGCGGTTGGTCCCGCGCTGGACGACCTCCAGGAGCCGGTACCGTCCGGCCACCCACTCGTGCGCGCGGACGTGTGTCTTGGCCATGGCCATCCCTCGCTGAACCCCTGCGCGGTCTTTCCCAGGAGTACGCGGGGCGCGACGCCCAGTGTTCAACGCGGCCGCAACTCGGGGGCGATTCCCGCCGTTTGTTCAACCCGTCGGCGTGGCCCGCGCGTTCCGGTCGAACGGGCGGTTTCCGCGGGCTGTCCCACAGGTGAAGGCGGCGGGTATCGCGGCGCCGGGCCGCCCGTCAGCGCAGCCCGAACCGCTCCGCCAGGCCCATGAGTTCCCCGGGCGTCGCATTGCCCCCGCACACCACCAGTCCGAGCCGCGCGCCGTCGCCCGCCCGCTCCCGTACCCGACGGGCCGCGGGCAGCAGGCAGCCGGCGGCCGGCTCGGCCCACACCTTGGCGTGCTCGGCGAGGTCGAGACAGCCCCGCACGGCCTCCCGGTCGGACACCACCAGGACCTCCTCGACCAACGCGCTGACATGGTCGTAGGTCAGCCGCGACACGGACGGGGCGCTCAGCGTGGTGACCACCGAGGACAGCGTGACCGGCACCGGCCCGCCCGCGGCCAGCGCCTCGGACATGGCCTGGGCGCCCTCCGTCTCCACACCCCACACCCGCACGTCAGGCCGGCGGGCGCGCAGCGCCGCGGCCACCCCGGCGATCAGCCCGCCGCCGCCGATGCTGACGATCACGTCGGTCAGCTCGTCGGCGTCGTCCGCGAACTCCAGCCCGACCGTGCCCTGCGCGGCGATCACGAGGGGGTCGTCGAACGGGTGGACCAGGGTAAGACCTTCGTCCCGCAACTCCTTCACCAGCGTGAACGCGCTGTCCATGCCGTCGGTCAGCCGGACTGTCGCCCCGGCCTCCCGTGCGATCCCGATCGAACGCGCGGGCGCGGTCCGAGGCATGACGACCGTCGCCTTCACATCGAGGGCGGCGGCCATCACCGCGAGGGCGACGCCATGGTTGCCGCCGCTGACCGCGACCACCCCGGCCGCGCGCTCGGCCTCGCTCAGCGACAGCAGTTTCGCCGTGGCACCGCGCGCCTTGAAGGAGCCGGTGCGCTGGAGCAGTTCGAGCTTCGCGGTGACCGGGGCGCCGAGCAGCGCGGACAGGCCGGGACTCGGCACGGTCGGGGTGCGTACGACGTGAGGGGCGATGGTGTGCGCCGCGGCTTCGATGTCCGGGATGCCGATCAAGGCTGTCACCCTTTCCGGCGCGGTGGAGGGCGGGGGAAACCGCGCCGATGGGCACCTTCACCCGGGGGCGCCGGGCAGGTCAACTCCCTTCGAACGGATCAAGACCGCCCGGGGCCGGCGCGGGCCGCGCGGCCCGCGCCGGCGGGCGCGTCAGTGCTGTGCCTTCTGCGGGGTCGCCTCGCTCGGACGCACCACGACATACCCCTCGCCCTGGAGCAGCAGTTGCACCGCCTCGCCGGAACCGCCGCGCAGCATCGAGCCGACGGACTGCGAGCGGTGCAGCGAGGTCTGAAGCCGCGCGGTCCAGCCGACCACCGCGTCCGTGTCCACGTACACCGGGTACTGCGGGGCGACCGGGATGACCAGCGGGGTGCCCTCGCAGACCAGGCCGAGCCGGCCCTGCCCGCTGAAGACGCTGTTGAACAGGCCGCCCCCGGTCATGCCGGCACCCTTGACGGTCTTGATCTCGTAGGAGAGCGAGGCGTCGAAGCACAGCACGTTGCGGCCGTTGACGGTGAACTGGTCGCCGGGCTCGACCTCGACGACGAAGCAGTTCTGCGCCTCGTGCGCGAACCACGCCTCGCCCTGCCCGCGCACCGTCATCAGGGGCAGTCCCTCCCCGGTGACCGCGCGCTTGAGCATGCCGCCCACGCCCTGGCCCTTGCGTTCGAACTGGAGGCCGCCGCGGTACGCGATCATCGCCCCCTGGCGGGCGAGCATCTCGCCGTCTACCGCGTACTTGATGCACTTGGCGTTCTCGACGGACATGCCGGGCTCGACGGCCGGGCGCACCATGTGCTCACTGGAAAAGAGATCACCCTTCATGGGGGCATGGTGTCCCGGAGCGCTCCGTTCCGCCAAGATCACGCAGTGTGGTCGTACGGTCGCGCTCAGGCACCGAAGAGCTGCGTCCAGTACGTGCCCGTCCGGCCGCCCCCGACGAAGCCGACGCCGATGTGGGTGAAGTCCGGCTTCAGGATGTTGGCGCGGTGGCCCGGACTGTTCATCCAGCCCTCCACCACCTCGGCGGCGGAGCGCTGACCGCAGGCGATGTTCTCGCCGATCGTGCGCCGCCGGGAGCCCGCGGCGGCGGCCCGGTCCCACGGCTGCGTGCCCTCGGGCGAGGTGTGGGAGTAGAAGTCGCGGGCCACCATGTCCGCGCTGTGCGCCTGCGCGGCGGCCGTGAGCCGCGGATCCACGGCCAGGGGCGCGAGCCGCGCCCGACCCCGCTCGCGGTTGGTCAGCTCGACCACGTCCGCGCGGGTGCGCGCCAGGTTCTCAGGGGTGAGGGGCCTGGCCCACACCGCCGTCCAGTAGGTGTCGCCCGTGCGGGGGCCGATGGCGTACGCGAGTCCGGCGTGGGTGAGGGCCGGGTCCTGGAGAGTGCGCCGGGCCTGCTCGGTGCGCAGGCAGTAGGCGACGAACTCGGCGGGGGTGCGCGGTCCCGAGACCAGGTGCTCGCCGACCGTCGCGTACGCGAATCCGGTCGCGGTGATCCGCTGGTGGAGCGAGGTGCCGTCCCGGCTGTCGGTGGCGAGGCGGCCCGCCTCGGCCATCGTGACCGCATGGGCGCGCGCGGCGGCGGTCAGCCGGGCGTCGAGGACCACGGGCGGCGCACCTGCCCGGGCGCGGGCGGGGTTGACGAGGGCGAGACAGCCCTCCGGATCGGGCGCGGACGAGACGGCGAGGCCGGGCGCGCCGGGGGCGGTGAGGCCGGCGCCGGGGGTGGCGCGGCCGGAGGCGGGTGCGGCGGAGGTGGTGAGGCCGGCGGGTGCGGCGGTGAGGCCGGAGGCGGGTGCGGCGGAAATGGTGAGGCCGCTGGGTGTGGCGGTGGGGCCGGAGGCGGGTGCGCCGGGGGCGGTGAGGCCGGCGGGTGCGGCGGAGGTGGTGAGGTCGCTGGGTGCGGCGGCCGGGGCAGCCGGCGCCGGGGCATCGTCGCTCACCTCCACCCCGAAGTCCCGGGCGAGCCCGGCCAGTCCGTCGGCGTACCCCTGCCCGATCGCCCGGAGTTTCCAGACCGCGCCCCGGCGGTACAGCTCGGCGAGCAGCAGCACCGTCTCGGGCCCGGGGCGCGGCGGTTCGAACCGGGCGAGGGGACGGCCCTGTCGGTCGCTGACCCGCAGGGCGGCGGCGGGCAGCCGGCCGAGGGGCGTGCCGGGCTCGGCGGCGCTGACGGCCACGGTGACCCGGACCGCCCCCGCACGCAGCCGGGCCGGTTCCACGCTCAGCGTGTCGCCGCGCAGCCGGACGCCCGGGGCGTCCGGCTGGTTGTAGAACACGAAGTCGGCGTCGCCGCCGACCTTTCCGCTCGCACCGGTGACGAGGGCGGACACGTCGAAGGGGCCGGGCACCCGCAGGGTCAGCATGCCGTCCGGCAGGGGCAGATTGCCCCCGGGTACCAGCTCGCTCATCGCGCCGCCCAGGAGAAGTGGAGGATCGGGCCCGGTGGGTCCCTGTGGACAACGCCCGGGCGGCGCACGAGGGTTCCCGCGGGTCGCTCAGTGACGCACCACCGAGGGAGCGACGTCCTCGGCGCGTTCGAAGACCGCCTTGGCCCGCTTCGGATTCGACTGCTTTCCACAGAACGCCGACTCCAGCGTGCCCGCCATCGTGTTGAGCACCGTGGTGTTGTTCGAGGTGTTGGCGAGCGCCGTCACGCTGCGCCGGCCGTCCTTGCTGGTGAAGGCGTAGGTGTAGTAGCCCTGGACGACGCCCGTGTGGCCGTAGACCGAGACGCCGCAGGACAGGTCGCGGCGGCGCAGCCCCAGACCGTACGCCGTCGTGCTGTTCACCTTTGTGAAGCGTTCCATCTCCGCGAGCGCGGCGGACGAGAGCAGCTTGCCGCCGGCGAGCGCCGACAGGAAGGTGTTGAGGTCCCGGGGGCTGGAGATGATGGCCCCCGCGCTCTGCGCCCAGGAGGCGGTCTGCTCGGTCGAGTCGACCAGGGCGGCCCCGGCCCTGTCGGGGGTGAGGTAGCCGCGGGCGTAACGGCCCGGGATCTTCACGTCGGGGTGCACGTAGGAGGTGTCGTTCAGCTTCAGCGGCTTGAAGATGCGCTTCTCGTACGCGGAGCGCACCGAGTGCCCGGTGAGCTTCTCGATCAGCATCCCGGCCACCACGAAGTTGGTGTTCGAGTAGGAGTAGGCGGCGCCCGGGGCGTTGGTGCGCGGCTGCTTCAGGGAGAGGTTCACCAACTGGCGGTAGGTGTAGACCTTGTGGCGCACCGCCTCGAAGCCGGAGACGGTCTTCGCGAACAGGTCGTTGGTGTAGTCGTACAGGCCGCTGCGGTGGCTCAGCAGGTGCCGCACCGTGATCCGGTCGTCGGGCAGCAGGCCGGGCAGGTAGCGGTTGACGGACGCGTCGAGGCTGAGCTTGCGCTCGTCCATCAGTTGCAGCAGCACGACGGCCGAGAAGGTCTTGGTGACGCTGCCGACACGGAAGCGGTCGGTGACGTCGATGGCCCGCTGGGTGCCCCGGTCGGCGAAGCCCCGCGCCGCCGTGTACAAGGCTCCGCTGTCGTCGATCCGGGCCATGGCGCCGGGGGCGCCCTGCGTCACCGCCGAGCGCAGCACCTCGCGCAGCGCCGCGGTGTCCGGGGCCGGCAGCGCGGCCGTGGCCTCGGCGCGGGCCTGGCCGGGCACGGCCTGTGCGGGCACGCCGAGCAGCGACAGCGTCACCGCTCCGAGTACCGCGCCCCTGCCCACGGTTGCTGAGATCATCCGATCTCCACTCCCATCTGTGACGGTTCGGCGTTGAATCGCCCGGGTTCGGGCCGCCCGGGTTCGGGCGAGGCCACCTTCTCGCGGGCCGTCACTGCAATGCGGCTGACACACAGTCGGCCGGCCGCCGTTCACCCGGTGGCGCGGCAGCCCACCGGGTGCCGGGTCGCCGGGACGGCCGAAGACCGCGTCGGCTGCCCCGCCGCCGTCACCGCCGAACGGTCCCCGCTCGGCTTCACCGGCAACGCGGTTGTCCGCGACCTGGGGAACCACGAGGATCCCGGTACGCACCGTGACCGGATCACCGAGGCGCTGCCCGCCCACGGTTTCCGGCTGTTCACCGTCACCCCCGCGGCGGCGCGCTCACCACGACCGGCTACGAGGCCGAGTCGGCCGCCGACACCCTCGCCGGCAACGCCTCCGTCGCCGGCTGCGCCGCCTGCTCCGGCGGCGAGAAGGCCGGCGACCTCTGCCTCGGCGGCACGCTCCGCTTCAAGGACGTCGTCGACCGGCCCGGTATCTGCCTGGTGCGGATCGCCTGCATCAGCGGCGACGCCCGCTCCGTCGAGCTACGCGCGGGCTCCGGCGGCGCCGGTCGGCACACGTTCTGCTCCCTCGGCGACCGGGGCACCGTCGAGACCGTCAGCGCGCCCGTGAGGCTGAAGGCCGACGCCAACTCCCGTACCTTCGACAGTGGTTCGGGCTACGCGTCGGACATCGACCGCATCGACGTCCCCGGAAACCCACGTCGACCCCCCGCCGCACCCCCTCGGTGCCCGCCATGACCCAGCCTCGGAGCAGACGCGGCTTCCTCGCCCTCGCCGCCGCGACCGGAACCCTCGCCTCCCCGCCCGCCTGCACCGCCCACGCGGCCCCCGAGCAGCCCGCCCGGCCCGCCGACGCCCCGGTCACGGGCGTGTGGTTCGGCGCCCGTCTCCCCAACGGGCTGCGCCAAGGGGTGACGGTCACCGCGTACGGAGACGGCGGCCGGGTGAGCGTACGCGGCACCCACGTCGACTTCGCCGACTGCCGCGACCTCACCATGTTTCGGCCGCGGGTGCATTGTGGCTGATCGCGCCACCGGGCGGAGCCGCAAGTCGGCACCGCCCGGTGTCCGGTTGTGCGTGGTGACGGGTCAGCGGAGGCTCTGGGCCCAGTTGGCGGGGACTCGGCCGGCTGGGCCGGGGACCGGCTGGTCGGCCGGGTGGGCGGTCGGCGGCGCCAGTTCGGGGCCGGTCTCGTACAACTCGTTCGTGGCGTAGTTCCAGAACCATTCCTCGCCCGGCTCGAAACTGCGGATCACCGGGTGGCCGGTGGCCGCGTAGTGGGCGGTGGCGTGCCGGGAGGGCGAGTCGTCGCAGCAGCCGATGTGCCCGCACACCGCGCAGCGCCGCAGGTGGAACCACCACCCGCCGGTCTCGTCGCACTCCACGCAGCCGGTGCCGCTCGGCGGGACGGCGGGGTCGATGGCGGCGTCGGTCATGCTGACTCCTCGGGGGTCTCGGCGGGGGTCTCCGCGGTCAGCGGGAGCAGCACCTGGAAGCGGGTGTCGCCGGGCACCGACTCCACCCGGAGGGTGCCGTGATGCTTGTTGACGACGATCCGCCAGGAGATGTCCAGGCCGAGCCCGGTACCCTCGCCGACCGGCTTGGTCGTGAAGAACGGGTCGAAGATACGGTCGCGGATCTCCGGCGCCACACCGGACCCGGTGTCGCGGAACTCGACCAGCATCCGCTCGTGGTCCGGCGCCGTGCGGACCGTCAGCCTGCCTTCGCCGCCCGCGCTGTTGATGGCCGCGACCGCGTTGTCGATCAGATTGGTCCACACCTGGTTCAGCTCCGCCGGGTAGGCCGGCACCGGCGGCAGCGTCCGGTCGTACTCCTTGACGACCTCGATCCGCGGGCCGATCTTGCCGGACAGCATCAGCAGCGTGCTGTCGAGGAGTTCGTGCACGTCCACCACCCGGTAGGGCGCCCGGTCCAGTTGCGAGTACTGCTTGGCCGCGTCGACCAGGTGCGAGATGCGGGTGGTGGAGTCCTCGATCTCGTTCATCAACAGCTCGGTCTCGACGGTGTAGTTGAGCCAGCCGACCGCATTGGGCAGGATCTCCTCGCCGACCGCGGCCCCGACCTGCTCCAGCCAGTCGACGTCGAGCCCCGCCTGCACGAAGGTGGGCGCGAGCTGCCAGCCGTTGTCGATGCCGTGGTCGTCGAGCCAGTCGGTGAGGGCGTCCTCCCGGTCGGTGGCCTCCAGCGGGCTGAGCGCGGGCGCCTTGGCGACCCGTTCGGCGGTGCGTTCCTGGATCTCCACCAGGTCCGCCAACACCTCACGGGAGAACGGGCCTTCGGCGATCACGGCCAGCTTGTGCCGCATCTTCGCCACCCGCTCGCGCAGGGTCGCGGTGGCCCGCACGGCGGCGGCCGCCGGGTTGTTCAGCTCATGTGTGAGACCCGCGGACAACGAGCCGAGTGCCAGCAGCCGTTCACGCTGTCCGACGGCCGCCTGTGTGTTCTTCGAACCGAAGAACAGCCCCTCCAGCAGATGCACCGCCATCGGGAACCACTCGCCCATGATGCTCGCGAACGTGTCGGCGGGCAGCACGAAGAACCGCGTCGGCTCGGTGACGCGCATCGAGTTGTTGTACACCTGCCGCACCCGGTCGCCCAGATAGGCCTGCATGGCGCCCCCGTACACCCCGCGCTGCGAGGTCCGGGTGACCTCGATGTCGTCGCCGGCCACCCGGCGGGACAGCACGACGGTGCCCTCGATCATGACGTAGAAACAGGTGGCGGGCTCGCCCTCGGTGTACACCGGGCCGGGCTCGAACAGCTCCACCCGCCCCTCGCGGCACAACCGGCCCAGCTGTTCCTGATCCAGCTTCTCGAACAGGAACAGCGAACCGATCTCCTTGGGACTGCACGGCATCGCACGACCGCTCATGACTGCTCCAGATACCGGTGGACGAGCATCACGGCCATGGCTCCCTCGCCGACGGCCGACGCGACACGCTTGGCGGACTCGGCGCGGGCGTCGCCCGCCACGAACACGCCGGGAACGCTGGTCTCCAGGTGGTACGGCGGCCGGTCCAGCTCCCAGCCCGCCGGGGGCCGGCCCTCGGCCGTCAGGTCCGGCCCGGCCAGGATGAACCCGCGCCCGTCGCGCAGCACCGTGCCGTCCAGCCAGTCGGTGAGCGGGGCCGCGCCGATGAACACGAACATCCACTGGGCGTCGACGCATTCGGTCTCACCGGTCACCGAGTCGCGCAGCGTCAGCTGCTCCAGACGGTCCGTGCCGTGCGCGGTATCGACGACGGTGTGGGGGCGCACGAAGATGTTCGGCGCCTCGTTGATCTGCTGGATCAGGTAGTACGACATGGACGCCGACAGATCCGGGCCGCGCACCAGCAGCGTCACCGACTTGGCGCCCCGGGCCAGATACATCGCCGCCTGGCCCGCCGAGTTGGCGCCGCCGACGATGTACACGTCCTGCCCCTGGCAGGAGGCGGCCTCGGTCAGCGCGGAGCCGTAGAACACGCCGCAGCCGGTCAGGCCCTCGCAGCCGTCGGCGGCCAGCTGCCGGTACTGCACCCCGGTCGCCAGGATCACGCTGTGCGCCGCCACCGCGGAGCCGTCCGCGAACCGCACCACCCGGGCCGCCCCGTTGACCTCCAGGCCGGTCACCTCACGCGCGGTGAGGATCTCGGCACCGAACTTGGCGGCCTGCCGCCGGGCCCGGTCGGTGAGCTGCGCGCCGGAGACGCCGTCCGGGAAACCCAGGTAGTTCTCGATCCGGGAACTCTGCCCGGCCTGCCCGCCGGTCGCCGACCGCTCCACCAGCACCGTCCGCAGCCCCTCCGAGGCCCCGTACACGGCCGCGCCGAGCCCGGCAGGGCCGCCGCCGATGACGACCAGGTCGTAGAAGTCGGCCGTCGGTGTCGTCGCGAGGCCCACCTTCGCGGCCAGCTCGGGCGCCTCCGGCTCGACCAGCACCGCCCCGTCCGGCGTGATCACCAGCGGGAGCCGCTGACCGTCCTGCCCGGCCGCGGCCAGCAGCCGCCCGCCCTCCGGCTCGTCGACCGAGTACCAGCGGTACGGCACCTGGTTGCGGGCCAGGAACTCCCGTACGTCCGAGGACCGGGCCGACCAGCGGTGGCCCACGACCTTGGTGCTGGGCACGGGACGGTGGTCGCTGGCGCGCCACGCCTCCAGCAGGTCGTCCAGCACCGGGTAGAGCTTCTCCTCCGGCGGGTCCCACGGCTTGAGCAGATAGTGGTCGAGGTCCACGACGTTGATCGCGTCGATCGCCGCGTTCGTGTCCGCGTACGCCGTCAGCAGCACCCGCCGGGCGACCGGGTACACGTCGAGGGCCTGTTCCAGGAATTCGATGCCGTTCATCTGCGGCATCCGGTAGTCGGCCAGGATCACGGCGACGAGATCGCCGCGCAGCTTCAGCTCGCGCAGCGCGTCCAGCGCGGACTCGCCGGACTCCGCGCGCACGATCCGGTACGACTGGCCGTAGCGGCGCCGCAGGTCCCGGGCGACGGCACGGGACACACCCGGGTCGTCGTCCACGGTCAGAATTACACCTACGGTTGATTGTGAAGGAGACATAACGCGACCGTAAGGGACGGGGAGGGGCCATGGCCACGGGAGCCGTGACAAGGGCAGCACGCGAGTACCTGCGTGTGTCCAAGGGCAAGGGCAAGACCGCGCGCAGCATCACTGACCAGCACCGCGACAACATCGCTACCGAAGCCGACCACGGCCCGTGGGCGTGGGGCGAGCCGTACAGGGACACCGGCTCGGCCTCCAAGTTCGCGACCAAGGTGCGCGACGACTTCGAGAAGCTGCTGGCCGACCTGACGTCCGGCGCCTTTGGCGAACCCGGCGACGTGCTCGTGCTGTGGGAGGTGTCCAGGATCGCCCGTGAGACCGGCCGGGGCGTGGCCCTGGTCGACGCGGCGGAGGCGGGCGGATACCTGATCCACGTGACCAGCCTGGACCGCACCTTCAACCCCCGCAACTACGGTGACCGGCACTCCTTGATCAGTGGCATCAACGACGCGGAGAAGGAGGCCCGGCTCCTGTCGGTGCGTACGCTGCGTGGTGTGAACTCCGCAGTCGGCGAGGGCCGCCCCCACCAGGACGACGCTGTCGGTCCTCCCTGACAGGATCAGCGCCATGCTCATAACCCCCCGACCTGGCGGGCTGACCGGAAATACATCCGCCGCCTACTCGCAGAGATCCACACCAGCGCCCTCAACCTCCGGCTTCCAGAGGCGAACGCTTACAAGCGCCTCCTGCGGTACCTCAACCGGGCCACGGACACGGCGAGTGTCCTGCGCACCCAGGTCAGCGCCAAGGACATCGACACTGTGGTTTTCACCAGCCGCTACCAGGTTCTGCTCGCCAGCTGCGGGACGCTTGCCGGCACGGCCCAGGGACGACTCGTCAACGGCCTGGTGGACCTCGAAATCACTGAACGCTTCCAGGCGTTTGAGGAGGCCCAGGCGGGTGCGTGCTGCCGGAACTCGGTCTGAGTGCGGCCGAGCAGCTGGATCCACTCCTGTGTGCTACAGCCCCAAAAGGTCCGGCCGGTCTCGGCGCTGTGTGTCAGCAGCACGGCGATCACGTCAAGCATGGCGCGTCGGCGGTGCGGGGTGGGAGGTGAGTCCAGCGCGGCGTTGACCGCCTCCACCGGTTTCAGCAGTCGGTGGATCTTTCGCCAGCCGGGGGCGGACGGGTCCTGGTACTGCAGTCGGCGCACATTGCGTACCCCCAGTTCGTGCACGGCCTCCGCCTCGCGGGCCGGACCGCGATGGTGGTGTCATAGCGACGCGGGGCGATCGGCCAGGACCAGCATCCGTCTTCGTCCCTTGCGGCGAGAGCCGGCAGCGACGGCCAGGTCCCGGCCGGACAGATGGATGTACTGGAGGGTGGAGCCGGTGTGGCGGTGGCCGGCGAAGGTGGCGATCGCGTGCAACTCCCATCCCATCCGGGCCAGATCGGTCAGACACAGGTGCCGGGTGGTGTGCGTGGAGAAGCGCGGGACACCGGCCGTCACGGCGATCTGGCGTACCACCTTCGACCATGTCCACAGGCTCAGCGGCTGTGCGTAGTTGCGGCGCGACTCCGACAGGAACAGCGGCCCTCGCGCCCGGCTGACGGTGGCCCGGTGGGCGAGGTAGGCCGACATCAGCACGCCGGTCGACGCCGAGCAGGGCACCACCGGCTCCAGCCGATTCTTCGTCGTCTCCGCCCGTATCCGCAGCGTGCGGTGGGCTGGATCCAGATCATCGGTCCGTAGCGAGCACAGCTCCTCGCGCCGCAGCGCGCGGCGTCGTAGGCCAGCGCGAGCATCACACGGTTGCGGACCGGCTCCTGCCGGGCCACCTCCAGAATGCGCAGCCACTCCTGTTCGCCAGGGATCCACGGCAGCTTCGTCAGCCGCGCACCAGGCCGCGCTGCAGGCCGTGCCGCCGTCGCTGTGGTACCGCCTGCGGCCCGAGTGCCTGCCGCAGTGCCGTGGTCAGCCGGGGCCGGGCGGTACGGGCCCGCACCACGAGCACCAGCAGTCCGGCCGCGGTGCCCGCGGCCACGCCCGCGCCCAGCCACCACGACGGCGTTCCCGTCTCTCCGGCCAGCAGAGGCGGTAACGCACCGGCTGCCAGCACATCCAGGGCGGGAAACGGCTGCTCGTTGATCAGGAACGTGAGGAAGAAGCTCAGAGTGAAGGAGTCGTGCGCCGCGGTCGCGGCGGGCGCAGCGCGAGAAGGGTCATGAGCGCGACGGGGGTTAGCCCTTGATCGGGGACACCCTGATCATTGGATCGTGAGGATCCGAAGAACAGGAGTTCCCGTTGGGGACGTCGAAGTACTCGCCTGAGTTCCAGGCTGATGCCGTCGCGCTGTACCACGCCGGCCCGGGTGGGACGTACGCGTCGGTGGCCAAGGACCTGGGCGTCAACCACGAGACGCTCCGCACCTGGGTGCGGGACGCCGAGCAGGCCGCCCGGCCCGGCGCCGGCGAGGCCGGCGCGATGGAGAAGGAGAACCGGCAGCTGCGGGCGCGAGTGAAGGAACTCGAGTTCGAGCGGGAGATCCTGCGGAGGGCCGCGAAGTATTCTGCGGCGGAGACCAGCTGGTGAGCAGCCGCTTCCAGATCGTTGACGATCATCGTGGCGCCTTCGGCGTCAAGCGGCTGTGCCGGATCCTGGCCGTCTCGCGGTCCGGGTTCTACCGGTGGATCGCCGGCGCGGACGCGCGGGCCGGGCGGGTCCGGGCGGATGCCGGCCTCGCCGAGCAGATCACCGCCATCCACGCCGAGTCCGACGGGACTTACGGCGCCCCGCGGGTCACCGCCGAGCTTCGCGACGCCGGAGTACGCGTCAATCACAAACGCGTCGCACGGGTCATGCGTGCGCGAGGCATCGTCGGCTTCCACCTGCGCAAGAAGGTCCGCACCACCATCCCCGAGCCCTCTGCGACACCGGTTCCCGACCTGCTACGGCGCGACTTCACCGCGAAGACGCCGAACACGAAGTACGTGGGCGACATAACGTATCTCCCCATCGGGAACGGCAAATTCCTTTACCTGGCAACGGTGTTGGACCTGCGCTCGAAACGCCTGGCGGGCTGGTCGATCGCCGACCACATGCGCACCGGGCTGGTCACCGACGCGCTCAAGGCTGCGGCGGCGGCCCGGGGCGCCGACGGCCTGCGCGGAGCAACCTTCCACAGCGACAACGGGGCGCAATAAGCCTCGAAGGAGTTCGCCCAGGTCTGCGCCGGCCTCGGCGTGGTCAGATCGCGCGGCGCGGTGGGCACGAGCGCGGACGACGCCGCCGAGTCGTTCAACGCGACCCTGAAACGCGAGACGCTTCAGGGAGGGAAACGCTGGTCAGAAGCCCGAGCAGCCCGCCTCGCGGTCTTCCGACGGGCCACCCGCTACAACACCAGAAGGAGGCACTCCAGCATCGGCCAGATCAGCCCGAACGCCTTCGAACAACGATCAGTTACTCTGACCACTGCCGCATAACAACCGGTGTCCACGATCCTGGGTCAAGCCCCTGCGGACTGTGACCGTGGTCCGTGGACAGTTGCCGCCGCGGTTCACAGGCTCGGACTGCCCGGCCGTCGTAGACGACCAGACAATCGGCTCTGCCGTTACCGCCGATGTCGGCGAATCGAGCATACTTGCGAAAGTAGTTGGACGCGTGCCCGGGTGGAGGCGAAACGCAGATCCGCGTTCCGCCCTCATTGTTTGTCAGGCCCGGTCTCCGTCGTTCTGTGCGAGTGCCCGTTGTGCCGCCGCAAACGCCGAGTTGGCTGCCGGGACGCCGCAGTAGACGGCCGTCTGTAGCAGCACTGCGCTGATCTCCTCCGGGGTGAGGCCGTTGCGGCGCGCCGCGCGGACGTGCATGGCCAGCTCGTCGTGGTGGCCGTGCGCGACGAGCGCCGTCATGGTGATCATGCTGCGTTCACGACGTGTCAGTGTCGGATCCGTCCAGATCTCGCCCCATGCGTAGCGGGAGATGAAGTCCTGGAACCGGGCCGTGAATCCGGTCTGCCGGGACTGCGCGCGGTCCACGTGCACGTCGCCGAGAACCTCCCGGCGCACTTCCATGCCACGCCGGGCGTCGCCGGAGAAATGGGCGCGCAGCGCCGTCAGGACGGCCTCAGGGCGTTCGGCGGGCGCCAGGTGTGAGGCGCCGGGGATTTCCACGAGGGCCGCGCCGGGTACCGTATCCGCGATCTCCCGCAGATGTGCGGGCGGCGTGGCCGGGTCCTGGCGTCCGGCGATGGCCAGTGTGGGGACGGTGATCTCCGGAAGGCGGTCGCGCAGGTCGAATGCGGCCAGTGCGTCGCAGCAGGCGGCGTACGCCTCCGGGTCCGTTCTTCGGTGGTCGTCCACCAGCCGAGGAACGGTGAAGCCAGGGGTGAACCAGCGTGCGTCCGCGGACTCGGAGAGCCTGGCGAGTCCCTCGCGGCGAACCAGCGCAGCGCGTTCCTTCCACGCCTTTGCCCCGTTGAAGTGGGCCGACGAGCAGATGACGGCCAGGGACGACACGCGCTGGGGATGGTGCAGTGCCAAGTGCAGGCCCACCGCACCGCCGAGTGAGACTCCGGCGTACGCGAACCGTTCGATGCCGAGGGCGTCGGCGAGCCGCAGCACCAGGCCGGCCAGGTCGGCCACTGTCGCGCCGGGGCCGGTCAGCCCGGCCGCCGAGCCGCCGTGCCCGGGCAGGTCCCAGCGCAGGACCCTGTGTGTGATGGACAGTTCGGGCGCCACCTTGTCCCACAGGGCGTAGGACGTGCCGAGCGAGGGTCCGAGGAGCAGCGGGGGAGCGGTCTTGGATCCTTCTGCGCGGTGGTTGAGGATCTTGTCGGAGGCGGAGGAGGTCAACGTCGCTCCAGGGCGCGGTCGGTGAGGGCTCCGGCGGAGCCGGTGTAACGGGCGGGGTCGGTCAGCCGGCCGAGGTCGAGGTCCGTCAGCTCCGGCTTCTCGGCGAGGAGTTCGGCCAGGGACCGGTCCTCGGTATACGTACGCTTGGCGGTCTCGGTGAGGAGTTCCTTCGCGCGGGTGCGGCCGAGTACGGGGGCCAGCTCGGCGGAGAGCCGCTCGGAGACGATCAGTCCGTGGGTGAGTCCGAGGTGTTCGCGCATGGCGTCCGGGTGCACCCGCAGGCCCTCGGTGAGTTCGGCGGCGTCCCGGGCGGCACCGCCGGCCAGCCGGAGCAGGTCCCTGAGCGGTTCCCACTCGGCGTGCCAGGCCCCGGCCGGCCGTTCGTCCTCGGCCACCAGCGCGCCGTACAGCGTGGCCGCGAGCTGTGGTGCGCGCCGGGCGGCGGCCGCGATCAGCGTCGAGCGCACCGGGTTCGCCTTGTGCGGCATGGCGGAGGAGCCGCCGCCGCTGCCCTCGGCGACCTCCGCGATCTCGGTGCGGGAGAGGATGAGGACGTCCGCTGCGAGCTTGCCCAGCGCGCCGGTGGTGAAGGCGAGGCATCCGGCGAGGTCGGCGATCGGTGTGCGCAGGGTGTGCCAGGGCAGCACCGGCGCCCGCAGCCCGAGTTCCCGGGCGTAGGCGGCGGGGAGCGCGGTCGCGTCGTCGGCCCCGTACGCGGTGAACGCCGCCAGCGTCCCGGCCGCGCCGCCGAGTTGGGCGGTCAGCGAGTCGCGTGCCGATGTCACCCGGTCCCGGGCGTCCAGCACCAGCGACCGCCATCCGGCGGCCTTGAGGCCGAACGTGGTGGGTACGGCGTGCTGGGTGAGTGTGCGGCCCGGCATCGGGGTGTCGCGGTGCTCGGCGGCCAGGCCGGCCAGGGCCCGCTGGGTGCGGTCGAGATCGGCGAGGAGCGGGGCCAGGGTACGCGCGGCGACCAGCATCATCGCCGTGTCCATGATGTCCTGGCTGGTTGCGCCCCGGTGCACATACGTGCCGTACGGATCGCCGACCGCCCGGGTCAGGTCCGCGACCAGCGGGATCACCGGGTTCCCGCCGGCCCGCGCCCGCTCGGCGAGGGACGCGAGGTCGAGGCGTTGGACGGCCGCCTCCGACACCGCGGCCACGGCTTCGTGCGGGGCGAGCCCCAGGGACGCCTGGGCCCGGGTCAGTGCCGTCTCCGCGTCGAGCAGCGCCCGCAGGAACGCGGTGTCGCCCGTCTCGGCGGCGGCCGGGGAGCCCGTCCAGCCGGGGCCGAGTAGACCGCCTCCGTGGCCGAGCAGACCGCCTCCGTGGCCAGCGATGCCCTCGGTGTCGGCTGATGTCACGTGAACTCCAGGAAGACCGTCTCGTCCTCGCCTTGAAGGCGGATGTCAAAACGGTAGGTGCTGTTGCCCTCGTCGTCGGCGATCAGCGTGCCGCGTCGTTTCTCGTCCAGCCGGGACAGCAGCGGGTCCGTGGACCACGCCGCGTTGCTGCCGGGCAGGTAGATCCGGGTGAACAGGTGGACGAGCAGACCACGTGCGAAGAGGCACACGCTGATGTACGGCGCGCTCTGCCCGCGGGCGCCGGGCCGCAGCGTACGCGCCGCCCAGTGGCCGTTGGCATCCACCTGGATGCGGCCGAAGCCGGTGAACTCCACGCCGTTGCGGCCCAGGAAGCCGCCGCTCGCCGGGTCGCGCCGCATCGAGCCGTCGACCCGGGGCAGGTTGCCGTCCGGGTCCGGGCCCCACAGTTCCAGGAAGGCGTCCGGCAGCGGCTCGCCCTCGCCGTCGTACACGTGGCCCTGGAGGGTGATGGTCCTGGGGTGGCCGGCGGGCGCGATGTCCTCGCCGCCGGGGAAGGGCAGTGCGTAGCCGTAGAAGGGGCCGACGGTGTGCGAGGGGGTGGGCAGCACGCGCTCCGGGGCCCCGGTGTCGATCTTCGTCATGGCGGTCAGTGCCCCTCTTCCGTCCAGGTGGCCCGCGGCCCGTCGAGCACGATGTCCCAGTGGTAGCCGAGGGAGAACTCCGGCATCGACAGGCTGTGGTCGTAGGTGGCGGCCAGCCGCTGCCGGGCCGCGTCGTCCGTGACGGACTGCAGGATCGGGTCGTACGGGAAGAGCGGGTCGTTCGGGAAGTACATCTGTGTCACCAGCCGCTGGGTGAATGCCGAGCCGAAGACGGAGAAGTGGATGTGTGCCGGCCGCCAGGCGTTGACGTGGTTGCGCCACGGGTACGGGCCCGGCCGGATCGTCGTGAAGTGGTAGAAGCCGTCCGCGTCGGTGAGGGTGCGGCCCACACCGGTGAAGTTCGGGTCCAGCGGGGCGTCGTGCTGCTCGCGCCGGTGGGCGTACCGCCCTGCCGAGTTGGCCTGCCAGATCTCCACCAGCTGGCCGCGCACGGGACGGCCGTCGCGGTCGAGCAGCCGGCCGGAGACGGTGATGCGCTCCCCGACGGGCTCGCCGGTGTGCTGCCGGGTGAGATCGTTGTCGATCTCGGTGATGTCGCGCTCCCCGAAGGCGGGGGAGGACAGTTCCGCCAGCTCCGGGTCCTTGGTGACGTCGATGGCCACTGGCGGCTGCTTGGGGTGGCGCAGCACCGAGGAGCGGTACGGCGCGTAGTCGCGGCGCGGGTGGTGTTCGACGGGTGCGCCGTCGGCGACCCGCTTCTGGTACGCGGCGTGCTCGGCCGCGATTTCCTGGTCGATGTCGTGCTGGGTGAGGGCCATGGGCGGCCGAACTCCTTTGTCCTGATGCGCGTGGGCCTTGGATCAGCGTTCGAGGACGAGGGCGAGGCCCTGGCCGACGCCGATGCAGAGGGCGGCGACGCCGGTGCCGCTGCCCTTGCGGGCGAGCTGGTGCGCGACGGTGCCGGCGAGACGCGCGCCGGAGGCGCCGAGCGGGTGACCGAGGGCGATGGCGCCGCCCCGCGGGTTGAGGATCGCCGGGTCGAACTCCGGCCACTCGGCCACACAGCCGAGGACCTGGGCGGCGAACGCCTCGTTCAGCTCCAGTACGTCCAGGTCGGCGTAGGACTTCCCGGCCTTGGCAAGGGCGCGGTCGGTGGCCTCCACGGGGGCGAGTCCGAAGTAGTGCGGGTCGATGCCGGAGACTCCGGTCGCCGAGACACGGGCGAGTGGCTGGCGGCCGGTGGCCTTCAGACCCTGCTCATCGACCAGCAGCAGCGCGGCAGCGCCATCGTTGAGCGGTGAGGCGTTGCCCGCTGTCACGGTGCCGTTCTCCTTGCGGAACGACGGTTTGAGCTGGGCCATCTTCTGGAGAGAGGTGTCGGGGCGGACGCACTCGTCGGCCGTGTGGAGCACCGGATCGCCCTTGCGCTGAGGTACGGGTACCGGAGCGAGCTCGGCGTCGAACAGGCCCTCGGCCTGCGCCTTGGCCGCTTTGCGGTGGGAGCCGAGGGCGAATTCGTCCTGCTGTTCACGGCCGATCTTGTACTTGTCGGCGATGAGTTCGGCCGACTCGCCCAGCGGGATCGTCCACTGTGGTTCCATCCTCGGGTTGACCATGCGCCAGCCCAGGGTGGTGGAGTACAGCTCGGTGTGCCCGGCTGGGAAAGGCTTGTCGTTCTTGGGCAGTACGTACGGGGCGCGCGTCATCGACTCCACGCCGCCGGCAAGGACGATGTGCGCGTCGCCGCAGGCGATGGCGCGGGCCGCCTGGATCACGGCCTCAAGGCCGGAGGCGCACAGCCGGTTGACGGTCGCACCGGGCACGGAGGTGGGCAGGCCGGCCAGCAGGGCGGCCATGCGGGCGACGTTGCGGTTCTCCTCGCCGGCGCCGTTGGCGTTGCCGAAGCAGACATCCTCGATGCGCGAGTGGTCGAGGTCGGGCGTACGGGCGAGGAGTTCGCGGATGACGTGGGCGGCGAGGTCGTCCGGGCGGACCGAGGCAAGGGCGCCGTTGTAGCGGCCGATGGGAGTGCGGACGGCATCGACGATGTAGACGTCACGCAGACTCATGACGCGACCTCCTCGGTGATCTCTTCGAGTTCTTCCGCGACGCGGACCTCGGCGGCGGTCTTCGCGACGATCTCTTTCACGGTGACGCCCGGCGCCCTCTCCACGAGCGCCAGCCCGTCGGGGGTCACGTCCAGCACACCGAGATCGGTGATGATCCGGTTGACGCACGCCCTGCCCGTCAGCGGCAGTGCGCACGTGGTCAGGATCTTCGGTGAGCCGTCCTTCGCGGTGTGTGTCATGACGACGATGACGGAGCGGGCGCCGTGCACCAGGTCCATCGCGCCGCCGATACCGGTGATCATCTTGCCGGGGACGGCCCAGTTCGCCAGGTCCCCCTTCTCGGAGACCTGCATGGCACCGAGCACGGCGACGTCGATGTGCCCGCCGCGGATCATCGAGAACGACAGGGACGAGTCGAAGAAGGAAGCGCCCGGCAGGACCGTGACGGTCTCCTTGCCCGCGTTGATCAGATCTGGGTCGACCTGGTCCTCCGTCGGGTATGGACCGGTGCCCAGGATGCCGTTCTCCGACTCAAGGACCACCTGGACGTTCGCCGGGAGGCAGTTGGGGATCAATGTCGGCAGGCCGATGCCGAGGTTGACGTACTGGCCGTCCTCCAGCTCACGGGCCGCGCGGGCGGCCATCTCCTCGCGTGTCCAGGCCATCAGCCGCTCACCGTCCCTCGTGCCAAAGGCGTGGAAATCGTGCGCCGTTCGATCTGCTTGTCCGCCGCCTGCTCCGGGGCGAGCACGACCACCCGCTGCACGAAGATGCCCGGCAGATGCACCGCGTCCGGATCGATCTCGCCGGGTTCGACGAGTTCCTCGACCTCGGCGATCGTAACGCGCCCGGCCATCGCGGCCAGCGGATTGAAGTTCCGCGAGGACTTGCTGAAGACGAGGTTGCCGTGCCGGTCACCCCTGGCGGCCCGTACGAGGGCGAAGTCGGTGCGGATGCCACGCTCCAGCACGTACTCGGTGCCGTCGAACTCGCGGACCTCCTTCGGCGGCGAAGCAAGCTCCACTCCGCCGTTCCCGTCGTAGCGCCACGGCAGCCCGCCGTCGGCGACCTGCGTGCCGACACCGGCCGGGGTGTAGAAGGCGGGGATCCCGGCACCGCCGGCGCGCAGCCGCTCGGCCAGCGTGCCCTGAGGGATCATCTCGACCTCCAGCTCACCGGCCAGGTACTGCCGCGCGAACTCCTTGTTCGCCCCGATGTACGACCCGGTCACGCGTGCGATCCGGCCGGCCGTCAGCAGCACCGCGAGTCCCGAGTCCAGCGCTCCGCAGTTGTTGGACACCACGCCCAGTCCGCCGACCCCGCGTTCGTACAGCGCATGGATCAGTACATTCGGTACGCCGCTCAACCCGAATCCGCCGACCGCCAGCGACGCGCCGTCCGGCACGTCGGTCACCGCCTCAGCGGCTGTCGGCACCACCTTGTCCATCGGTGCAGCCTCATCTCTCCGTGGGCGGGATAGTCAGTGTACTGATTGTTCTGGTGAGGTTTCCGTACGCTGCCACTTCCCGGGATGGCCGTCAAGACTTCAGGGAAAACCTGGTCAAGCGTGTACGACCCGCAAAGAACCTGCAGCGCACACATCAGTCGCCTGTTATCGTTCAGTGCACTGAATGAATCCGCGGGAGGATCGCCGCGCGGATGCCTGATTCGAGGAGCACAGATGGCGGCGGTGGACTTGAACTCCCACCCCGGGCACCTCGCCCGGCGGCTCCAGCAGGCGCACCACCTGCTGTGGAACACGATGGTCTCCGAGGAGATCACCTCACCGCAGTTCGCCGTACTCAACACACTCGTCGCCGAACCCGGTCTCGATCAGCGCACGGTGGGGGACCGGGTCGGCCTCGACCGCTCCACCATCGCCGAGGTGATCAGCCGACTCATCCGGCGCGGGTTCCTCGACAAGGTCCGTGATCCGCAGGACGGCCGACGCTTCCTGCTGCGTCTGACCGACGACGGCGCACGTGTCCACCGCAAGCTGACAGTGCGCACCGCGCGGATGAACCAGGTTTTCCTGGCGCCGCTCTCCGCCGAGGAGCAGACCCTGTTCCTCGCCCTCATCCAGCGCGTGGCCTCCGCCGCTGATGAGCTCCGCGCTCCGGCGGACCACCTCGTCACGCGAACCTGAGAAAGGCGATCCACCTATGGTCGGGCTGGGCCACACCACTCACGCCTGGCCGCCGGTGAACTTCGTCGCCGTTCGCCGCAGCGGAAATCGCAGCCGGCGTGATGATGCGGCCGCGTCACAGCACGGTTCGGCCGACCGGTGTACAGGCCGTACGGGAGGCAGTTGTCGGCCGCGGCAGGCAGTCCGTGCGGAGCGGTGATGAGCCGCTGCCCGCGCTCACCGTCCATCGATCGGAGGATGCCGGCCATGGCAGGCAACGCTGCGAGACCCGGGCGCTCAGTGACCAGCCGTGCGCTGGCGATTCTTGGGTCCTTCGACGAGCGGCACCGTCAGCTCGGCCTCACCGACCTCGCCGCCCGGGCCGACCTTCCTGCCGCGACCGCGCACCGTCTCGTCGCTGAACTCGTCGCCTGGGGGGCGCTGAGCCGCGCCGAGTCGGGGAAGTACGTTGTCGGGCGCCGACTTTGGGACATCGGCCTGCTCGCGCCGGTGCACACGGGGCTCGGGCAGATCGCCTCGCCGTACCTTCACGATCTGTACGGCGCGACTCGGGCCACCGTGCACCTCGCGGTACGCGACGGCCGACAGGCGCTGTACGTCGACCGGCTCTCCGGACATGCCTCGGTGCCGGTGGTCAGCGCGATCGGCTCACGCCTGCCGCTGCACGCGACGGGAGTCGGGAAGATACTGCTCGCGCACGCGCCGGCCGATGTCCAGGGCGAGGTGCTCGACGACCTGCCACGGATGACGCCGTACACGGTGAGCCAGCCAGGCCGGTTGCGTCGCCAGCTGGAGAAGATACGCGAGGACGACTTCGCCACGACGGTGGAGGAGATGACTCTGGGCGCGTGCTCGGCGGCCGTGCCGATCCGGGCCGGTGGTGACGTCGTGGCGGCGCTCGGGGTCGTGGTACCCAGCCTCAAACAGGACCGGGTACGGTTGGTCGGCGCCCTGCAGGTGGCGGCCCGGGGTATCGGGCGCAGTATCCCCGGACCGGTCGTCGGCTGACCGGCTTCCACTGGACGGAAGAACATGGTGGCCGAGGCCGGCCCGGCGGCTCAAGAATGCGCCATGACCTCCTCGCGTACTCAAAGCCGCACGCAGATCGGAATCGTCGGGGCCGGCCCCGCCGGGCTCATGCTCTCCCACCTGCTCGCCCGTGCCGGGATCGACTCGGTAGTGGTCGATCTGCGGAGCCGCCGGGAGATCGAAGAGACCCACCGCGCCGGGATACTTGAGCAGGACTCGGTCGACCTGCTGGTCGGCACCGGCGTCTCCGACCGGGTGCACCGGGACGGTTACCGCCACGACGGCATCGAACTGGCCTTCGGCGGGGGCAGCCATCGGATCGACTTCCAGAGCCTGGTCGGTGCCTCGACCCAGCTCTACCCGCAGACAGACGTCTTCATCGACCTCGCCGACGCCCGGATGCGCGACGGGGGCGACGTCCGGTTCGGCGTCACCGACGTGTCGGTCGACGACATCCTCTCCGATGCTCCGGTCATGCGGTTCACCGACGCCGACGGCGTCGGCCACGAGGTTCGCGCCGACTTCCTCGTGGGCGCCGACGGATCGCGGAGCCTGTGCCGCCTGGCGGTGCCGGAAGCCGCGCGCACGCAGTACTTCCGCGAATACCCCTTCGCCTGGTTCGGGATCCTCACCGAGGCACCGCCCAGCGCACCAGAGCTGATCTACAGCCACTCCCCGAGAGGCTTCGCGCTGATCAGCCAGCGCACCGAGAGCCTCCAGCGGATGTACTTCCAGTGCGATCCCTCGGAGGACGCCGACGACTGGTCCGACGACCGGATCTGGAACGAGCTCCAGTCACGGGTCGGGGCCAACGGCCACCGTCTCATGGAGGGGCCGATCACCTCCAAGACCGTGCTGCCTTTCCGCAGCTTCGTCCAGGAGCCGATGCACCACGGGCGGCTGCTGCTGGCTGGCGACGCCGCGCACACGGTGCCACCGACCGGTGCCAAGGGCCTCAACCTGGCCCTCGCCGACGTACGCGTGCTGGCCGAGGAGCTCAAGAAGGCGGTCGCGGACGGTGCCACCACACCGCTCACGGCCTACAGCGAGCGGGCACTGCGTCGCGTCTGGAAGGCCCAGCACTTCTCCTACTGGATGACCACCATGCTGCACACGCTGCCGGGCTCCACCCCGTTCGACCTCCGGCGCCAGGAGGGCGAGCTGGCCGCGGTGACCGGTTCCACCGCCGGGTCGGCCTACCTCGCCGAGGCTTACACCGGCTGGCCGGAAGGGCGATGAGCAGGCCATTGACCTGTAGGGTCCGGCCGCGAACCGGTTCGGCGCCGATGTCACCGGCTTCCCCGCCGACCCTGCGGATGTCCTCGCCCCGGCCAAGCCCATGGGCCCGTGTGAGTCCGATGCCGGCACGAGCGGCCTGCGTCACAGCTGACGGAGCGGAATGGGGGACACTCTCCCCGTCGACGGGCCAGGCTTTCAAGGCGAGCACTCAGGTTCACTGATCTGATGGACTCGGTGTCCCGTCGGTTCGACGCGCCGGTGATCTTCTCGATACGCCGCTTTGAGCGGCTCGCGGCGAGACAAATGACGTAAGGGCGGGACGTCGCCGACCGATCGATGGCAGGCGTTGGCGGCGTCAGCCGCCGTGCCCGCCCCGGTGACACCTGGCGCGCTGTTCAGCCAGGAACCAGCCCTGTGCTGCCGGGTGATGGCCAGCGGAGAGGGCGCCCCGCGCGGTGGTGGCCGGGGGCAGGCCCCGTTCATGTAGGGGGCGCGGTCCAGGCTGTACGCGGGGCCGCTCACCCGCTTGTGGGTGGCGTACATGTGCTCGCCGATGAGCGGGCCGACCACCGGGAGGAGGGGGTCGATCTGCTGCGGGTTGGCGACGGCCCTCGCCAGAGTCGCGGCGAAGCCCGCGAACCGTGAGGTCGGCATGCCGGCCACGGTGGCTGTGTGGGCCTTGGGGTCTTAGGAACATCCGCGTCAGATCGTGCGCCAAGCGTTCGTCGGCATCACCCTGGCCTGCTTCATCCGGTCGCGCACCGCGGTCTCGGTCAGGTCGAAGTCCTTGGCGACCTGATGACGGACAGCGTCCTCCTGAGGCCGATACCCCTGATCTTCGATGTCCGTGAAAGTGGATCAAGACCAGTGGTGGGCACGCCGAGGACGAGGTCCGACGCCTTCTCGGCGATGGCGATGATGGTGGCGTTGATGTTGGCTCCCGGGACGCTCGGGAACACCGACGCGTCGACCACTCGAAGGCCTGTGACGCCGCGGACCCGAAGGTCGAGGTCGACCACGGCGTCCTCGCCGGTGCCCAGGGCGCAGGTGCCGCAGGAGTGGTTGGCCGGGCCAGCGTGGGCGCGCAGGAACTCCTCGTACTCGCGGTCGCTGCGTACGTCGGGACCGGGGGCGAGTTCTGCCGAGATCATCGGGGCCATCTCGGGGGCCGCCAGGATCTCCCGCGTGGTGCGTATGGTCTCGCGCAGGGCGACGAGGTCCGCGTGCTCGGTGAGGAGATTGAACGTGATGCGGGGCGCCGCCATGGGGTCGGCGGAGGCGAGTTCGACCCTGCCGCGGCTCACCGGGTTGCACACTGCGTTGAGGGCCAGGCAGTGGCGGGAGGTCAGGGGCGACAGCCCGGGGAACCAGGGCCGGGCGTCGAATCCTCCGGCGATGATTCCGAGGAATCCGTCGGGGCGGTCGAGGCCCTCGCGTGAACGCGTGTAGACGGAGAGGAACTCCGGCATCTCGGCCATGGGACCGGTTCCGGCCACGAGCCAGCGAGCCATGCTCCGCACCAGGCGGTCGGCGCGGAGGTGCTCGTGGAAGGTCACCGGTTCCGTCACGTTGAACAGCACCGGAGCCGACGGGTGTTCCTGCAAATTGGCCCCGACGCCCCGGAGGTCGACCACCGGGGTGATGCCGTTCTCGCGCAGCTGGTCGGCGGGCCCGATACCCGAACGCATCAGCAGCTGCGGGGAATTGAAGGTACCCGCGCACAGCACGACCTCGCGGGCCGCACGCACGGTCCGCTGTCGGCCGTTCTCGACGACGCGCACACCGGTCGCGCGGCCGCCGTCGAGGACGAGCGAGTCCACCAGCGCGCCGGTGAGCAGCGTCAGATTCGGGCGTCGGCGCAGCGCGGGGCGCAGGTAGGCGGCGGCGGTGCTGTGCCGCCGGCCACGTCGGAGCGCGACCTCGTTCGGCCCCACGCCCGTCGGGTCTCCGGCCTGGGTGTCGGCTGGGAAACCGATGCCCAGTGTGCGCGCGGCACCCGCCAGGCGGTGCCCGAAGACGCCGACGCCCGACCGGGTCGAGACCGTGATGGGCCCGCTGCCACCGTGGTACTCGTCACTGCCGCGCCAACTGGTCTCACAGCGGCGGAAGTACGGCAGGAGGTCGTCCCAACCCCAGCCCGGCGCACCGTTGTTCGCCCAGTCGTCATAGTCCAGGCGGTGCGCCCGCACATGTGTCGCGCCGTTGATGGAACCGCTGCCGCCGACCAGACGACCGCGCGGCACCGGTACCTGACGATCCATCAGTCCCGGCTCGGGCTCCGTCCGGTAGCTCCAACTGATGTCCTCACGGCCGGACAGGAGGCCGACCCCCAGCGGAAACCTGACCATCCAACTCCGGTCGGCCGGCGGCCCGGCCTCGACCAGCAGAACGGTCGCGTCGGCGGCTGCCGACAGTCGCGATGCCATGACGCACCCGGCGGAGCCGGCTCCGACGACGACGTAGTCGTACTCGTCGCTTCCGGCGGTCATGAGGAAGGTCCAGACATCATCGTCTCCTTCTACGGACCCCGATCTTCGATCTTGGGGGCGGTCTGCGGGGGAGGAGGGCACGTGGTGGCGGGACCGCACGGGCAAGTGCCGGACTCTCCTGTGGTGCGCGTCGCACGGTGGAAGGGGGATCACGAGGCAACGGCGCGGTCCGGACCCGGCCCCTACCTCAGCACGGACCCAACGTAACAGCCGCTCGCTTCGGCGCACAGGGGATGGACAGTTTTTCATCCAGCGAGGTCAGAGGCGTTGACAGTTTTTCATCCAGGCCGTAGAACCGGATGAAACCGTCTTATGGGCGACCTTGCACCGCGGCCTGACCGACTACGTCGGCGTGCCGCCGGACGACCCGGCCCAGCCATGGCACAGGCCGACCTCTCACATCCCAGTTTCAGGAGCCGCGCCCCCATACGGACCTGAGTCCGCGGCCTTCCTGCCGCCTGCACCAACGAGGAGATGGTCGAGAATGAGCGACACCGCGATCGACACGGGAACCGGCCACGGGCGGCCGCGTCCCACCCACCACGCACGACTGACCGAGGTCGGACCGGGCACGCCCATGGGCGGGGCGCTGCGCCGCTACTGGCAGCCGATCGCCAGTTCCGCCGCGTTGACCAGTGACGTTCCGCACCGCACCCGGATCCTGGGAGAGGACCTGATCGTCTTCCGTGACGGCCAGGGACGCCCCGGTGTCGTCTTCGAACGCTGTGCACACCGCGGTAGCAGCCTGTACTACGGGCGGATCGAGGAGGACGGCATCCGCTGCTGCTACCACGGCTGGAAGTTCGACGTGCAGGGCCACTGCGTGGAGCAGGCATGCGAGGCCGGTGGCGGACTGCGCCGCCATCTCGCCCGCCAGCCGTGGTATCCCGTCGAGGAGCGGTACGGTCTCGTCTTCGTCTACATGGGACCGCCCGAGCGCAAACCCGCCCTCCCACGCTGGGACTGCCTCGAGCATCTTCAGGAAGGGGAGACGTACCACAGCACCTGGCCGATCCCGGGCTCAGAGGTCACCGGTGCGGTGGGCGACTTCAACTGGCTCCAGGCCTACGAGAACGCGGTCGACCCGGTACACGCCGCCTGGCTGCACTCGGCGCACAGCGGCTACCAGTTCGAAGGAGTGGGGACCACCGGATTTCCCGAGAGCTACTTCGACCACCGGACCATCGCCGACCGCCTCACCTATGCCCGTACCGACTACGGGGTGAAGTATGTCCAGGCCTACCAGGACGACGCCGACCAGGAACCGGTCGATCTGGAGTGGCGGGTGGAAGTCCAGCTGCCGAACGTCATCGCCCTCCCGGATTTCGTCAACGTCATCCCTGACGCCCCGCACGACATGCTGATCTGGGTCGTCCCGGTCGACGACACCCACCACCGGGCATTCTTCTCCGCCCGCGCCTCAGACCCCGGTCGGGTCGCACGTCTGGCTCTCGGCATCAAGCAGAACGGCAAGTTCCCGTGGGAACTCAGCCCGGAGGAGAGCCGGCGCTTCCCCGGTGACTTCGAGGCCCAGCGGTCACAGGGGGACATCACCCAGCACTCGGAGGAGACACTGGCCCCCTCCGACCGTGGCGTCGTGATGCTCCGCCGGATGCTGCGCACCATGGTCGACGACGTGGAGTCAGGACGGGATCCGCTGGGCGTGCATGCGGCCGGTGAAGAGATCCGCCGTGTCGAGTCCGGCGTCTTCACCGCCGCGAGGACCGAGGCCGCCACGGCGGGAGCGTGACCCGCGAATGACCACCACCTGGACCGAGTCGGTCGTCGTGACCCGCCAGGACCCCACTCCCAGGATCGCCGTCTTCGAGCTGGCCCGAGCCGATGGTGCGGAGCTCTGGGACTACGAGCCCGGGGCGCACATCGACGTGATGGCCGGCGCGGACGGCCTGATCCGGCAGTACTCCCTGTGCGGTCCTGCGGGCGTGCGCAAGCAGTATCGCCTGGCTGTACTCAATGAGCAGGCCTCACGTGGAGGGTCGCGCGCGATGCACGCCCTGGCCGAGGGCGACACCGTACGGATCTCCGCGCCGCGCAACCGCTTCGGTCTGGCCCCGGTGAGGCGGCACGTCCTCCTCGCCGGGGGCATCGGCATCACCCCGCTGCTGGCGATGAGCCTGGCACTGGACGCCGCCGGCGGCGACTACCACCTGCACTACTGCGCCCGGACCCGCGCCGAGGCGGCGTTCGCCACCGAGTTGCAGAACAACCCGCGGGTCAGTCTGCATTTCGACGACGAGCCGGCCGGCCAGCGCCTGGACCTGGCCCGTGACCTGGGACCGCCTCAGTCCGACACCGCGCTGTACGCATGCGGTCCGGGCGGCTTCATGGACCATGTGCTCGGACGTGCGGCGGAGCTGGGATGGCCGCCGTCCGCTCTGCACAAGGAGCGCTTCTCCGCGGCGGCCGCCGACCTGCAGGACGGAGCACCGGCTTCGGGCGCCTTCACCGTGCGCCTGGCCTCCACCGGGGCGGAGTACCGGATCGGCGGGGAAGAGACCATCCTCGACGTCCTGCTGGACAACGGCGTGGACGCGCCCTACTCCTGTCGGCAGGGCATCTGCGGGGAGTGCGTTGTACGTGTGCTCGCCGGCGAACCCGACCACCGGGACGATGTCCTGACCGACGCGGAGCGCGCGGACGGCATGTTTACTTTGTGCTCCTCGCGGGCGCGTTCCCCCCACCTGGAGGTGGATCTGTGATATCCACGCCAGAAGACGGCAAGGCCCTGGCGGGCGCGGCTCCGTCCTGGTGGAGGCGGCGCAGGAGGCACGGCCCTCGTTTCCTGCCCGCAGGCGTCCCGCCTCGCCTTCGTTCCGGACGCGACATGCTTCGTCACTCAGACCGTTGTCACCAGGGTCTGAGGTGAGGCCGGGGGAGGGCTGGATGCTCGCCCCTTGCCGATGGCTCGTCGGCTGCCGCCGGGCTGAACACCTGCCTCACCGTCGGTTGGTTCCGGCACTCGCCCTCGGCCCGCTGAGACGACGGTCTCAGGGGGCCGTGTCTCGTCCTTCGGCGTCGGTCGTCGTGGAGGGCTCGCCCAGTGCCGACATGATCCGGGCCATGTTCTCGGCGTAGTCGTTGATGAATTCCTGCGACGTGGGGTCCTGCTGGGTCAGCTCGCGGGCGATCCAGGGCAGGGCCTTCGGGGCGATGGTGGCCGCGAAGAACACCAGGCCGAGGAATCCGACGTCGATGTCGCCACGGACCTCTCCATTCGCCTGGCGCTCTCGCAGCTTCGCGACGGCCTTGAGCAGCTCGGCGGCCCGCTCGTCCTCCGCGGGCGGCCGACTGCCGAGATCTTCGTGCATCAGCATGCGAGACCAGGAAGGATCTTCCCAGGCCAGGTGGACGTACTGGCGGACGACCTCCGCAAACGGGGTGTCCTCGTGCACGAGCGGCATCGCCGCGGCCATCCAATGTTCGGTGAGGGCTTCGTAGAGCCCCTGCTTTCCTCCGAAGTAATAGGTGATCAGCTGATGCCCCACACCGGCCGCCGAGGCGATGCGCCTGACACGCGCCTCCTCGAAACCGTGGGTGGCGAACTCCTGACTCGCCGCTTCGAGAATCGCCCTGCGCGTGCCCACGGGGTCTCGTCGGCGACCGGGTTCGGTGGCCTGCCGACGACGCTGTTGGTGACGGCGCGGCGACCTTGACCTACCGGACGGCGCTTCCTCCTCTGCCACAGGAATGACCTTAACCGACGGTCCTGACCGGCGGCCAACGGTCCTGCCCTGATCAGCGACGAGGGATCCCTCGGCCTGGCACACACATCCGGCGCCGCGGTCGGTGCTGTCCGTGTTCGCGGCGAGCCGTGCGGAACGCTGCGGTCCCGGTCACCACAGTGGCCCGAGTCCGTCGACCCGGCTCACGTTCCCCACGTACCCGGCGAGACCCTCGCGCAGCCGGCGAAGCCGGCCAGGCCCGAGGGCCTCCGACCATCCGTCCCGAAGTGCCTGTACCGGGTCACCGGCCACCTCTTGCGAGTACTGCCTGTCAGCTGCCCAGCAGTGCTCGAAGGCTGCGGCGCAACGAGTCCTGCCCTGCCGCCCCGGCGTCAGTCGTCCTGGCGACGATGTGACCGTCAGGACGCACCAGTACCGCGCCGGCTCCGTCCAGGCCAGTGAGCCCCATCCACCAGGACGGCAACCCGAGTTCGGCGTCGAGGGCGACCACCGTGAGCGGGGCGTCGCCCAGGTCCGCCTCGGGCGCCGCACCGCCCTGGCCGAGCAGCAGGGTGAAGGAGCGCGGGTCGAGCAGGTCCAGGGTCGAGCGATGCTCCCCCGGCCCATCGAGCCAGGCGTGCGGCAAGCGGTCGCCGGGCACCGCTCGCGGCACGTACTCCTGCACGCTCTTGTGCGGGGCGGGCTCCTCCGCGTAGGTGAAACCGATCTGCAGGGCTAGGCTGTTGAGACTGTCGTACATCCCTGCGATGGCCCGGTCCCACTCCTCCTGCGGGGAGTTCTCGCGCAGTTGGAACACCTGAACCGCGGATGCCGCGTTGGCCAGGCTTTGCTCGGTGTTGATCTCGGCTACCCGGCGGCGCTCTGCCTCATAGGTGTCGAGGAGCTGATCGCCGGCCCACCCGCTCATGACGGCCTTGATCTTCCAGGCGAGGTTGTGGGCGTCCTGGATGCCTGTGTTGAGCCCCAGCCCGCCGCTCGGCGGGAATCGGTGCGCCGCGTCGCCCAGGAGGAAGACACGGCCGTCACGGTAGCGATCGGCCACCTGGGCCGTCATGAGCCAAGGGCTGACGTGCCGGACGGCGATGTCCACCCGGTCGGTGCCGAGCGCGTCGTGGACGATGTCGCGGGCCTCCTCCGCGGACGGCACCACCTTGGGAGCCATGAGGCTGATATAGACCCAGGTTTTGTCGATGTCATAGGCGAGGAAGAGGCCGGGGAGCTTCGCGCCTACCGCCCAGTAGAACATGCCGGGCCGGTCACCGACCAAGTTGCGCAGACTGCCCTCGAAGTGAATGGTCAAGCAGGACTGGACGTCCGGCTGACCGTGCATCTCGATGCCCAGTCGCTCACGCACCTCGCTGTTGGCTCCGTCGCACGCCAGGACGTACTCACCGCTGATCTCGTACTCTTTGTCGTCGTCCAGAACAGTCGCGACGGCGATCTTCTCCTCGTCCACGAGCCCGGTGACGCGGTGACCGACACGGAGGTCCACGAGTGGTGACCGCGCCACCTCACGCAGCAGGATCCGCTCCAGGTCCGGCTGTTTGAGGTTGATCCGCGGGTGGGGTGTGTGAGTGTCGTCGTGCCGCTCGAAGGGGACGCTGCCGAAACGTGCCCCCGTAATCCGCCAGTCGAAATGGGAGACGGTGTCGTCCTGCGGAGCCGCCGAGCCCTCGATCATGGCGGGCACGTCGAAGTCCAGTGACCGATAGATTTCCAGTGAACGAGGATTGATCACGTGCGCCCTCGGCGCGTCGGAACGCTCGCGACGCTGCTCCAGCACCACCGTGGGCACGTCGTGTCTGGCAAGCAGCAAGGCCACCGTCAAACCTACGGGCCCGCCGCCGATGACCAGCACGGGGGGCTTGTGATCGGCGCGGTCTGAGTGAGTCATGACACCGTCCTCGGCGAATGATGGGAAGTGCGGGTCAGCACGGCCGTTGCCACGACCGGGTGCAGAAGTCGCTCACAGATCGAGAACCAGGCGCGGGCAGCGGGCTCGGGAGACACAGATGAACATCGTGTCGTTGGCAGCCTGTTCGTCCTCGGAGAGGATGCTGTCGCGGTGTTCTACTTCGCCCTCCAGAACCGCGACCTCGCATGTTCCGCAGGTGCCCTCCTCGCAGGAAGAGACAACCGGAACACCCGCTGCCCGCACCGCGTCGAGCACACTCTCGCCGGCCTGCACCTGGACTGTGATCCTGGAGTCACGCAACTCGACCTCGAAGTTGCCATCCTGGGTGAGGTCGGCGATGTCCTTCGGCTGGAACCGCTCCACCCTCAGGTGCCCGTGCGGCCAGGTCCTGCACTGCTGCTCGACCGCGTCAAGCAGCGGCTGCGGCCCGCAGCAGTAGACGAGCGTGCCGGGACGGGGCATCGCCAGGATCTTCTCCAGGTCGAGGAGACCCACCTGGTCCTGCGGATAGAGCGTCACCCGGTGCCCACCGAACTCGACGACTTCGTCCGTGAAGGCCATCGACCGTGTGTTCCGGCCGCCGTAGTGCAACTCCCAGTCCGTGCTCGCGGCCCGTTCCGACCTCGCCATCGCCAAGATTGGGGTGACTCCTATACCACCTGCGATGAAGATGTAGCGGGAAGCGGGTTCGAGCGCGAACTTGTTGAGCGGCTCGCCTGCCGTCACCACGCTGTCCCGTACGAGCTCGTCATGGACGAACGCCGATCCGCCTCTCCCCTCCGGCTCGCGCAGCACCGCGATGCGCCACCGGGCACGGTCGTTCGGATCGCCACACAGCGAGTACTGCCTCGTCAATCCGGGCTTCAGGTGCAGGTCGATGTGTGCACCCGGCTCCCAGGCGGGCAGTTCGCCGCCATCCAGCCGAACCAACTCAAGGGCCACGACCCCGTCGGCCGCCTTGTGGCGGTCCGCGACGCGCAGGTCCAGAGTAGGGGTGGCTCGTGCCATCGTTGACACTCCAGCAAGAGGGGGAGTAGCCGTCAGCTGCGGGCTCATGCGCCTGCGGCGGGGACCGCGCGTACCTCGACCTTGTCGAAGCCGCACAGCATGTTGTTGACCCTCCGCTCGGCTGACACCAGCTCAAAGCGCTCCACTCGTGGTACCAGTTCCTCCAGCAGCAAACGGATTTCAAGCCTGGCGAGGTTCATGCCGACGCACGCGTGTTCCCCAGTGCCGAAGGCAACATGGTCACTCGGTTTCCGGTTCACATCGAAGGTGTTTGCTGCCGGGTACTTCCGCTCGTCGCGGTTGGCCGACCCGTACAGCAGCATCACCCGGGCTCCTGCGGGGATCACGACACCGCCCAGCTCGTGCTCACGTGTGGTGAGCCGGGTGAACCGCTGGATCGGAGACTCCAGCCGCAGCCCCTCGTTGATCGCGTGACGGATCAGTGAAGGCTTCTCCCGCACCAGGTCCCACTGGTCGGGGTGCTGTGCGAAGAGCCAGATGATGCTGCCGGTGGCCAGGATCGTGGTGTCCAACGAGGGCGCGGTGTAGTCCAGCACCATGAACGGGCACTTCTCGGCGGGCAGTTCGCCCCGCTCAGCCGCCGTGAACAACGCGGCGGCCCAACCGTCACGGTCGATCGTGCCCGGCCGTGCCTCGTTCAGCCCGAACCCGATCAGCTCCTGGGCCTTGGGCAACGCCGCGGTCGTGCGCTTGTTGATCGGGCCGCTCGCATCGAAGCTGGCGGCGGCCCAGTCGAGCATCTGCTCGCGGCCGCGGTCCCCGAGCCCGACGAGCTTGGAAACGATCGTCAGGGGCAGGTGCTGAGCGAGTTCCGTGGCGGCGTCGAAGCGGCCCTGCTCGACCAGCCGCTGCACGACCTTCGCGGCTTCATCCTTGAGAGCCGGCTCTATGCTCTTCAAGGCGGCAGGCAGCAAGGGACGCTCAAAGACCTTGCGCATCGTACGGTGGTCCGGCGGGTCACTGCAGATCAGGACGCCCTCTGTGGCCTTGTTGAACCCGTCGTTCAACGTGACTCCGCGGGTCGAAGTGAACACTTCCCAGTTCAGGCTCGCCTCCCGCACGGGCTCGTACTGGGGGATCGCGTACACACCGTGCTGCGGCATGTGGACGACAGGGCCAATGTGCCGCAGCTCGTCGTAGAGCGGGTACGGATTGCGAAGGGCCTCGTCGGTGAAGAGGTCGATATCGGACACCGGGGGCTTTGACCGCAGTGGCACGTCGGATGTTCCTCTCGCTTGCCGGCATTGCGCAGCCGGAGTGCATGGATGATGAGGTATCGCGCAGGTGACAGGCGCCTCGGGCGGCAGACCGGGCGGCTACGCGGACGTGGTAGGGCGTAGGCCCGATACCGGGCAGGCTTGCGGCCGACCGGGTCAGGAGACGCTGCCGGGCCACCACCACAGTGACCTGGCCCGTCGGCGGCCGAAGCGGAGCCGGAGCCTGAGGTGTCCCCGTTCCCGCTTCGCCCATGGCCGGCACAAATCGGGTGCCCGACTCGGCAGTGTGCGTCCCCGGCAGGCCTGGCGGTGCGGCTCGCGCGATCGTCCGGAACAACGCCGGCGGCACGCCGTGCTGGCTGCGGCGGCACACTTGTCGATGGCATCTTTGCCTCCTGCCGTGACCACTGACACCCTGCGAGTTCCACACGCTGGCCGCTATCCGGTTGGCGTCCGGCTATCCACTCGACGCACCCCGTTGAGAACGGCTGCACTCTGCCGCCGGGGCCAGGCCTACGCGACCGTCCGATCAAGGAGACCTACTTCCGCCGGAGGGCACCTCGACGCCGCCGCGTGCCACGTGCCGAACTTCTTCCACGAGATCCGCGGCCCACGCGATGGCGAGTTAGCCGCCTGAGCGGGCCGGGGCCTCGCCGCTTCCGTCGTAGGCCGCGGCGATTCGACACACTCGTCGTCACAAGATCCCCGCCAGAGCCGAATTGCGTGACCGCCGGCATGGGTCGACATGGCACTTAAGTCACTGTCCGCGCCGGCAATCCGGCAAAAGGAAGCAGCGATTCAGCCCTTGTCGTGAGGGGTGCATCAACTTCTTCTGGTCGTTAAACTGCGCCATGCTCCGTGTCGTTCATTCCGAGAAAACGTCCCGTCGGAAAGCTCCGAGGTACAGCAGCTCATGTCAGTCACGGACCCGGACAGCCGCCCTGAGTCACCACCGCTGGAGCGACATCTGCTCGTGCGCACCGACGATGTGGGACGAGCCGAGCAAGCCAGCAACCGGCTTATTTCGCCGCTTTCGCCGCACGTGCTGAAGCCGGACGCCGTTCGCAAGTTCGGCTGGACCATGCATGCCGCGCAGATCGGCCAGTCGACCTTGATCTATCACAGCACCCGAAGCGCAGTGGAGATCATCGCCTCGGAGCCGACCGATCATGTCGCGCTCCATGTCGTCCTGCGAGGCCGCGTCGATGTCTCCACCGACCTCGGCACTGTGCGACTGACGAAACCGGGATCGGTGTGCGTCGTGTCACCGACCGAGCGGCTCTGGCTGCGTTTCGCGCCAGGAACGCGCCAGCTTGCCGTCCGGATACCGAACCTCGCGATCGAAAGAGGCTTGGGCCGTCTTACCGGTGAGAGCGACGACGGCATCGTCTTCGGTCTTTCCGCTCCGGCGCCGGCTCCGTGGTTGAGCACACTCCGGCTGGCCGTGACCGCCGTCGATGACCTCAGTGTCGGCACATCGCCACCGCCACGCATCGGTGAAGAGCTTGAGCGCATGCTGATCTCGTCGCTGCTCCTCACACACTCCCACTCCGCCACCCATCGTATGACGCGGCCGGTCACCAGCCGCGCCGAGCGTGCCGTCACCGCCATCGCGCACCGCATCCGCTCGGCTCCTGAGACCGCCGTCGACTTCACCGCGCTGGCGAAGAGCCAAGGCATCAGCCTTCGGACGCTCCAGAATGGCTTCCGCCTCCGCCATGGCCAATCACCCTCAGCCTTCCTGCGGGATGCACGCCTGGACGTGGCTCATGCGCTTCTCACCGGAGAGCCGCCGTCCAGCGTCACGGACGCCGCCTTGGACAGCGGATTCACTCACCTCGGCCGCTTCGCACGCGACTATCGCCTCCGGTACGGGGTCAGCCCGTCGGTGACACGCGACGCAGCAAGGAACAGGACGACTGGTCACCGCTGACCGGAACACGCGACACCGCCGAGACGCAGGACGCTCATACCGCAATCGCGCGACATGGCGGGCGAGTTGAAGTGAACGGGCTCGGGTGCGTACAACAACGGCAACAGGGCCTCCGGGAATCGCTCGGAATGGGGTCGCACCCCGAGCCGCCAGGAGGCCCTGATCCGTTGCTAAGGGCGTGCCGAGGAAACGGTTGGTTCCCGTGTCCCGGCTTCGCCTTCAGCCAGCGGATCCCGGCATGAGGGCCATGCCGTAGTCACCGCCGTTGGGTGCCCGCATGATGGTGTGAACGTGGTCGTGCGTCGGCTCCAAGGGGCCCTCCAGCATCAGCGCCGGATGGTGGTCGAACTCGATCCAGAGGGTCGGACTGTGCACCCGGTAGTAGAACGGAACCTTCTCCGGGTCCCCGATCCAGGCAACATGTGTCTCGTCGAGGTGAGCCCGTACCTCAAGCTCCCTGCGACGCCTGCGCTCCTCAGGGAGCCTGCTGAGGTAGACATCGATCAGATCGAGCAGGAGAGCGCGCTGCTCTGCGGTGAACTCGCTCGCTGGGACCCCCGCGTAGGGCACTACTTCATTGTCACGGCCCGCACCGCCGATGTGCCGGCCATCGATCGGCCCGCCGAGTTCCGGGGGAAGATCGGCTGAGAGCATCGAGGGGTGGAGGATGGCCTGGTTGCGCTGGCCGCCGTTCAGTGTACGGCCGAGCGCGAGCCCCGCGTCCTGTTCAGCTCCGTAGACCGACAGCCCCTCGTGCGGCCCCGACTTGATCTCGCAGAGTTCGGCACCGAGGAACAAGGGCTCAAGCAGAACCGTACCGTTGACGATGGTGCAGTTCACGTCGATGTGTGTGCCCATCAGCTGCAAGCCCCACGGCTGGTCCGTCGACGGGGTGCCGAAGATCGTGAACCACAGGGCCCATTCGCGGAAAGTGTCGGTGTAGATGTTGAAGAGCTGCCCCATCGCTTGGTTGACCAGCATCGACTTGCGCAGGAGCTCGTAGCCGGAAGGGCTCAGGCACTGCTTGACCACAGCGAGGGCCGCTTCGCGCTGCTCGGGCCGCAGGTCGTCCAGCAGGACTCCTGCCGGAACATACAGCGGTGCCGCGTTGAACCAGCTACGGCGGTGCCAGCTGTCGAACGGCTGCTGCACGTACTGCCGGTAGTCCTGCTGGTCGACTAGGTCGAGGAAGGTCTGAGCGGTGTCGACGATCGGCTTGACCGAAGGAATGGCGCCATCCGCGGAGTACAGGTCCGGACTCGGATTCCCGTCCGTGGTCAGTCCGACGAAGGGCGCTTGCGCAGTCGACTGCACCGCTGCGACGACGTCCTGCGGCGCGTTCAGCAAGATTCCGTGGAACGGGCGCAGCCCGTCGAACGGAGCGAGCTGGACATTCTTGCCGTCGTACTGACGTTGCCATGTGGTCATTCAAACTCCTTCGGGCGGTTTGCTTGAACGGACATCAGGGGATTCGGATGCCCGGCTCCATCAGCAAAAGGTCATGGATCTACGGCGGTGGCGGCACCGACTTCACGGCGGCGTGTGAAATCGGCTCTTCTGCCCGGGCATTCGCTTTCAGTGCCCGCACAACCGGTCGGTGGAGCTTCGGGCGCGAAACGCTTTCCCGGGCCGGCACCGGGGTCTCTCGCGGCGCAGCCGATCGAAGCGGCCGATTCGGAAATGACGGCCTTGGCCCCGCCGCCGTCACCCTCGACGGGAACCGGCAGAAGGCGGCCGTTCAAGAGGGTCTTGTCCGTCCTCCGGGTACACGCCCGGTCGAGGTTGAACGCCTTGACGGCCCGCGCGCTCGGTGTCCGGGCTTGTAGTTCCTCCGCCGCAGAGGGAGCGTCATCGGTCCACAACACGGAACCATGGATTGGATTGTGGACCACAAGGGAGGCTCTGTCCAGATGCCTGCGCCTTCTGCGACATGGAGCGTTGCCTGCAGATCTGCCGACGAAGGCGCTGACGGTGCCTGTCACCAAGGTGGACGAGCGGTGGCACGCTGCCAAGCAAGGCCGACCGCCGCCCGGGGCCGGCGGCAGCGAGTCAGGCCGATGTCTGCCTCGCCTTCCGGGGCGATCCGTTGTCCTCGGGACCAGGGCCGGGCCCGGGTCGGACCACTACCGCGATGAGGCAAGCAACGAGGGCCGCGATGCCGCACACCGTGAACCCGAGAGAGTAGCCGCGGCCAAGCGCCTCGAACGCGATCGAGTGGGCCGCGCCCGCGGGCGAGGACTGCGGAATGGCATTGACTGCGAGCGGGCCGCCCGCATCGGCGATGGCGCCAACAGCGCCCTTCGCAAGGGGAGGCAGCGGGGCGGACGCCAGATCGCTGTCGAGCCGGGAAGCGGCATGACGCAGGGCGATGCCCCCGACGATGGCGGGGCCGACGGTGTAGCCGAGGTTGCGCAGCATGGATACGGCAGCGCTGCTCATGCCCGCCTCTCGAACGGGGGCGATGCTCACCGCAAACGTGGTGGATGCCAGGGTGAGGGCGAAGCCGATGCCGACCGGGGTCAGGGCAAGGACGATCGAGCCGAGGGACTTGTCACTGATCGACAAGCCTGCCGCGACGAAGGCGCCGCCCGCGATCAGGAACAGCCCTGCGGCGAGCGTCCAGCGGGAGCTGACATGCTCCAGAAGCCGCGAGGTCAGCGGCAGCAGGACCACGGCGAAGGCACTGAGAAGGCAGAACGCGCCGATGAGGTGGGAAAGGGACTGGTCCTGGACGATCCCCACCCGGATGCCGGCCGCGTACACCACACCGGAGTAGGCGAACATACCGACGACGGCGGCGAAGGAGCTGACCGCGTAGGCCCGATCGGCGAAAAGGCCGAGTCTCAGCAGCGGAACTGGCGTGTGCAACTCCACCATGATGAACAAGCCGAGGAAGACCGCGGCAACAAGGAAGCCGAGGATGACGTCGGTTTCGCTCCACCTCCCAGCCCCGCCCTCGACGACGGAGTAGAGCAGCGCGAGCAGGCCGACGCCGATGCACAACTGGCCCACGACATCGAGTGAGCGGCCGTACACCGAGCCGGAGTTCCGGGTGAGCAGTTGACCGAGCAAGGCGCTCAGAACGCCGAGGCCGGCTGTCAGGGCAAACGGCCAACGCCACGAGCCGTCGTCTCCGCCGGCGCCACGCAGCGCCTGGGCCAGGAGGATGCCGCCGCCCAAAGCGGCGGCATAAGTGGCGAAGGCACCGGCCCGAGCCCGGGTGGTGCCAGTACCGCGGGTGACCACGGTCAGTGAGGCAGGAAGCAGCGCGGCGGCACCGACCCCGGCGATGGCCTGACCGGCCCAGACCTGATGCACATCATCACCAGCAGCAGTCACCGACTCGCCGGCCGTGATCAGTACTGCACCGCCGACCAGCAGGCGCTTCAGACCCAGGCGGTTGCCCCACACACCGAAGGCCGGGGACAGCGCGACCATTGGCAGCAGGAAGGCGTTCGAGGTCCAGACAAGCTGGTTGCCCACAGGCTTGAGAGCGGTCTGGAGGAGACCGGAGACGGAGGCGGGAACGGTGAGGGCAGCCTGGGCCAGGCATGCAGCCAGACATGCGGCGATCAAGGTGCCTCTGGACAGTTCGTTCGCTGGATCTTGACCCTTGGACGGCGTTGTCTCAATGGACACAGGTGCTCCCCTGTAGCCGTGGAGTGAGGGAAGTGGCCCCGACAGGGCAAGGTGCTGAGTCTGCCTCCGCGCCTGTGACATGCGTGATCACCGCAAGAAGGGCGAGGAGGGACACACGAGAAGAGCGGCAGGTTCCGCAGAAGAACGCGATGAACGTAGGGCTGCATTTGAGCTGCCGTCAATAGGTTGTCAACGCTCGCCTACGAGCGCTCCAGACTCGCCAGGAGATGCGCCAGGACAGCGCCGTACGTGAAGAGGGACGCGGTTCGCGCGCCGCAGCGACGCCCGGCGCGCTCTCGCAGCGACACCCGGATGCCCAGGTATGTCCGGCCCGCACCTGACAGTCGTCAGGCGTTTGTCAGCGGCGGGCGAGTTCCGCCGAGATCCGCTCCGTCGCCTCCATCACCAACTGCCCGTAGGGTTTGTGCAGATCGTCCGTGAGCCGGTAGCTGGGCAATGAGATCGACAGGGCGGCCACGGGCCGCCCCTCCCGATCGTTGATGGCCGAGCCGATCGCGGATACATCCGGTCGCCACCGCCCTGGATTGACAGCGAACCCCTGTTCCGCGACGGCCTGCAACTCGGTGAGAACCTGGTTGCGGGTAAGGCGGGCGCCGTTGGCAAGATCGACGACGGGCGGGACTCGACCGGCGAGCTCGGCAGCCGGGAGGCGGGAGAGGTAGGCCCACCCAGACGCCGTAAGGACCATGGGAACCCGCTCGCCGACCTGCGCAACCGTCTGAACGGGCCGGGTGGACGGCACCTTGTCGATCAGAACCAGCAACTCACCGTCCGGGACGGACAAGTGGATGTTCTCATCGGTCCGTCGGCCGAGTTCTTCGAGGACAGGGCGGGCCCGCTCCCGTAGATCATCCTGAGTCATGACCCTTGCTCCGACCGCGAGCGCCCGGGCAGTGAGGACCCAGCGCTGTTCTCCTGGCACCCCCTGCGGAGCCAGCCAGCCGGCCTCGCCGAGAGTGCGCAGGATCCTGTGGACCGTCGCCTTCGGAATTCCCAGCGACCTGGCAAGGGCACTGATGCCGACGGGCTGCGACAGGGCCACGGCCTCCAGGACGTCGAGGGCCCGCAGCACCGACTGCATTCCCTGCCGCGTGTCCGACGGCTTGCTCACGCTCTCTCCTCCGGTTGTGGTTCTCGTGAGGGCACCACGAGCAGTATCCCTGATCGCAGCCGAGCCGAATGGGCGGTCTGCATAGTGGACCGCTTGACCGTGTGATGGGTCGACTCTACGCTGCATCCGGAGTCGTTGGCCCGATGCGGTCGCCGGGATATCCGCCTCAACCCACGCCGCGTCTGCCGGGGCGGCGGACCAAGGACCTGCGAGAGCGATGGGATTCGCATCCCTGCGCACTCGGTGCCGACGAGACAGTGGACGTCTGCTGTATCGGCTCTGCGGCCACTGCTGCGCGGGGCCGATCAAAGGAGAAACATGTCGAACTCGCTTCAGCACACGTCAGCCCAACCAGTTGTCGCGGCCGCCGGCGTTGCCCGGATGCCAGAACGGACGGGCCCCGGCACTCAATGGGACGACGGCTGGGAACTGGACACCGTGGGTACGAAGTCCACCCTGCACGGGCCCGTTCACGACGAAATCGCGGTGGCCGGGCTGCAGGGCTGTGAAGTCCGTGTGCCGCCCTGCCGCTGAAGGAGCTTTCCATGTCTCAGGCCGTTTCCCGAGGAGCCGACGGAAAACCCCTGGTGGAGCCGGAGCGGGTCCGGCTGACCGGAGTGCAGGCACTGGCCCGTCTACCACTGGACATCATGCGTCTGGAGCGGAGCGAGGGGCGGCGTACAGCCGGCTTCATATCGGGCTACGAGGGATCACCGCTGGGCGGGTACGACCTCGAACTCGGCCGTCAGAACGCCCTCCTGGGCGAGTACAACATAGTCTTCCAGCCCGGCGTCAACGAGGAGCTGGCCGCCACGGCCGTACAGGGCAGTCAACTTGCCGCGGCTTCGCACGACCGAACAGTCGATGGCGTCATCGGTATGTGGTACGGCAAATCGCCGGGACTGGACAGGGCGTCCGACGCGCTGCGTCACAGCAACATGATGGGCGTTCCCGAGAACGGCGGTGCATTGGTGTTCGTGGGTGACGACGCCGCGGCGAAGTCCTCGACTGTGCCGGGCGCCTCGGAACGTCTGCTCGCCGATCTCGGTATCCCTACCCTGTATCCGGCCGATCCTCAGCAGGTCCTGGACCTCGGGATGCACGCCGCGGCGATGTCCCGGGCCAGCGGTCTGTGGATCGCGCTGAAGATCTCCACCGATGTCGCCGATGGCTCGGCGACCGTCGATGTCAGTCCAGGCAGGCTACGCCTGGTCGGGCCCCGGCGGGCTGTCGCGCACGAGGTCACGGCGAAGATGCTGCAGCCGACCCTGGGGATCCTGGAGGCCAGCCGAGACGGCGAGCGCCGCCAGGCGGCGCTCGCCTATGCCGCGCGCAACGAGTTGGACGTCATCACGGGACATGGCGCCAACGATGCGATCGGAATCGTCGCGGCCGGGCCCACCTTCCTCCACGTCCGGGAGGCGCTGCACAAGCTCGGGCTGACTGAGGCCGAACTGGCTCGCCACGGCGTGCGGTTGCTTCAGCTCGCCATGATCGACCCGGTGGAGCCAGGGATCGTGACCGAGTTCGCGGAGGGACTCACCGAGATCATCGTGGTCGAGGACAAGCGCCCGTTCGTCGAGACGGCCATTCGCGACCTGCTCTATGGCCGTAGGGGCGCGCCGGTGGTCCTCGGCAAACGAGTCACCGGGGCAGCACCACTGTTTCCCCAGAATGGCGAGCTTACTGCTGACACCATCGCCGACGCCTTGGTCGACCACCTCACGGAGCGTGGGCTTCCGGCGGCTCGGCGGAGCAAGAGCCCCGCCGCCATGCGCCTGCAACTGCCCCTGATCTCCCGCAGTCCTTACTTCTGCTCCGGCTGCCCGCACAACTCCTCGACGAAGGTGCCGGACGGTTCCCTGGTGGGCGCGGGCATCGGGTGCCACGGTCTTGTCGCAATCATGGACTCGGACCTGGTAGGAGACGTGACCGGCCTCACCCAGATGGGTGGTGAGGGGGCCCAGTGGATCGGCATGAGTCCGTTCGTCAAGCAGAAGCACCTTCTGCAGAACCTCGGCGATGGCACCTTCCATCACTCCGGCAGCCTGGCGATTCGCGCGGCCGTCGCCGCCGGATCGAACATCACCTACAAGGTGCTGTACAACTCGGCCGTGGCGATGACCGGGGGGCAGGACCCGGTTGGAGCACTCACCGTCGCGGAAATGGCGCGCTCGCTGCTGGCCGAAGGTGTCACGCGCATCATCGTCACTACCGAGGCGCCGGAACGCCACCGACGCGGGAGCCTGCCACGCGGGGTCGACTGCTGGCATCGCGACCGCCTTGAGGAGGCGCAGCGGACGCTGGCGGGGACTTCGGGGGTGACCGTCCTCATCCACGATCAGGAGTGCTCCACCGAACTGCGCCGCAAACGGAAGCGGGGCAAGGCCGTCCAGCCCGCACAGCGCGTGATGATCAATGAGCGGGTGTGCGAAGGCTGCGGTGACTGCGGAGTCAAGTCGAACTGCCTGTCTGTGCAGCCCGTCGACACCGAGTTCGGCAGGAAGACGCAGATTGACCAGTCCACCTGCAACTTCGACTTCTCCTGTCTCTCCGGCGACTGCCCGGCCTTCATGACGGTCACGCCTTCCCGCAAGAACCCTCCGAAGAAGCAGGCACCGCCTCTTGATTCCGCCGCGCTGCCTGAGCCGGCGGTCATGCCCGCGACATCGCACACCACCCGTATCACCGGCATCGGAGGAACGGGAGTGGTCACGGTGTCCCAGGTGCTCGCCACCGCAGCGACCCTGGCGGGACGGTTTGTGCGCACACTGGACCAGACCGGCCTGGCCCAGAAGGGCGGAGCCGTGGTGTCCGACATCAAGGTTTTCGAGCGGCCGACGCCCGAGGCCAACCGAGCCGGCGAGGGCGTGTGCGACCTGTACCTCGGCTGCGACCTCCTCGTGGCGGCTGAGCCGCGTCATCTCAAGGCGGCCGCGCCCGGCCGCACGGTCGCGGTGATCTCGACCTCGCAAGTGCCGACCGGGCGCATGGTGACCGACCCTGATGTCACGTATCCGGCGATCAGCCAAGTGTCCGCGCCCATCGTGGAGGCCACTGACGCTGAGCGGGCGGTCTTCCTGGACGCCCGGAACCTTGCAGTGACCCTGTTCGGCGAGGGTCAGTACGCCAACATGCTGTTGCTTGGCGCTGCTTGCCAGGCGGGTCGGCTCCCGGTCAGACCCGAGCATGTCGAGGATGCGATCCGACATGGTGGCGTAAAAGTGGAGGAGAACCTGCAGGCATTCCGCCGCGGTCGGCAGACGGTCGCTGCGCCGGCGGACCTGGACGCGACGGTGAGCGGTCTGCGTGGCAAACCCATGCGTCGCCCCGTTCCGGAGCAGTACCGAGCCATCGCCGAACTCGTGAAGACCAGCCCGGACTCTTCCCTCGCCCAGGTGGTGGGCGTCCGCGTCCCAGAACTCGTCGCGTTCCAGAACGCGGCCTGTGCACGAAGCTACGCGCTGTTCGTCGAACGGATCCGCAGTGCCGAAGCCACCCGGGTGCAGGGCAGCGAGGAGCTGGCGGCGGCTGTGGCCCGTCATCTGTACAAGTTGATGGCCTACAAGGACGAGTACGAGGTCGCGCGCCTGTGCCTGGACAGGGAGGTCGAGAGCCGGACCCGTGCCGTGTTCGGCGCCGACGCCCAGATGGTGTACCGACTGCACCCGCCTGTGCTGCGGGCCCTGGGTATGAAGAAGAAGATCGCCTTGGGCCCGTGGTCCCGCCCGGTGTTCCGAGCGCTCGCGGCATCGCGCTTCCTCCGCGGTACCTTCTGGGACCCCTTCGGTCACACCGAGGTACGCCGGCTCGAGCGGGAGTTGGTCGTGGAGTACCAGGACACCGTGAAGGCTGTCGCTGCCGTGGTCAATCCCGAGACCCATGCCCGGACAGTGGAACTGGCGAACCTGCCCGACATCGTCCGAGGTTATGAGGAGGTCAAGTTGCGCAATGTGGCGCGGTATCGCGAGCGCTTGTCCGAGCTGTCTGCCGAGCTCCTTGCAGCGCCGTCGACCGGCGTCCGGTTGGTGGGGCACTGATGCGAGCTGTCTTCGTGAACGAGTTCGGTGGCCCCGAGAAGCTGACGGTGGTCGAGCGGTCCGATCCGCGACCCGGCCCTGGCGAGATGGTCGTACGTGTCGAGGCGGCGGGGGTGAATTTCCGCGATGTGATGGTGCGGCGCGGCGCCTACCCGGCGCTGCCGAAACCTCCTCTGCCGATGGGCGGTGAGGGAGCGGGCACGGTCACCGAGGTGGGCAGCAGTGTCACCGGGTTCACCGTCGGTGATCGCGTGGCCTGGGCCAACGTCGAGGGCAGTTACGCGGAGTCGGTCGCAGTCCCGGCGTCGGCCGCCGTGCACGTACCGGCGAAAGTGTCGACGGAGCACGCGGCGGCGGTACTGGCTCAAGGCCTCACCGCGCACTACCTGACGACCTCGGTCTGGCCGATCGACACAGGCGCAAGCGTGCTCGTGCTGTCGGCGGCCGGCGGCGTTGGCCTGTTGATGACACAGGTCCTGAGCGCGCGCGGTGCCAGGGTGCTGGCCGTGGTGTCCAGTCAGGCGAAGGCGGAATACGCCCGTTCCGCGGGCGCGGAACGAGTCCTGGTCGGTTACGACGACATCGCGGCTATGGCCCGAGACTTCACGGAGGGCCGCGGAGTCGATGTCGTGTTCGACGGCGTGGCAGGCGACGGATTTCCGTCCAGCCTCGCCAGTGTGCGTCCCCGTGGCTGCGTCGTGCTCTACGGCTCCTCCGGCGGCGAACCCCCGCTGCTGGACGTGCGTCAACTCGGTCTCTCCGGCTCGATCTTTCTCACCCGGCCGGGGCTCGCCGACTTCATCAGCAGCCGGACAGAGATGCTCCAGCGCACCACGGAGCTTTTCGACTGGCTGGCAGACGGTGTGATCGGGGTTCACATCGGTGCCACCTATTCCTTGGACGACGTCGCTGCCGCCCATCGGGACCTGGAGTCCCGGGGCACCGTCGGCAAGCTGATGATCCGTCCCCAAGACGGCATCCACGCATGAGCCGCGGCGAAAGCATCGGGGAGAAGCTGCACCATGGATGAGCACGTTCTCGACGAGTTGGGCTTCTACCTGCTCGCCGGCGCCTCCGCCGGTCCCTCGGACCTGGTCGACGAGGCGCGCCGAGCCGAGGAACTCGGGCTGGGCACGGCGTTCCTGGCGGAACGCTGGAAGATGAACGCGGAAGCCGCGACCCTGGCAGGCGCCGCGTCCACGGCCACCACTCGCCTGCGAGTCGCCACGGCGGCCACCAATCACCATCTACGCCACCCCGTTGTCAACGCGTCCTGGGCGGTGACCATGCACCGGCTCTCCAAGGGGCGGTTCACGCTCGGCATCGGCCCGGGTGTGGCCCAGGTCTACCGGTCCTTCGGGCTGCCGCCCGTGACTACGGAGCAAATGCGTGACTGGGCCGGGCTGATGCGCCGCCTGTGGAACGGCGAGACCATCCGCGACCACAACGGGCCGACGGGGAACTACCCGCTCCTTCGGATCGACTCCGAGCCGCTGGAGACCCCCGTCCCGCTCGGCCTCGTCGCCTTCCAGGAGGACGACCTGGCCTTCGGCGGAGAGATCTTCGACGATGTCGTCCTGCACACGTTCCTCAGCGAGGAGGCTCTTCGGCACGCGGTCAAGACCGTCAAGGGTGCCGCCGAGGCCGCGGGACGCGACCCGGCCTCGGTCCGGGTGTGGTCCTGCCTGGTGACGGCCGGCGACCACCTCCCTGAGGACGTCCGCCTACGGAAGACCGTTGCCCGCCTGGCCACCTACCTGCAGTACATCGGCGACGAGTTCGTCGGGGGCAACGGATGGGACACCGCGGTCCTGCGACGGTTCCTCACCGACCCTCTGGTCTCCTCCTTCACCGAGCCGATCGAGGGCACGGCGACGCCGGAGGAGATCCGTCACATCGCCCGACTCGTGCCCGGAGAATGGCTCGACACCTGTGCCACGGGTACGCCCCAGGAGTGCGCGACCCGTATCAGGCGTGAGTTCGGCTGTGGCGTCGACCGGGTGATCCTTCACGGCGCGACCCCCGACGAGCTCGAACCCGTTCTCGACGCCTATCGCCCACGCCGGAACCGGTGAGAGGAGAACTCATGACAACCACCGCGTCCGATGGTCACCGCGCCCGGCCGGGCTCCCTGAGCCGGCAGAAGCGGAAGCTTGCACATGCCCCGGGCCCAGCCGAATGTGAGCACGCCCGCAGCCGCTGAGGTCGGCCCAACTGTGCCGAGAGTCCCATTTATGGCCCACCGGCCCCCACGGCGGACCGGCGAAGGAAAACGAAGGGCACGATGACAGCGACGACGGAGACCACCCGACCCGGATCGGCCTTCCTGCAAGGCGTACGCGTCCTCGATGTGACAGGTGCCCTGGCCGGGCCCTACTGCACGACCATCCTTTCCGACCTCGGTGCGAACGTCCTCAAGATCGAGCCGATCACGGGCGACCGAATGCGCGCACGACGCATGGGCCCGGACCGCAAACCCGTCCCCTTCGACCTGACCCACCGCGACAAGGGGAGCCTCGCCGTCGACATGAAGTCACCCGCGGGTGCCGACATCGTGTGCTCTCTGGCACGGCGCAGCGACGTCCTGGTGGAGAACTTCCGGGCGGGCGCGATGCGGCGGCTGGGGCTGGGCTACGAGGACCTGCGGCCAGCCTGCCCCGACCTCGTCTACTGCTCCATCTCCGGTTTCGGGCAGTTCGGGCCCATGCGCGACGCGAAGGGCATCGACCTGATCGCACAGGCCTACAGCGGCCTGCTGTCCGTCACCGGCACCACCGACGGACGACTTGCCAAGGCCGGCTTCCCCGTGTCCGACGTAGGGACAGGCATGTGGGCTGCCATAGGAGTCCTGGCCGCTCTGCTCCGCGCCCGCGCTGGTGGCGGTGGCGCGTACATCGACGTCGCGCTCGCGGACTCGGTGGCCGCCTGGTCGCTTTGGGAGGTCGCCGACTACGTGGCGACGGGGGTGGAACCGGCCCCGCTGGGCACGGCACACCGCCTGGCAGCACCCTACGAGGCGTTCACCTGCTCCGACGGCGCGACCCTCGTGCTCGGTGCGGTCGACCGGGCGTGGGAGGCGCTGTGCACCGTCCTGGAGCTCGATCTGCGCGACGACTCACGCTTCGCCACGGAGTACGAACGCTTCCTTCACCGGGCGCCCCTCGCGGAGATCATCCAGGCGCGATTCGCCACAGCTCCCCGGGATCACTGGATGAGCGCGCTGCGTTCGGCAGGGGTTCCCTGCGGCCCGGTCAACAGCATCGGCGACATCCTCACCGACGAACAGTTCGCCGCACGTGGCCTGTTCGTGCACGACGAGGAGCGCTTCGCGCAGCCGACGATCGTGAACACCCCCATCGTCGCCGACGGGGCGCCGCGCGCCCGTGGCCGCGCACCCGCGGTGGGCGCGGACACGATCGCGATCCTCACAGAACTGGGATACGACGACAAGCGCATCGCCGACCTGGTGGAGGAAGGCGTGGTCGCTGTGCACGATGCCGGCGAGAACGCAACCGGCGCCGTGCGCCTGGGGACGGAAGCGGCCCCCGCTGCCGGCCGCGGCGCTGAGGCGCAGGCATGAACCAGGAAGGCACTCTCGTGACCACTGAGACACACCTGTCACCGGTGGACTGGACAAACGGGCTCGGCCTCGGCCGCGTACCGCACGGCGGCCGTCCCGTGGTCGCGCTGCGACGGCACGGGACGGACGAGGCCCGCTTGGCCGTGGTGAACGGCCAGGTGTTCGACGACCTCCCCGCGCTGCTCGAAGCGGCCGGGGGCGACTTGGCGGCCATCGAGGCCGGCACCGTGATCGATGCTCCCGACCATCAGCTCCTGAGCCCCGTCGGACGGCCAGGCAAGATCATCTGTCTCGGCCAGAACTACCTCGCACACGTGCACGAGGGCGGCCGCGGCACCGGGCCGTCTCACCCCGACTTCTTTCCCAAGTGGCACACGTCGCTGGCGGCACCATTCGCGGACGTAGCACTGCCACCCGAATCGGACCAGATCGACTACGAGAGCGAACTCGCCGTGGTCATCGGTGTCCGTGCACGTCGAATCGCGGCTGAGGATGCGGGGAGCGTCATCTTCGGTTACACCGCGGCCAACGACGTCTCAGTGCGTGACTTCCAGTTCCACACGACGCAACGTGCCGCCGGCAAGGCGTGGGACGGTCTCACCCCCCTGGGCCCGGTAGTCGTGCCCGCCACCCAACTCGGTGGCGTCCGGCCCGACCTCGCCATCACGGGCACGCTCGACGGTGAGGTGGTCCAGGACGACCGCACCTCCTCGCTCCTGTTCGGGATACCGGAGATGCTGGCCTACATCACCACGGTTATGTCCCTGGAGCCCGGTGACCTGATCCTCACCGGCACACCGTCCGGGGTGGGGTTCGCACGCGATCCGAAAATCCTGCTGCGCCACGGCTCGGAGTTCGAGGTGCGCATCGAGGGGATCGGCGCACTGCGCAACCACTTCGTGGACGAGAAGTGACCGGCCGGATGACCGCGATGACAACCTCGCCCGCACCACGGATCCGCATCGAGGTCCGGGACGCGGTGGGCACCGTGGAGATCAGCAACCCGGCGCGGCACAACGCGCTGTCCGTGGCGATGATGACTGAACTCGCCGCCGCGCTGAGGGCGCTGTCCGAGGACTCGGACGTACGGGTGGTCGTCCTCCGTGGCGCCGGCGAGCGGGCCTTCGTGTCCGGCGCGGACATCAGTGAATTCCCGAGCCGGCAGGACGATGCCGCACGACAGGCGGCGGACGACGCGGCCACGACTCTGTTCACGCAGTTGTCCGCGCTCCCGGTGCCGGTCATCGCCCGCATCCACGGGTACTGCCTCGGTGCGGGGATGGCCCTCGCCCTGGGCGCGGACCTCCGCTACGCGGACACCCGCAGCGTTCTGGCCATCCCAGCCGCCCGCCTCGGCGTCGGCTACCCCTTGGAACAGACCGCCGCACTCGTCCAGACCGTGGGGCCGGCCGCGGCGAGCGATCTGCTCTTCACCGGACGCCGGATCGCGGCCGTCGAGGCGTACGCCATGGGACTGGTCGACCGAGTCGTCGAACCCGCTGAGCTGGGCAAGATCGTCGACGACGTCGCCGAGACCATCGCGGCGAACGCGCCGCTCTCGGTCCGCGCCGCGAAGGCGTCCATTCGGGCCGTGCGCCGCCTGAGCGAGGGCGACGCAGCGGCAGGCAGTGCCGCACTGGGTCTCGCCACCGAGGCCGTCGCTCGCTGTCGCACCTCGCACGACCTCCGTGAAGGCGCCCTCGCTTTCCTGGAGAAGCGGCCCGCGCACTTCACGGGCCGCTGACACCCACCGGAAGACCGATGAGGGGAGCACCCGGGCATGGAGGCATTGCTGAAGGGCCGGACCATTGTGATGTCCGGCGGCAGCCGCGGTATCGGACTCGCCATTCTCCGCGCCGCGGCACGCGAGGGCGCCAACGCGGTGTTGCTGGCCAAGACCGACACGCCGGACCCGAGATTGCCGGGCACCGTGCACTCGGCGGTCGCCGCGATCGAGGCCGCCGGCGGTTCCGCCGTCGCCGTGGTCGGAGACGTCCGCGAGGAGGCCGACGTCGAGCGGGCGGTCGCCACCGCGGTCGAAAGGTTCGGTGGCGTCGACATCTGTGTCAACAACGCCAGCGCCCTCGACCTGAGAGACACCGAGGAACTGCCGGTCAAGCGCTTCGACCTCATGCAGTCGGTCAACAGCAGGGGTACCTTCCTGCTGACACGGTGCTGTCTGCCGTACCTGAGGCGGTCGGATCACGCTCACATCCTGACTCTGTCGCCGCCGCTCAACCTTGCCCCGCGCTGGCTGGGTGCCCACCCCGCCTACACGCTGTCCAAGTACGGGATGACGCTGCTCACCCTCGGCTGGGCAGCCGCGTACGCCGATCACGGCATAGCCGCCAACTGCCTCTGGCCGCAGACCACGATCGCGACTGCCGCGGTGGCCAACATCCTCGGCGGTGACGAGATGACGTCGCGGTCACGGAGCCCCGAAATCATGGCCGATGCGGCCCTCGCGGTCCTCTCCCGCCCGCCGCGCGAACAGTCCGGCAAGGCCCTCATCGACGCCGATGTCCTGGCCGAGGCCGGTATCACAGATCTTGCCCGGTACGGCGGGGGGCAGGACCCGGAACCCGACCTGTTCGTGGATCTGCGGCAGGTGCCATGAGCGTGTGGACGCGCGGCTGGGGAACCGGGCTGCCCGCGGGATGGACGGCGGCCCCAGCTGTGGGGGCCGCGGGTGCGCGCATCCTGGGCACCGCGGACGTCACGCACGCAGCTGTCAGACGCTGCTGTCGGGCTGGGACGGCTCAGGCGCCGTGGCGCTGGGCCTTGCTTCACCGGGATCTGAGGCAGGCTTGGGCTCAGTTTGCGCCAGCGCGGCAACCATGCGGCTCAACTGCTCAGCGTAGAGCTCCGCGAAATGTGCCGACGACGGGTCCACTCCGATAAACGCGCGCGCGAACGCCGGGAAGATCGCGGGAGCGATGGAGGCGGCGAAGAAGGCGAGACTGACCGCCCCCACGTCGATGTCTTCGCGAACGTCGCCTCGCTTCTGACGAAGCCTGGTCTTCTCCATCAGCTCGATCAGCCGTGCGACGCGCTCGTCGCTGATCGGGAAACTGCCTTCGAGCGCCTGGCGGGTCAACGCCCTGGCCCACGACTCATCCTCGTGGGCCCAGTGCACGTACTCTCGAACGCTGGCCACTAGGCTGTCGCTGGCCGACTCGACCACAAAATGTCGATCGATCCACTGGTCCTGCAGGGCCTCGAACAGGCCCTGCTTGCTCCCGAAGTGGTATGTGATGAGCTGGTGACCCACCCCCGCCGCCTGGGCAATGCGAGTGACACGCGCGTCCTTGAAACCGTACCGGCCGAACTCCTCCTTGGCAGCCGCGAGGATCGACCTGCGGGTGCGTTCGGGGTCATTCCTGCGGGGATCCGCCGAACGTCTACGCCTCTGGGACGCTGCCGCGGATCGCTCTGATGACTTCTTGGCCATGGTTACCCAAACACTAGCAAAGGCGTCGGCAGCCGGACCGTGAGGTCGGCGAGACCGGCCCCGGCCGTGGCCGGAGAAGCGCTCGGAAGTGCCGTGACCTCCGTCCCTCTGCCAACCATGGTCCGGTGCCGGCCGGCGGGCCCGCGGCCTACGGTGCCGGGTGTCGACCAGCGGCGAAACATACATCGAACCGACGGATCGACGGTCCGACGCGTCGGACCGTCACCCGGGCGGGAACCGACGAGACATCTGAAGATGACCGAGCAGCCAGCCTTCGTCGTGTCGCACCCAGACCCGGGTCACCGCCGCCTGGACGACGAACGGCGGAGCGTCCGGCACGAAGGGGATCGAGAGCTGCTGAAGGCTGCTGACGATCACGGTGTCAGTGAACTCCCGCCTGGTCGTCTGCAGGGTGGTGGCCTCAAGCGTCGGAGGGCGTCCCTCCAGGCCGGCGAGGAATGTCTCGCGGTCCTGGATGAGGCCCGTCGGCCCGTGGATCGCGACGAACTCCTTGTGCAGCAACGCGGCGGTCGCGTCGCCCGATGGCGCCGTCAGAGCGGCGAGCCAGGCCGCTTCAGCGGCGTCGACGGAGGGGTTTGCGGTGGTCACGCTCTCTCCTCTGAGATCAACCAGGTCGCTCGCGCCACTGAGGCCCAGTGCTGTCAGGTCGGCGGACGTTCGGGGTCACGGCGGAGTCGGCCGTTCGACTGTCGCTAGCCCACGGTCACGCCCTGATGAAACTTTGTCAATAACTGTTTTCATATCTGCTCCTCGTTGCTAACGTCCGCGGAGAGCCGGTCGTGACCCCATCTGCGTCGATGCAGCGACTGCCCGCCGCGCTCCCACGACGAGTACCACTCAGTCAGGAGTCGACAATGCCGTCGTCCTTCCGCGGGACCTCTGTCAACGCCTTGGCAGAATGCGTCCACGATCACGCCGTGGTCGGCGCGGGCGCGGCCGGGCAAGTACTCGGCGACCGTCTGGTCGCCGATGAAGGGGCGGCGGTCCCGCCGGTCAGCGCGGGGTCCGTGCGCGGACCGGCGACAACGCGGCCTGCACCGAACGGCACTCAGGCTCACGGCCGGCGGAGCCCCTTCCGGGCCGGTCCACCGTGAGCGCTCCTCCGACACGGACCGTCCCGCGCGGCGCGCCCGTCGGCCTGTCCGGCCCGAAGGGTTGTTGACCGCTCGGCCGGAGACCATGCGGTCGGCTCGGCTCCCGCCCCGCGGTCGGCCACAAGGCACGGAGCCCGGTTGCGGGCAACACGATGCTGTGACACCGAGACAAGGTGAAATCATGGGCATGACAAACACTGGTCGAGTCGACTTCCATCATCACCTGTTCCCCACCCGCGGACGGGCAGGTGACCTGATGCGCGAACTGATCGTCAGGTCGGGATGGCCCGCTGACCGCCCACTACCCATGGCCGGCTGGAAGCCGGAAACAAGCCTGGAGTGCATGGACGAGTTGGGCATAGCAACGGCGATTCTGTCTCTGCCCAACGACGTGGAGCACGATCTGCCCGCGGTGGACCGGCGCGGTTTCGCCCGGGAGGTCAACACTCTCGCCGCGCAGATAGCCGAGGAGCACCCCGGCCGGTTCGGCTTCTTCGCGCACCTGCCGACGCCGACCACCGTGGACGACGCGCTCGAGGAGCTCGCCTACGCCTTCGACGAGCTGGGCGCTGACGGGGTCACGCTCGCCAACGTCTACGGCCAAGGTGCGGATGCCTGCTCGCTGGGCAACTCACGGCTCGAACCGTTGTGGGCAGAGCTGGACCGCCGCGCCGCTCTCGTGTTCGTCCACGGCGAGCAGACGCCGGGACGCAATGCGGCGCCGAATCGATTCATGCCGGTACCCGTCAGCGAGGTGCCGAACGAGACGTACAAAGCCGCAGCGGACCTCGTCACGAGTGGGTGCAAGCGCCAGTTTCCACGCGCTCGTATCATCCTCTCCCACTCGGGCGGCAGTACGCCGCTGCTCGCGGCCAGAGTTGCCGCTTTGGCACCCCTCCTGGGCTGCGAACTGACTCCGGAGGAGATCGTCGATGATTTCCGCACGTTCTACTACGAGACGGCCCTGAGCGGTTTCCGCACCAATCTGATCGCGCTCGAAAGCCTCGTTCCGGTCGATCAGATTCTGTTCGGAACCGACTTTCCGGCCGTGCCGACACATGTGGCGCGCTGGTACGCACGCAACGTCGACGATTACTATGCCGATCGACCCGCGATTCACGATCAGGTCATGAGTGGCAACGCGATGAAACTGGTACCGCGCCTCGCCACTGCAGCGGGCAACTGATCCGTCCTCTTTCTGAGGAACTATAGAGGCGAAAGGATAGAGGCGAAAGGATTGGGAAACGCGCCCGGTCTCGGCCTCGTCGGCGACGGAGAAACGACAAGCCCCGTGCGTCGATCACGGAATTGTGCGGCCACTGGCGATGGCGGCGCCTCAACGCTCGACGCCAGGTCGTCGGCCCCCTTTCATACGAGTCGCGGCGAGCGGAGGCCTCGCAGGGCGAGCAGCGGAGGAGCAGGGAAGTACCGGTCGACGTCACGGGAGATATACCGAGCAGACCCAGTTCGACCCAGTAGGCGAAAACGGAGGGTAAATGACCGACCTCAACCGGGTGGACCTGAACCTGTTGCCGATGCTGGCGGCACTGCTCGAGCACCGGAGCGTCACGCGAGCCGCCCAGGAGGTCGGACTGACCCAGCCCGCCATGAGCAACGCGTTGAGCCGGTTGCGGCGTACGCTGGGGGACCGGCTTCTGGTCCGGGTCGGCCGCGAGAGCGTCCTCACCGCGCGAGCCGAGGCGCTTATCGCGCCGGTCAATTCGATCCTGGAGAGTGTCAGGAGCCAGGTCCTGTCTCCCGGCCATTTCGACCCCGCAACGACCCGTCGTACCTTTCGCATCGCCGCCTCGAGCGCAACGTGTGTGGTGGTCCTTCCGTCACTGAGCGCCACAATCGCGAGCTCCGCTCCGGGAGTGCAGGTCCTCATGGAGCCGCAGAGCTCCATGGCGGACTTCACCACGTTCCCGTGGTCGGCGGACGTCGCCCTGCTGCCGGCGAGCATCGGAACTCCCCTTCCCCGCGATCGGCTCTATCGCGAGGATGTGGTCGTGGTGGCCGATGCCGCCAATCGGCACATCGGAGACACGCTGACCGTCGATGACTTGACAGGGCTGCCTCACGTCGTCTTCGAATACAACGGAATTCGTCTTGACGCCCAACGGACCCTGGAAAGCACGCTGCCCGACCTGAACGTCCAGATAAGCGTCTTCGACTTCATGATGATTCCCGCCCTGGTACGTCATACCCGAATGGTGGCACTCCTGCAACGGAGACTGGCGGAATTCTTTGCCCAGCAGGGCGGCCTTCGGGTGCACGAGTCACCGATACCTCTTCCATCACAGGCAGTCGACATGGTGTGGAACCCGCGAAACGCCGGGGATCCTGGATGTGAATGGCTGCGCGGCGCACTACTGAAAGCCCTTGTATAGATCTGCTGATTGTTGTTCATCACCTACACCCATTGGAACAAGCGCCGACGCCTGTTTAGCATTTGAGTGACGAAAGGCAGCGTTGCCCCGGGGCCGGGTGCCGACTGTGGTTCCGAAAGTGCCACAACGCGGCCAATCGGTACGCAATGTGCCCCGAAAACACCGCTCGTCGGGTCCTCGGGACCACGTCGAGCAAAGGAGACGAGGCGAAGATGCAGATCGCACAGGCAAGGGGACGTAGCGCGGACGGCACGGGGGAGGCTCGTCCACACCACAGTGTGGTCATCGTAGGAGCGGGACCGAGCGGTCTGATGGTGGCCGATGAGCTCGCCCTCGCCGGCATCACGGCGGTGGTCCTGGAGTCGGGTCCCGGTCCGAGCCCGGAGCCGAAGGCGAACGCACTGGTCGGCCAGGTCCTGCGCATGCTCGACATGCGCGGGCTCTACACCCGGATCACCGGTACGCAGAAGAGGCCGACCAAAAACACGGCATTCACTTTCAGTGGAATCCCAGTCCCGCTGCAGCAGGTGCCCCACCACCCGATGTACACCGAGTTCATTCCTCAGCCCAAACTGATCCGTCACCTCGTCGACCGGGCCGAGGAACTGGGCGTCGACATCCGATGGGGCCATCGACTCCTGGAGTTCGACCAGCGGAACGAAAAGGTCTGGCTCAAGGCGGAACGCGGTGACGAGGTGGTCGAGCTGACGGCGGACATCGTCGTCGCGGCCGACGGCGCCCGAAGTGTCTTCCGGAAGCAGCTGGGCATCGGCTTCCCCGGCACCACCCACGACACGGTCGGCTGCGGTGGCCAGGTCTCGCTGCCAGAGCGGAACCGCACCCCCGACGGCGGTCTGGAGATTCCCGGTGTCGGAAAGGCCAACCTCGGGCACACCCGGTTCGAGGGTGGCTGCCTGCTGCTCATCGAACCGCAGCCCGGTCGGACTTTGATGGGCACCGTCGAGTTCAGAGCGCCTGACGGCTCGCGGGAGGTCACGTTCGACGAATTCAGGGAAAGCGTCGCCCGTGTCGTCGGGACCGAGATCGAATTCGACGTGCCGCCGGGGCCGGGGCCCCACGCGCTGCGAAAGATCGATGGTCAGAACACTCGGCTGGCCGACAGTTACCGATCCGGCAACGTGTTCCTCGTCGGGGACTCCGCGCACGTCCACTCGCCGATGGGCGGACCGGGGCTGAATCTCGCCCTGCAGGACGCCGTGAACCTGGCCTGGAAGATCGCTGCCACGGTCCAAGGCTGGGCACCGGCCGACTTGCTCGACACCTACTTCACGGAGCGACATGCGGTGGGTGAACGCCTCATGAGGCACTCCATGGCACAACTCGCGCTCATGAGTCCCGGCAGTGAGGTGACCGCGCTCCGGTCCCTGCTGGAGGAAGTCTTCGCGATTCCCGACGTCGCGAGCTACCTGGCCCACATGGTTGGCGGTGGCGACGTGCGCTACGACACCGGTGATCACCACGCATTGGCGGGATTCTTCGTTCCCGACTGGACGCTGGACGACGGTCGACAGGTCACCGACCTCCTCGGCCAAGCCCGTCCCGTCCTGCTCGACACCGCAGACGGAACCACAGGCGAGGTCGTGGCGCCCTGGAGCGACCGCATCGACGTCGTCGTCGCACCCTGCGGCCATGCGCCGAAGGCGATGCTCATCCGTCCCGACGGCTACGTCGCGTGGGCAGGCGATGCTGGACCCGACTCGCACGAAGCCCTCCGGTGCGTCGTGCGGCGCTGGTTCGGCGAGCCGTCCGAGAACTCCGGCCCGCTCACGGCCGCATCGAAAGACCAGGCGCTCGACCGCCAAGCCGCATCGACATCGTGACCGGCGTACCCACCACCGCCGAGGCCGACGACGCGGCATGGCAAGAGGCCCTGACGACGGGTTCCGGGAAGCAGCCCAGCAGGATGCCGCATCTGGATTTCCTCGGAGTGCACCGCCCAGTGGGCCGCACCCAGGGAGTCGAAAGCAGCCGACCATCGAGCGCGGTCGGCCACCTCACCAGGCAGGAGACATTGATGATGCCCATACACGGCAGGTCAACCACCCCGGACTCGCCCTGGTCGCAGCCGACCGGTGATGCGTCATGAGAGCGCCACTCGCCTTCGACGCCGCCCGCGTGGCCGCTGATGCCGTGATCGCTGCCGGGCGGAGCGAGGGTCTGCACCTCGCCGTCGCCGTCGTGGATCGCGGCGGGATCACCCGGGTGCTGCTCGCCGACGACGGTGTCGGGCCCGTCGGGATCGAGACGGCCCGACGCAAGGCCTACACCGCGGCGGTCATGGGCACCGACACTGCGCTCTTCGCCCAGTTCGCGGTCACTCCGGCGCTCGCCGCAGCCCCGCCCCACCTCATCGACTCACAGCTCCTGGCCGTGCCGGGCGGGCTTCCGATCGTCGTCGACGGTGCCGAGGTCATCGGCGGCATCGGCGTTGGAGGTGCCGACGGAGACACCGACGCAAAGCACGCCGCAAGCGCCATCGAGGCCGTCACCGAGTTGCTCGATCGGCCCACCCACCACAAGGAGCAGTAATGATTGAGAACCACCTCGTCGTGGAGGGCGTCGCCCACCAGTACAACTTCCGTCCGGAGAACATCGTCCAACCGCACATCGGGCCGATGATCGGCGAGGTACTCTACGCCGGCCACTGCGGGGCCGGCGGGCCGGAGTATGCGCTTGACCGCAAGACTTACATGGACGGGGCGGGCGCGGAGACCATCGGACGCGCCATCCTCGCCGAGAGCTGGTCGGACGTCATCGTCTACCACGAGACGCCCATCTACTCGCAGTTCGTGGACGGTGGGTCGGACCTCGCGGCCGGCCTGCGCATGCGGGAGCTGTGGCCCGAGCGGACGCTGATCTACGGTGCGGTCGCCCCGCTGCGCCCGGGGGCTGTCGACAGGGTCGACGAACTGGTGGACGTGCACAAGGTGCAGGCGCTCAAGCTCTACCCGATCGACACCGTGGACGGACGGACCCTCGGGCTCGACCTGTCCGATCCGGAGGTGTGCTTCCCAGTCCTTCAGCGGGCCCGTGAGCGCGGCCTCAAGGTGATCGGCATCCACAAGGCACTTCCGCTCGGCCCGGGCCCCGTCTCAGCCCTCGGGCTCGGTGACGTGGAGGGTGCCGCGCTGGCGTTCCCCGACCTGACCTTCGAGATCGTGCACGGTGGCATGGCCTTCGTCGAGGAGACCGCGGTGATGCTGCAGAGCCTGCCCAACGTGGTGGTCAACCTCGAGGGCACGTCCTTCATGGTCAACACCGCGCCGCGCCGGTTCGCCGAGGCCATCGGAGCGTTCCTGGCAGCGTTCGCCGAGGACCGGATCATCTGGGCCACCGGCTGCGACGCGGCACACCCGCAGCCCCTGCTCAAGGCATTCTGGAACTTCGAGATGCCTCGCGATCTCGTCGAGGGCCACGGGTACCCGGAGCTGACGAAGGAGCGAAAGGCGAAGATCCTCGGCAGCAACTTCCTGCGCATGCACGGTATCGACGAGCAGGACTTGCGCGACCGGGTGTCCGGCGACGAGTTCGACACGGCCGAACTGGCACCTGCCTGGGGAGGCAACACTGTGGCCCGCGTGTCGCAGTTGGGCGGTGTGTCGTGAGCGTCACCACAGAGCAGGTCCAGGATGTCCTGAACACGATCATCGATCCGTGCAGCATAAACGCAGGGGCACCCGCAGGCCTCGTAGACATGGGGTTGGTACGGGACGTACGTGTCGACGACGATCCCGAGGGCGGCTGCCATGTCTCGGTGGCTGTCGGCGTGACGGAGCCGACGTGTGTCCTCCTGGGTTCATTCGCGAACGAGACCCGCGAACGGCTCTCCGCTCTGGACGGCGTGTCCAGCGTGGACGTCAAGGTTCTGGGCGACCTGCAGTGGTCCGAGGACGATCTCTCGCCGCGGTACCGCGAGCGACTCGAACGCCATCGACAAGAGAGGCGGAGCAAGCTGATGCTCACCATCACTCCCGCTGGTGCACGATGACCGCCGGCAAGTACGACGCGGTCGCCGTCCCGCTGCTCTCGTCGGCGCGGTCGGTCGGTGGCTTCGCCGGTCGAGCCGCTCTCGGCACGGTGTTCCTGATGGGCGGTTCCCTCGTATTCCGTCATCCCGAGGGCCCCACCCACGCGGCCGGAAACTTCCTGGGGAAGTTGAAGAAGCGGGTCGCGCCGTTGAATCGCTTCGAGGACCGCGATCTCGTCCGCCTGAACGCCGCTGTCCAGTGCGCAGCCGGTGCCAGCCTCATCGCCGGACGAATCCCGCGGGTGGCGGCGGCAGTACTGGTCGGCTCGCTGATCCCGACGACCCTCGCCGGCTTCCCCTTCTGGGAGGCGGAACCCGGCCCTGAGCGCATCCGGATGAACGCCGATTTCACGAAGAACGCGGCACTGGCGGGTGGCTTGATCAGAGTGATCACCCACCCTTGAGGTCAGTACCTCCCGCGACACTCAGCGTCCGAGCCGGGGTGCCGACGGTGTCGGGACCCCGGCCGATCCGAATCGAGGAGACAGAAATGTCAGCTGCCCTGCCCCAACGGTCCTCCCTTGCAGGAAGGCGACCGGTCCTCCCAATACAGGCCGCCGTCCGCCACTACCGCTCCGGCGGTCCGAGGTGACCCGCGAGCTCAAGGACCAGGTCTTCGCCCAGCGGGACACGGGACCCTTGCTCATGGACCTGGTCCTTCCGGACCGGCCCACGGGCAACGATCCCGCGATCATCTGGCTGCACGGCGGTGGATGGTGGGCCGGCGACCGCACACTGACCTCGGGCCTGCACCGCTGGTTCGCCGCCCACGGCTACGTCATGGCCAGCATCGAGTACCGGCTGAGCGGGCAGGCAATCTTCCCCGCCCAGCTCATCGACGTACGGTCCGCGGTCCGACACCTGCGCATGCACAGCCGGGAATACGGGATCAACCCTTCCGCGATGGGATTGTGGGGGTCTTCCGCGGGCGGACACCTGGCCGCGCTGGCCGGCGTCACAGGCACGGTGGACACGGTCGCGGGAGAGCCGGACGGACTGGGAAGCTGCGCGGTGCAGGCCGTGGCCGACGCCTATGGGCCGGTCGACATCCTGGCCGCCGCAGATGGGGCCGGGTTCGGCTCAGGACCTTCGCCCGAGGCACGTCTCCTGGGCGGCGCCCCAGCCGAATGTCGCGAGTTGGCGGAGATGGCGAATCCCGTGACGTGGGTCGCCGCCGGCGCCCCGCCCTTCCTGATCGCTCACGGAGACGCCGATGTGCTGGTGCCGCCGAGCCACAGCATCCTCTTGCACAAGGCGCTCAGCGTTCAGCAGGTCGAGTCCACGCTGTACTTGCTCGATGGCTACCGGCACGGCTTCCTCAACCGGGCCGGCGTCGGCGACGTCTCGACGCACCCGTTGTTCGACGCCGGGCGACTGGCAGCTGAGGGCGAGGCTCCGAGCAGGGTGCTGAGCAGCGGCACGAGGTCCCCCGCGGACGCTGTCCCGGGTATCTATTCCTTCGACGTCATCAGGGAATTCTTCGATCGGCATCTCAAGGGCCCTGCACGGTCCCAGGAGAAGGACAATAACCCCGCCATCGGCCGCATCCCAGCAACCCAAAGGGACAAGTGACGACCTCCCCTGTGCCGAAGAGTTCCTTTCGATCACCCCGACGATGTGGAGTTCTACCGTGAATGACGACACCCCCGCCACTGCGCAGCAGAAGGCCATGCTCGACCTGCACCTCGAGCATGTCGTGGCCGAAATGGCGCTCGATGTCGAACGGGTGATGGCCACCCTGGACGACTCTCCGGAATACGAATTCTGTGGCGTAGCCCTTGCCGGAACGGCCGCGATCCGCCGATTCTATTCCGCGTTGATCGAGGACATCATTCCGCGTGTCATCGGCACGAACTTGAGGGCACGGAGCGCTGGAACGGACGTACTGATCGACGAGGGGACGATGACACTGGACCTCAATGACGGATTGAGGCCAACGTGGTCCTTCTGCAGTGTCATCTCCTACGAGAACGGCCGCATCAAGGGTGAACGGGTCTACTACGCAGACCCTGAAGCCGTCCGGTTCCACCGGGACTGGATCGCGTCGCGGAACCTCGCTGCCGTGCCCAGCTGATCCTGGGGCACGGCGGCTCTGGTCCCCGGATGGTCTCGTGCCAATGTCGCCAGTTCGGAAACTGCCTCCGACACCGGCCGGTACAACTTCACGAACGAGTGGAGCAGGCGCTCGGTACGTCAGGGCCGGGCCCCTGCGCCTTGGTCGCCGTCACAGCAGTACATGCGCGGCTGGGGCACGGATGAAGTCGCGTGGGTGGTCTTCGCCGGGAGCAATACCCAACTCGCTGTGTGTTGTCGCGGTCACCGTACCGTCCTTGCCACCTGCTACGGCCCTCACGGCGACCGCCACCAATCAGTAACTTGAGGAGTCAACACGTGAATCGCGTAATTGCCGTCCTCGGCGGCGGAACGGGCCTCGGCCTGTCCGTCGCCCGCCGGTTCGGCCGAGAAGGCTTCCGAGTCGCCCTCGTCGCTCGGCGTCACGAGCGCCTCGGCCTTCTGGTCAAGACACTGGCCGCCGACGGTGTCGACGCTACCCCGTTCCCCGGCGACCTAGCTGCGTACGAGGACGTCACCGACCTCATCCGTTCGATCCAGGCCGGGATGGGCCGGATCGACGTGGTTGAGTACGGGCCGATCGGCAGCCAGCTCGGCATGGTCCCGGCCACCGAGCTGGATGCGGCGGCTGTTGTCAGGCTGTCCCGGCTGCTGCTCCTCACCCCGGTCGAGGTTGTCCGAGCGGTACTGCCAGAGATGCTCGAGCGAGGCGACGGCGCTCTTCTTCTGACCCAGGGCTATTCAGCCTTGCAGCCGATGCCGTTCATGAGCGGGCTGGGCCCTGTTATGGCCGCAGCTCGCAACTACTGGTACTCCCTGTACGGCGAACTTGCCGAACGCGGCGTCTACGCGGGGACCTTGACCGTGGGATCGATCATCGCCCGCAGCGAGCTCGGAGAGGCAGCCTCGGCACTGGCTGCCGGCACTTCGCCACCGACACTCCCGAACGGGGCGCCGATCACCGTCGTCGACCCAGACGAGCTCGCCGAGCGCTACTGGACCATGTATTGCGTCCGAGACAGCGCCGAGCAGGTACATCCCGCCTCTTTCGCGGCGCATACCGCCGACACATCCAGGTAGGATTGCGATCTGCTGACCCAGCTCTGCCCGCCGCCGACTCACACAGCATGTGTCTGTATCGCGATCGCTGCCCGACCGACGACGAGCCCGGCGGCGGCCCGGGCTCCCATCGACGGCTCATCAGATGGGCGGACAGAGCTTTTGATCCGCGAGATCGAATGCGTCGGAGTCGGGACGGGAAGCTCTGCATCTGCCGCCCCGCTGTACCGTCGCCGGGGACGATCACCGGAAAGGGTGGGACGAGACGCATGATCTCCAGTTCATCTGGGAGCTGACCAGCACTGGTTGGGCGACCGCAGCTAAGATTGGGCGTCTTGCATCGCGGGTCACTGTCCTGCCGACCTGCGGCTCTTCCCAAAACAGCTGAGGCGGCCTGTTCTCCACGCTTCGGGATGTCGAGTCACGAAGGCGAGGGAACGGCCGCTGCGCATGAGTCGGCCCGTCGATGTGCCCGCAAGCGAGCCGTTGGGCCTGTTGTTCTGCTGTCGGGTCGAGTTCTACGAGCGTCTCTGCAAGCCAGCGGACGCATTCTTCAAACTCACCGACGCGGTGCTCTGCGCGGAGGGGCCGGTGAGGACACTGGTGGAGCTGTCGCTGGCGGCCGTCCACCGGCGCAGGCACGGAGCCCTGCACGGCGCACTGGACCGGGGCTGGCTGGAGCCCGCGCGGCTGCGCCGGGTCCTGGCCGAGCCTGCCACTGCCGAGAGCGGCCGACGGGCGGATCATGCCCTTCGTAGACGTGTCGCACTGGCTGCGACCCGACGCGCCGACCAGCGACGAGCGGCTGTTCTGCCACGTCTACGGAGGCGGGGACCGCGGCTCGAAGCAGTTCGTGCCCCGCCGGCCGTCCTCCTTCCTCGCCGCCCTGGAAAGGGCCCGCACCTCCTGGGCCGGGCGGACGACGCCACCCGGGTCACCGCCCGCCAACTCCGCGACCTCGTCCACCGGGTGATCCCGAGATTCTGATCGTCATGAACTCCGGATATGACACCGCCTACCGCTCCCACGCCCGGGCCGGCCTGCCGGTGGTGCTGGTCGGGCACTGCGCTCGGACCGCGTCATGGTCCGCGACGCCGACCCGACCCGCTCCGGACCGCGTGGCGGGCGGCCCGCCGACACGGCGGCGTCCTCACCCTTGCCAGGCCGGTCACCTGGCACACTCCCGACGTCACCTCATCCACCGACACCACCCGCTACGGGACAGCCGAGGCGACCGCCTGGGACCGGATGCGCCCCCGGCTCACCCATCGCGGCTCCTGGCTCGACCACGTACACGAAGAACTGCCCATCCTGCACGGCACGTTGATCCGGCTGGAGGCCGAGCATCTGCCGGGCGACCGCGCCCCGAAACCCGTCTGGCCGTGGTCCTCGGCGGACAGCGTCACGCCGGCGGCCATCGACCGCTGGTGGCAGTCGTTCCTCCGGAGATTCGACCTGGAGCCAATGCCGTATGCCGTCGGCATTGGCGGAACTGGAGCACAGGGAACGCCGCACCGAACCCGTACCGACCCGGGCTTTCCTTTCGGTTCCAAGAACTCACACCGAGCCAGACGCCATGGCGTCGGCAAGACCGTCAAACGCGCCGAATCGATCAAGGAACACCAAGCTCACAAAGGGTAAACCTAAACCTGAGAGCAGCGTCAGGTGCGCGTCCGGTCGAACTCGGCCTCGCTGAGGGGCGGCTGCGGCAGCGGTGTCGGGCCGACGCGTTTGTGACGCAGACCGTCGAGGATCACGACGAGGTAGCGCTGCCACAGGTCGGGGGTGACGGTTTGGCTGCGCTGGACGACGGCCCCGAGCATGAGCTGGATGAGGGGAAAGTCGGTCGGCTGGATGTCGCCACGTAGCTGACCGGCCTGCTGGGCGCGGGCGATGACGAGGCTGATGGCAGGGGTGAGCCGCTCCCGGACGGTGGTAGCCCGCGCCTTGCCGTGCGCGCTCTCCAGCAGGATTTCGCGCAGTCCGCGGTCCCGGGCGAAGTCCTGTCCGGCGGCCTGGAAGAGCTGCACGAGTCCCTCCCAGGGGTCCTCATGGGCCAGGGCGGCCTCCGCCAGGCCGTTCAGGTGCTGCAACGCGTCGTCGAAGACGGCCTCGATGAGTTCCTCACGATTGGCGAAGCGGCGGTAGGCGGTGCCGACGCCAACGCCCGCGTGGCGGGCGATGTCGTCGAGCGTGACCTCCAGACCCCGCTTGGCGAAGACCTCTTGAGCTGCCGCGATGATGCGGCGTCTGTTGCGCTCCGCATCCGCCCGCAGAGGGCGGGGCGACGTGTTCTCGGAGGGCGGGGCGGAGGGGGTTCGGCGGCTCATGGCTCCACTGTACCCAGCTAAGTGGAGAAAGTATCTCCATCTTAGTGCTATCGTGGACTCGGCAACCGGAGATTTAATCTCCATTTAGTGTTCCCCCGTTCGGAGAAGCCAATGAGCACGCCCCTCACCCACGCACCGAGCCCGCCGCAGGCCGACCACGCCAGGCACAGGGCCGATGGCCGTCGGCACAGTCACCGCTGGCTGATCCTGGCGGTCATCGCGATCGCCCAGCTGATGGTGGTGCTCGACGCCACCATCGTGAACATCGCCCTTCCCTCAGCCCAGGCCGATCTGGGCTTCTCCGCCGACAACCGCCAGTGGGTGGTCACCGCCTACTCCCTCGGCTTCGGCAGCCTGCTCCTGCTCGGCGGGCGCATCGCGGACCTCATCGGCCGCAAGCGCGCCCTGATCATCGGACTCGCGGGCTTCGCCGCGACATCTGTCCTGGCCGGCGCCGCCACGAGCTTCGGCATCCTGGTCGCCGGCCGGGCTCTGCAGGGCGCCTTCGGCGCATTGCTCGCCCCCACCGCGCTTGCCCTGCTGACCACCACGTTCACCGACGCCAAGGAGCGCGCGAAGGCGTTCGGCATCTACGGCGCGGTCGCCGGTGCGGGCGGCGGCGTGGGCCTCCTTCTCGGCGGTCTGCTCACCGAGCACCTCGACTGGCGCTGGTGCCTGTACGTGAACCTCGTTTTCGCCGGCATCGCGCTCATCGGTGCCCTGGTGTTCCTGCCCGACCAGGCCCGCGACAGGAACGTGAAGATCGATGTGCCCGGCACGATCACCGTGACCGTCGGGCTCTTCTCCCTGGTCTACGGGTTTGCGAACGCTGAGACGGCTGGTTGGGCCGCGGCGGGCACCTGGGGTTTCCTGGCCGCAGGCGCGGTGCTCATGGCGGTGTTCGTATGGCTTCAGACCCGAGTGGAGCACCCGCTGCTGCCGCTGCGAATCCTGCTCGACCGGGACCGCGGTGCCGCCTTCCTCGCCATGTTCATCTGCGCTGCCGGCATGTTTGGCGTCAACCTGTTCCTGACCTACTACCTGCAGCAGTCCCTCGGCTACTCGCCGGTCCAGACCGGACTGTCCGTCCTGCCCATGATCGGCTCCACGATGGTCGCCGCCACGCTGGCCACGAGCATGCTGACCCCGCGCCTTGGCCCGAAGGTGGTCATTCCGCTCGGCATGCTCCTCGCCGCCGCCGGCCTGACGTGGCTGACCGCGCTGGAGACCGACTCCAGCTACGCCGCCCACATCCTGCCTCCGCTGATCGTCTTCGGCGTCGGTCTCGGCCTGGTCATGTCGACGGCCATGAGCACCGCCACCAAGGGCGTCGCACCGGCCGACGCCGGGGTCGGCTCCGCCGGCGTCAACACCATGCAGCAGATCGGCGGCTCAATCGGCGTCGCCCTGCTCAGCACCTTGGCAGCCAGTGCCGCCAATGACTTCATGGCCGGCAAGACCCCGACGCCGGACGTGGTCGCCCAGTCCGCCCTCGAGAGCTACTCCACCGCCTACACATGGTCCGCCGCGTTCTTCGCCGTCGGCGCGATCGTCTGCGGCCTGCTCTTCCGCCCCGGCGCCCCCAAGCAGGACCCCCACGCCGCACCCGCCGTCCACATGTGACCGCGCCGGCGGAGCAAGGGCCCTGAGCAAGAACCGCTGGGCCCTTCCACCTCTGATCAAGAACACCTGCCAAGGACACGGAAGAACGAGAGAGGACGCCATGCACACCCCCACACCCCGCGCCCTGATCGTCGGCATGGGCATCGGCGGCCTGGCCACCGCGATGCGCCTGCGCGAAGTCGGCTGGGAACCCGTCATCGTCGAACGCGCCTCCGGACGCCGCCCCGCCGGATACTTCGTCGGCCTCTTCGAGACCGGCCGCGCCACCGCCGAGCGCATGGGCGTGCTCGACGCCATCGGCGACCGCACCGACCACGAAGGCAAGACCTACGACATCGACCGGACAGGCCGCCGCCGGCCTGGCATGGGCTACGGCGACCTGCCCGGGGCGCCCCGCCTGCTACTCCGTGGCGACATCGAGGGCGCCCTGTACGACGCCGTCGCGCCCCTCACCGAGATCCGCTTCGGCACCACACCGGTCGCCATCGACGAACACCCCGACGGCGTCGACGTCAGCCTGCACACCGCCACCGGCGAACAGGTCGCGCCGGAAGTCACCGAGCGCTTCGACCTCGTCGTGGGCGCCGACGGCCTGCGCTCCACCACGCGCAGCCTCGCCTTCGGCCCCGACAGCGACTACCTCCGGCCGCTCAACCACATCATCGGCGCCACCATCCTCAAGGAGCCCGTCCCCGGCTACCGGCCCAACGACGGGCTCGTACTGGCCGAACCGGGCCGATCCGTTTGGACGTTTCCCTTCGCGGATCACGAGCCCGGCGTGCTGTTCAACTACCGTACCGACGACGAGGACGCCCAGTTCCGGCGCCCTCCCATCGACTCACTGCGCCGGGCCTTCGGACCTGAACCCGCCGGGCCCATCCTGAACAACCTCCTGGACCAGTTCGAGCAGGCCGACGACCACCTCTTCGACTCCGTCCACCAAGTGGAGATGCCGACCTGGCACACCGACCGCATCGTCCTGCTCGGCGATGCCGCCTGGTGCCTGACGCTCTACTCCGGCATGGGCGCCTCCACCGCGATGGCCGGCGCCGACCTCCTGGGCACCCTCATCCAGCGCAACCCCGGCAACCTCACCCGGGCGCTGCGCGAATGGGAGCAACGGCTGCGCCCCTTCATCGCCATCCAGCAGAAGGCCGGCCGTGCTCAGGGCCTGACGATGTTCGTCCCGCAGAGCCGCAGGGACAAGACCGTACGGACCGCCATGCAGCAGCTACTGGGCACCCGGATCGGCAAGCACGCGGTGCGGACACTGTTCGCCGGACGGTTCAAGGAGAAGTCCATCGACATCGCCGCCGTCTGACGCGACCGCTCCGGCCGGTCACGGCCACCCACCTCGGGAGACACCATGAACACTGCGCACCCCACCCTGATCAACGCCGCCGAAACACTCCCCGCAGCCTCTGCTCGGGCAATGGATTCCTGGTGGTTCACCGCCAGGCTCCAGGCCGAGGACACCGTGTTCTGGGCCAAGATCCACACGATGACGATGCACGACGCCGTGCACAGCACAGTCGCCTTCTTCCAGGAGCCGGACGGCCACACCAGCCAGTTGAGGAGCATCGACAGCCCCGGGACCGTGACGCTGTCCACGGACTGCTTCGACATCCGGACCCCGCTCTTGGGGATGGCCGGAGACCTGAACAAGCTGGAGCTCACCGGTGCCACGGACAGCGCATCGGCCCAGCTCACCCTCCGACGGGACGAGCCCGTGCTCTACAGCGGCGGATCCGGGATCTTCCCCTTCTTCGGCGGGACCACCGGGCAGTACGCCCTGCCGGGCCTGACCACCTCCGGCACTCTCACCGCCGACGGCACCACGTACGAGGTCAACGGGCGCACCTGGTTCGACCGCCAGTGGGTGTCGCCCGGCACGCATCCCCCGCGCTTCACCTGGCTCGGCCTCGATCTCGGTGCCGGCCGCTACCTGAGCGTCTGGGACACAACAGGCGACGGCACCTCCTGGCTCACCGAACTCACCGCCGACGGCACCCACATCATCACCGGCGCCCGACGCACCGAGAGCAACGGTGTCTGGACGCTGACCGTCCCCAGCCTCGATGGCATCCTCGAGATCACCCACCGTCGGCTGTCCGCCGCCGACGTAGGCTTCTACGGCGGCGTGTGCACCGTCACCGGTACCCTCGCCGGCGACACCGTCACTGGACACGGCTACACGGACATCATCGGCTGATCCCCCGGGAGTGTAAATCTAACGGCGGATCTGACGATCATGGGAGAGACGTCAAGTGACTGACACCGCCGTGGAGTTGGAGACCGTGAAGCCTGTCGAGA